>JAHFAE010000154.1 GCA_023250675.1 Oligoflexia bacterium | reverse complement strand
TGATCTTTCTTAATGGCAGTGCGTATTCTTCATCGCCCAATGTGAAAGTCAAATAGCGGCTCTTTAAATTCGTCGCGTTCACGATGGCATCACCGCTCTGAGTTCGAGCCTTTGGTGAGCTGCCGCTCTCGCTCTTCTGACAAGATCATTGATGTCTAAAACCATGGCAGGGCGGCCATCGCTTAAGATGGCTGTGCCAAGAAGGCCATGGCGATCTCTGATTTCGCTCCCTAGTTGCTTCATGACAAATTGATTTTGCAAAATTACTTTTTCTACAACCACACCAAATGGTGCACCCATGGATTTCACAATCAGAGCTAAGTTTTCTCTCACTGGTTTTTGCTGTCCTTGAAGTTTGAGGAGTTCGTGTAGGTGAAAAAGAGGAATGGTCTCTCCTCTAAGTACAAGTAAATCTCCTTTACCCGATATATAATCAAGCTGGGCCCGTTCTAGTCTTAACATTTCGTAAACTTGAACAAGCGGAATAACATAGCGATTCTCTTCAATAGAAACCACAAGGCCTTCCATCACTGCGAGTGTGAGGGGAAGGAATACTCTAAAAAGTGTCCCTTGGCCTTTTGCTGTTTCAAGTTGAATTTCGCCAGAAAGAGTCTCAACATTTTTTTTAACTGAATCAAGTCCAACACCGCGGCCAGAGACTTCAGAGACTTCAGTTTTCGTTGTGAACCCGGGTTCAAAGATTAATTGGTGAATTTCGCTGGGAGCAAGATCTACGCCTGCTGGTATAAGTCCTTCCTTGACTGCTTTTGCGAGAATTTTGTTTTCATCCAATCCTCTTCCGTCATCTTGCACTTCAAAGACAAGTTGATTACCCCTGTGGTAGGCACTTAGCTTTAGTTTTCCTCTTAAAGGTTTGTTGAGTTCAATGCGATCTGTTGGAGTTTCGAAACCATGATCAATAGAATTTCGAACCAGGTGAATAAGAAGGTCATCGAGATGCTCAGTGACGGTTTTATCGACCTCTGTGTCTTCCCCTGAAATTTCAAGGTCGACCATTTTGCCCAAGGCAACCGAAAGGTCACGAGCGGTACGCTGAAGTTTTTGAAAAGTTTGTCTCAGGGGGATCATGCGACAACTCATAGAGATGTATTGAACTTCTTTTGTGATTTTATTAAGTAAAGAAATTGTTTTCAAAAGCAGAGGTGATTGAATTTGGCTGAGGTTTTGATTGAGCACTGTTTGGTGTACGACGAGTTCGCCTACAAAATTGTTGAGGCGCTCGAGGCGTTCGAGACTGACTCTAATACTTTCGTCAGGAGCTGAGTCGGGCCTTGGCGGGACTGTTGGCGTGGGTGCCATTTGTGATGATTGTGCTGGTTGAGGGACTTGCGTTCCAGCTGGAGTATTTGAGTGGGGATTTACTAGTCTTGGTGTTTTTTCGGGCCGTAGTGCGGTTTTTCTAACATCAGAAACAGAGTCTTCGGTGATCTTCGGTAATGGGGGTGAAGTTGGCGGCGATTTTGTGACTCCACCGGCGCGAACCTTTTCAAGAAGCTCGGTGTGGTCTATTTGGGCATTTAAGTCTTTTCTAAGAATTCCAACCATAAACCGGAGATGGTCATTGCATTCAAGAAGAAGGGTGACAGTTTCTTGGGTGATGACAATTTGGTTGTTCTTAATTTTTATAAGTAGATTTTCTAACTCGTGGGTGAATTCGCCGATGTTGGCGAAACCTGCGGTTTGTGAAGCACCCTTAAGATTATGGGCGAGGCGAAAGATCTTGAGAATGGTTTCCGGATTATTTAGTCCTTGCTCTAATTCTAGAAAACATTTTTCGCAGTCATCAAGGTGCTGCGTTGCCTCATCGAGGAAGCAAATTTTTAGTTCATTTTCGAAATCACTCACAAAGGTTATATCGGCAAAATCACGATGGATTTAAATAGATTAGGGCTTGTTTTGTTGAGTCAGATTGGATGATGTTCATATGATTAATTGGCTCTAGTTCATTTTGAAACCTAGACTAGCCATTTGTACGAATTAATTTGTAACGGCAGGGTACCTTTTTTTGACAACACTCATAATTTCATTTTTAAGATCTGTGGGAACCACAGGTTTTAAAACATAGTTGTCCGCGCCGGCAAGCATGGCTTCAACTACTTTTTTAGTATCGGTCTCTGAGGTCAGCATTAAAAAGCCAATATTTGCTAATTTAGAGTTATGTCGACATTTACGTGCCAGCTCTAAACCGGAGAGGTCGGGCATATGCCAATCGCTGATTACAAAGTGAAATGGCAAATCTGTATTTGCAGCTTTCGTCAGCATGTCTAAAGCTTGCTGACCCGAATTTGCCCCAGTAATCATCGATACACCTAGATCAATAAGTGCCTGAGTAACGGCTTTTCTCACCGTTAACATGTCGTCGATAATTAGAAATCTAAGAGAGTTGATTTCTTGAGACAATTCTTATTCGCTTCCGCCCTTTTGTTCTAATATGCGGGCAATATCAGAGTAGCCAGCAACGTCGGCAACTCCAAGAGCGGTTAAACCTTTGTCAGAGCGCGCATTGACGTTTGCTCCGCCATCTAAAAGTGTAACGACCGCCTCTTTTTTACCATTGAGAGAGGCAAGAATGAGGCTGGTATTTCCTTCGTGGGTTCTTGCATTGACGTCAGCACCTTTACCCAATAGTGCTCTGATGATTTCAACGAATCCATTGTTTGAAGCGCCCAATAGGGCTGTATACCCTTTTTCGTCTTTGGCATTTACGTCAGCGCCCTTATTCAAAAGTGTATTAACAATTTCTTCGTGACCTTTTATAGAGGCAAGGATCAACGGGGTAAGACCCTTCTTTGTAGAAACATTGACGTTGGCGCCTGAACTAACCAGGCTCGACACGACGTCTTTTTCGCCTTTCATCGCGGCCAAAAGAAGTTTTTCTCTGGTTTCGGCAAAAGCCGAGGTACCAAGAAAGAGGATCGTAAATAGGCTCAACAACGAATGCTTTGCGATCAATTGTCCCATATTCCCTCGCCATAAATAAGTTTTGCTAAATATCACGGTATCGAGATTTTTCTAGAGTAGCGAGAAATTTCTTTGACTATGGGGACGGCTTTTATCATGCGATGCATTATTAAAATCCAAGTAGAGCGTTACTCTTTCTTGGCCGTACTACTTTTAAAATGAAAAGGCAATAATTAGGAAATGTATTCAGATATTTGATATATCTCCTAATGATCCAATGAAATTATATAAAAATGTCTCTCTTGTTCTTTTTAGACCTGACATATGTCGAGTTTAAACTACCTGTAAGCTGGTGATCCTAGTCTCCTGCAATGCTGCATTAAAGTCGAAAAGAGGTCCGGGAGGTTTACACTCTTTGGACAACTTCAAGAACAGATCCATCCAAGGCATGCTCTTTCGAGTTTTCATCTACGTTCTGATGGGTTTTATTGTCTATTTCACCGTGAACATCATCGTGGGCCGTGTGAACCGATCGTATTTAATGGATATTCGAGACAAATACTATCCGCTGTTAGAGAGAGCCGACGCCGATCTCATTTTGATCGAGCGTTTGAAAAACATGTTCACCATCGCCATTGTTTCTCAAGAAGGCGAGAAAATCCAAAATGTTGAGGGTGTCGCGGTACAACTTAAAGAATCGTTTGCTGTAATTAAAAAAACTGATCC
>JAHFAE010000074.1 GCA_023250675.1 Oligoflexia bacterium | reverse complement strand
CGAGAAAAGAGCTATGGAGAGCCTTCTTGATAAAATTTTTATTAAGGGCACAATTGTAACTCTTGATGCTGGTGGGGCTACACCGAGAATTGCCGATAAAATTGTCGAAAAAGGTGGAGACTACATGATCGGTCTCAAGGGCAATCAAGATACGGTATTCAAATATGCTCAAAATATTTTTAAAAAACAATTGGCGGTCCCCCTGTCATTTAAAACAGAAGAAAAATCTCACGGGCGAAAGGAGAGTAGGGAATATACGCAAGTTAGCCTTGATGACATTGACTATCAGAACATGCCAGTTGAATTTTTAAATCTTTTTATGAGTAAGTGGCCACACCTGAACTCTTTTATTCAGGTTGATACCAGCCGCGAGTTTAACGGTGAGAAGTCGCAAGAAACTCGATGGTACTTTAGTTCGCTAAAAGAAAATGTAGACGAAGCGGCCAGAGCTATTCGTGCACATTGGGGCATAGAAAACAGTCTCCATCACGTGCTTGATGTGACGTTTCGGGAAGACCATGCACGGATACACCTTCAACATGGTGCTGAGAATATGGCTTTCCTAAGAA
Organism: Oligoflexia bacterium; assembly: GCA_023250675.1. GTDB lineage: Bacteria > Bdellovibrionota > Bdellovibrionia > JABDDW01 > JABDDW01 > JAHFAE01. The sequence goes on along the minus strand of JAHFAE010000074.1, from coordinate 14,575 downwards.
GAATGGCTTTGAATATGCTAAAGACACAAGATCCAAAGTTAAGTTTTAAGAGAAAGCGTAACAGATGTAATTGGTCCAATAAATACTTAGAGGAGACATTATTTGCTCAAATCTAAAATTAAATGCGATTGCCCTGCGTGGGTACATATGTTCCAATGGTGGGATGTTCAAATGGTATCGAGAGTTCTGATAATTGCGTTTGTTACCGCCGACGTCGGAGTTTTCCAAGAAGTTTAACTGGAAAATTTATGATAATGGTGAAAGTCGCGACTCATGGAAGTCACTTTTCCAAAATCCAAAAAATACATAAAAAATAGTGTTATTCCAATAACTTAGAACGCCCAGGTATAACTTGTCAAAACACTGATCAAAAATAGGCGCCGAAAATACCCTTGGCACGTTTGCAATAAAAGACCTCAAGAAGGCTCAAGCTCATAAGACTCTGGAGGAACCAATGAATTTTTTAGCCATCGCAGCCGTAGTCTTTTTCGGTAGCCAAGTTTATTGTCAGGGACCAACTTCAAACCCGGTTCAATCGCAACCGACTCTTTGTCAGAATGATGAATACTATTCAGACATCAAAGGCCAATGCTTAAAAGCCACCCTTCAAATCGGCGACAAAGAAATGGTGGATTCGCTAGGGATCGACGATCTTCGCGCTAAATACAAAATCCACGAAATGACATTATTCACAAATCCCGCTTACAAAGAAAATGGTTCTATTGTGAAACGTCGAAAATACAATGGCATTAGTCTCAAAGAAATTGTAAAAAAACTTTTGCCTAAAGGTGATTCTCTTAAAGACTATGTGCTAGCGTTTACTTGCCTAGATGGTTACGACCCCGTTCTAAAACCAGAACTTCTTAGTGAGCTTGAAAATGCAGACGCCCTCCTTGCCTTCGAGCAAACTGGTATTAAAAATCCAATAAATGAAGTTTCTAAAGATTCCAAGTGGGAACTGGTAAAAGCTCCTTGGGGAATAGTTTCACCTGGCCCATTTTATTTAGTCTGGAAAAATTCAGAGAAAACATATCCAGATGGTTGGCCCTTTGAAATCAAAAGCATGAGACTCATTAAAGCAAAAGATTACCAAGAAATGCTCGCCAAAATTGAGCCGCCCAAAGAGTTAATGGGTCAGAAACCAAAAACCAATGTCGAAGAAGGTTACGGTCAAGCTCGTGGCAAATGCATCGTTTGCCACAGTTTCAATGGAATTGGTGGTAAGAAATCCCCAACAGACTTAGTTAGTCTTTTCAAAATCTTTAAAGACAAAGATGAATCTCTCCAATTTATCAGCGACAAAGTCGCCCATCCACCTTTGGGAATGAGCGATATTAGAGACATCAAGATTTCACCTGAAGACCTGGCCCATATAAATGATTACGTCTGGAACTTAGCTAATTCACAATAACTACTAGCGTCAAAATTGAAAATTAAAGGTCATTGAGCCTTTGCCCTCGGGGTGCTAGCATTTCTTTGAAAATCAGAGCAAAGGAGCTAGCACCGTGCCAACTATTGAAACAACCCCTGAACAAGTCTCTAAACTCTATTCTTCCATGGAAGAAAAACTCAAAACCGTAAAGAAAAAAATCGGCCGCGACAGTCTCACCTTGGCCGAAAAAATTCTTTTCACCCACTTAGATAATTTTGATCAAGAAACTAAAAGAGGAAGTAGCTTCGTTTTGCTCAGGCCCGATCGGGTGGCCATGCAAGATGCCACGGCTCAAATGGCACTCCTGCAATTTATGCAATCAGGTCGTACAAGTACGGCGGTTCCGTCTACAGTTCATTGTGATCACCTTATTCGTGCACGTAAAGGTGCTTCTGAAGATACCTCGACAGCCATGAACGAAAATCAAGAGGTCTATGATTTCTTGCAATCAGTCTGCAATAAGTATGGTTTAGGATTTTGGAAGCCAGGTGCTGGCATCATTCACCAAGTGGTTTTAGAAAACTACGCTTTTCCTGGTGGCCTCATGATTGGTACTGATTCTCATACACCCAATGCAGGGGGGCTGGGGATGCTTGCCATCGGAGTGGGCGGATCAGACGCCGCCGATGTTATGGCAGGCCTTGCTTGGGAAGTAAAAATGCCAAAACTCATAGGAGTTCACCTCAAAGGTAAACTCAACGGTTGGACATCGGCAAAAGACGTGATCTTACATCTCTGCGGCAAACTAACGACAAAAGGTGGCACAGACAAGATCGTAGAATATTTTGGTTCTGGTGTCGAATCTATCAGCTGCACAGGTAAAGGTACGATTACAAATATGGGTGCAGAGCTTGGTGCGACGACTTCAGTATTTCCTTTTGATAAGCGCATGGTGCCCTATTTAAAAATTACCAATCGCGAAAAGATTGCAGACCTTGCTTTAAAAAACGCACATAATTTAAAGGCCGATGCAGAAATCGAGAAAAATCCCTCTAAATTCTATGATGAAGTTATTGAAATTGATTTAGATAAACTAGAGCCCTACGTCGTGGGTCCCCATTCTCCCGACGTGGCTAGGCCCATTTCAAAGTTAGCCCAAGATGTAAAAGAAAATAAATATCCTGATAACTTGACTGCAGCCCTCATCGGTAGTTGCACCAATTCATCTTACGAAGATATTAGCAGAGCAGCACACATTGCTAAAGAAGCGGTGGATGCGGGAATAAAAATGCAACAGCCCTTTTTGGTTTCACCGGGTTCTGAGCAAATTCACCTGACGATTAAACGTGATGGTCAAATGGCAACCATGAATCAAGTTGGCGCAACGGTTTTGGCCAATGCCTGTGGGCCATGTATTGGACAGTGGAAACGTGATGACATGAAAGACGGAACGTCTAATTCTATTTTATCATCGTTTAATAGAAACTTTCGTGGCCGCAACGACGGCAACTCAGAAACACTTTCGTTTCTCGCAAGCCCCGACATTGTTATGGCATTGGGGATTGCTGGTCGACTCAGTTTTAATCCCCTAAAAGACACATTAGAGAGAAATGGAAAAAGAGTTAGGTTTTCTCCCCCCGAAGGGCCTGAGTTACCAGCAAATGGGTACGCTACGGGTGATCTGGGTTATATTGCTCCATCAAAAGACCCATCAAAAGTTAACGTAAAGGTAAATCCTTCAAGTGATAGACTGCAGCTTCTTGAGCCATTCAAACCCTGGGATGGTAAAGACTTTTCAGACTTACCCGTTTTACTCAAAGCCAAAGGCAAATGCACCACCGATCATATTTCTGCAGCCGGCCCATGGTTGAAGTTTCGAGGGCATCTCAATAATATTAGTGACAACATGTTTATAGGCGCTACCAATGCATTTTCTGGTGAGATCGGAAAGACAAACGACTACCTGACCAAAGAAAAAGGAATCTCTATTCCAAAGGTTGCTCGTCACTATAAAGCCGAAGGTCTCCGTTGGGTTGTGATCGGCGATGATAATTACGGAGAGGGAAGCAGTCGCGAACACGCCGCCATGTCGCCTCGATTTTTGAGTGCAGCCGCCATCGTCGTTAAAAGTTTTGCCCGAATTCATGAGACTAATTTAAAAAAGCAGGGAGTTTTGGCACTTACATTTGTTAATCCTTCTGATTACGAAAAAATTGGTTATGGTGATTATGTTTCAATTAAAGGATTAACTCAAATGGCACCTGGCAAAGAGCTTGAAATGAGTGTTAAGCATGCAGACGGCAAACTTGAAAGTTTCAAGCTCATGCACTCATTTAATTCAGAGCAAATTCAATGGTTCAAAGCCGGCTCGGCCCTTAACTTAATGAAATCAAAATCTAATTAAATAGCAACGACTTCTTTGATTTCAGGTATGGCTTCTTTGAGGCGAGTCTCAATACCCATCTTTAAAGTCATGGTGGAACTGGGGCAACCCGAGCAGGACCCCTGCAAGAAAAGATAAACGACACCGTCTTGATATTTATCAAAAGTAATATCGCCGCCATCCATTGCCACGGCCGGTCTGATTTCATCATCAAGTATTTTTTTGATCTTAGTTTCAATTTCGCCAGTAGCACTTTCATGCTTGTCCGTGGAGCCTGAAATTTCACCTTCTACAACTTTCAAACCGTCTTTTAAATGATTAGTGATTGTTTGAAGACCTGTTTGATAAATTTTTTCCCAATCGCCCGCATCATTCTTTGAGACAGTAATAAAGTTGCGGCCGATCATGACACCCACAATGCCTTCAACGCTCAATAACTTCTGGGCTAACGGTGAATTTGAAGCAGACTCCAGAGATGTATAGTTGGCCGCACCCTTCTCCAATAGAGGTTGATTGACCACATATTTTAGTGTGTTTGGGTTGGGCGTAAATTCTAACGAAACGTCTAGTTCACTCATGGTTCCACCTGGCCAAAGGGCCGTATATACCTAAGATTATACATCAACAGTCAAAGAATTCGTCTTCTATTCTAAATGGGTCAAGTTCAGCAAACGTTTTTATGGCCTTCATTCATATCTAAACCCCAGTAAATACTGGACTATTTTAACCTACCAATTTGCGAATTTAAAGCCGAAAAGTCAGGTGGAGGAGAGTGTGACTCGGCCACGTTATTCTATTAGATACAAGATCTTGACGGTTGTGACGGCCATTTTGGCCGTGGCGATCTTGCTCTACCTCTTGTTAGCCACGAAAATTTTTAGGCAAGATAAGACCGAACTTGTTTTTGAGCTAAACAATAGCGTTGTAAAAACGATCAGCACCGAAGTTGAGACAGCCCTTCGGGGAGCAAACGATAAACTCAGACTCTACGCCCTTCTCTTTGCCGGCAATCAAAATTCCAATTCGTCGTCCCTATCAGCTTTTCGCGATGTGATCACTGATGATCCCTTATTGGTAAAACTAGAACTCCACGAACAAACCTCATCAGGTGCCATGAACCGAGTAGCTCAAATTGGTGATGAACACTTTGCCAAGCTCTATGGGATAGACGAGAAATTTTTTTCTGAGGTGCTTCTCAAACAAAAACCCGTTCCCTACGATACCATTAAGGCGAGTGCAAATGCCGTTTGGAATGCAACTATCGAAAAAGGCCCGGCACTTATAGGCATGGGAATCTCAGTCATCAGAGAAGGTGCCAAAGGTGTTCCAGAAAAAATCTTAGTCGTCGTCGGGTACCTTAAAGCAGATCTTTTTTTGAAAAATCTAAAGTCCTCAAACATGTCCCAAGCATTTATCGTGGGGGCCGATGGTCACGTTCTTATTCACCCCAAACCCGAGATCATGATAAAGAGCCCTGACTTTTCTGACTCACCCATTGTGGCTGAACTCAAAAAAGGCACATTCAATAATGGCGTCATGCAATTTGAAGATCAAGCGGGCGCCCAGATGGGAGCATATTCCAAAATCAAATTTGGGGGGCTTGGAGTTGTTTCTCAAGTTGCAAGCCGAAAGGCCTTTGTAGCGGTACAAAGTCTTATCGTGAGATCTGCCCTTTTTGCCATGATCATTCTCACTTTAACTTTCATTGCCACGGTGTTTTTTTCAAGATCTCTCACGCGACCCATCCATCGTCTTATGTGGGCAATGGAGCGTGTTGCCCAAGGCAATATGGACACCGAACTCAAATTTAAAACTCACGACGAAATCGAAGTGCTCTCAAAATCATTTAATAAAATGACACTTGATCTCAAGTCATCAAGGGCTGAGCTCAGAGAGACAAATCGAGATCTTGAACTTAAAGTTATAGACAGAACTAAAAAATTAGAAGAACAAAATAGGGCAGTAAAAGAGGCTCAAGAAGCACTTTTGCGAACCACCCGTTTGGCAAGTGTAGGTGAAATTGCGGGCCGTACGGCTCACGAGGTTCTAAATCCCCTCACAAGTCTTATGGCACGAATTCAAAGAGTTCAAAGTCGCCTCAGCGAAGAGATACTTTCTCATAAAAACGTCCTCGGAGAAATTGTAGGCGCCTGGCGTGGGGACCTAGAAAAAAATGGAGTGGATGGGTTTCTCAATAATCTCAAAAAACCGTCAAATGTGGACGCCAAGATTTCTCTTCTTCAAGAAGATGTTGGAAATATCACAGAAATCTTTGGCCACTGGGATAAAGATATGAATCTTTTGACAAACGATACCCAATTTTTACTTCAACAGGCCCGCCGAATCGAAAAAATTTTAAATCAGATGCGCTCCTTAAGCACAATTTCGTCCGTACGGCGGACAAAATTGAAAGGCAATCCTATACTTCACGACGCTTTAAATATTGTGGCCGATTTATTTGCAAAAAATAGAATTCAAACTTTCGAGAACTATAATGCCAAAATCGACGAGATCAAAGTGGATCGTGACGAGCTGATCCAAGTATTAACAAACCTACTCAGAAATTCACTTCACGCTGTTTTAGAAGCTGGTTTAGAAAAGGGGCATGGATTTGTGCGCATAGAATCTTTTAATGAAGAGAAAAAACTCTGCATCGATATTGTAGATAACGGTATTGGAATTTCTCAAGAAAATCAAACTAAACTTTTTGAAAATCAATTTACAACTAAATCGCCGGATCTGGGCACAGGTCTTGGCTTAAGCATTAGTCGACGATTTGTTCGAGCTTTTAACGGCGATCTTTTCTTGGTAAAAAGTGAGGCCCAAAAAGAGACACGATTTAGAATTGAACTTCCGTTGGATCTAGATGAGAAGGCAGGCGTAGCCGCGTGAAAAACACCGCTTCTGCAGTCGTTGAACAACCCGCTGCGACAAAAATAGCTCAGCTGGTGGAGAGCCATAGAATTCTAATTGTCGATGACGAAATGGGCATTCTTGATGCTTACAAGGATATTCTAAATCCAAAAACAAATGTGACTTCTATTAAGAGCAGTCGTTCTAAGAATGCCCCACCAATGAATTTGGCGACCACCCCCATATTAAATGATTTATTTGAGCTCACCATGGTGCCCAGTGGAGAAGAAGCCCTGGCCCAAGTTAAAAAGGCCAATAAAGAGGGCAGGCCTTTTGCCATGGGATTTTTTGACGTGCTTCTTGGAGACGGGATCGATGGAATCGAAACCGTAAAGAAAATACACGAGACCGATCCCCATATGTATGCAGTGCTTGTCACAGCCTATCAAGACCGCCATGTCGACTCTATAAATCAAATCTTTGGAGAAAACTTTCAAGACCGTTGGGATTATCTCAACAAACCATTTACTCAGGGCGAGATCAGGCAAAAAGCCCGGAGCATGGTCTCTATGTGGAATCTAAGAAAAAAAGAAGAAATGCTACGATCGTATTTAGAAGAACTTAAACGTCATTTAAGCGAGAACGAAAAAATGCTGATGGTAGCAGCCGTTGCAAGAAATGTGGGCCATGAATTCGGTAATATTTTACTTCAAATAATGGGAAGAGCAGATCTCTCTAAAGATGGCACACAAGTAGAAATGAAAAAAGCCCTAGAGACCATTTTAATAGCCACTGAACACGCAAGTAAAGTCTTAGATCGATTTAAGAGTTTGGCAAAGCCAACAGAGTCCAGTCAGAATTTTTCTACTTTTCCAATTATAGAACCTTTGGATGAAACGCTCTCTCTGATGGAACATGAACTTAGGAGAAGGCAAATAAAAATTATCAAGAGTATCAGTGAGCCGTCTCTGGTTTTTGCAAATAAAAGTTCATTGGTTCAAGTCTTTATGAATTTAACTATCAATGCTTTGCACGCTATGGATGACAAAGGTCAAATCGAGTTTGCCGGTAAAGTAGTGAATAAGAATTTTGAACTCCGAGTTCGAGACTCGGGAAAGGGTATTCCCCCAGAGAATCTTGATTTCATTTTTAGTCCATTTTTTACAACCAAAGGAGATAAAGGCACAGGTTTGGGACTCGCAATCTGTAAAGAAATAATCGAGATTTCGCACGGAGGAAAGCTCATTGCCCAAAATCATCTTAAAGGTGGTGCTGAGTTTATCATTTCGATCCCGACTTCGAAAGAGGATCAAGGGTAATGAAAGATCCTGTATTTCTTGTTGTCGACGACGATGGCATGGTGAGAGATATTCTTGTTCAATATCTGAATAGCTTTGGCTATAGCCAAGTCTTGCAGGCCAAAGATGGCAAAGCTGCTATTAAGATTCTTCAAACTTCAAAAGTCCAAATTGATATTGTCATCAGTGATTGGGAGATGCCGAAAGTCGATGGGCTCACTCTTTTACGGTCCATTCGAATGAATCCAGCACAAGCCAGTATGAAATTTCTCATGGTAAGTTCTCAAAGCTCCCATGAGCGCATGAAAATATCTAGGGCAGCCAAGTCCCACGTGGATGCGTACGTGGTCAAGCCTTTTCGGGCCCATATTTTAAAGGAAAAAATTGACGCCCTCTTAAATGAAAACAAATCTGAAAACGAAACTGAAAGTGATAATGAAGATTCTAAGGATTACGGAAAGGTCAGGATAAAAAATCAAAGACAGACAGAAGCCGGCAAAGTTATTGGCGTTGTTGACCTGCCCCCTCTAGAATATGATATTCAGCAGATGAACGTTAATCTAATTTTGAGCTTAGCTAAGTCTTATAAAAAGGTTAAATGGTTTGAAAAGGCGATTAAACTCTGTAAAGACGCAAGCCTGGTTTTTCCTGATAACGCCGATGTTCTTTACCATTTGGCTGATGCGCTTTTTTTAAGCGGCGATATAAAAAGTGCAAAAGATATTTTAAAAACCGTTATTAAGATTGAGGCTTACCATATCGAGGCCCATCAACTCATTGATGAAATAAGACAAAAAAGTGTTGCACCGTAAGATATGAACTATTTGTCATTTATATCTATGTTAATATTTTCACTTGGGGCAAGTGCCGGTCAAGTTGTGGAAGATTTTTCTACAACTACTCATAAAGACGCTTCAAGTAATGGTGCCGTTTGGAATTTAGCTCAAGGTGCATTGCACCCTCTTGTAGTTCAAGATTATATCTCTGACGCCACCGATACAGCCGATGCCAGTATGGATGTGGGCGATGGCTCCGACGGAGTTTTTGATCAAAGCACTTACTCGAAATTCAGCGAAGGAGGTGTGACTCCGGGGCAAGTCATTACGATCGACACGTCAGTGCATCGCAATCTCAAATTAATTTCTTTTAATCTTGCCAGCGGTTGGACCATTCGGGGCAAGGGGCCGTACCCACTTTGGATTAAAGTTCAGGGATCATTCACAAATTCTGGATCAATCAATTGCAATGGTGAAGACAGTGAATCTGCAGCCACATCGCCGGCAATTGCAAATGGTGGTACTGGCCATTGTGGTGGTGGGAGCGGTGGCAAAGGTGGAGTTCTTGGCACCAGCGCCACAGCCGGTGGTGACGGATCAAATGGTGGCGTTGTTGGGCAAGTTGGTTTGGGTGGAACCGCTGCGGCGTTAGGAACTGGAGGCGGTGGTGGTGGTGCTTTTAACGACACGACTTCTGCTACTGATGGTGGTGGCAACGTGGGATCTGCTGGAACTTCAAATAATGATTATCATATTTTGATGTTCGACACATCCAATGGGCCAGGCGGAGGTGCCGGTGGTGGCGGTGGAGGGTACGGATCAGGTGGAACAACAAGTCGAGGTGCGGGTGGCGGAGCGGGCGGTGGAGTTATTCGTATCAGCAGTGTGGGAGCGTTCTTTAATGAAGGATCAATTTTAGCTAAAGGTGGAACAGGTGGAGGGACACTTGGTCTCAATGGTGGTGGAGGTGGTGGCGGGGGCGGCGGCACAATTTGGATTCAATCAGCCACCAGCTATACCGACAATGGAACAATGGATTCTACCCTCGGAGCCGGAGGCGGCGGTGGTGGTGGAAGAACAGGTGGAGACGGCGGCGAAGGTCGAATGTGGTTTGGGCAACCTCTCGATGGTACTGGAAGTCCCAATCCCAACAATCTTAATGCGGCCGATGCGGGCGAAGTTCATTACTCTGTCGCGGCGGCTTCTGTAGACACTTTGCCCTACGACACGGGAAACACAAGTCCAAGTTACACATCATTTGTCGTTTCATCAAATGTAACAGGCGCAAGCTCAATCACTTTGCTCGTTGCCGGAAGCAATGACAGCTTCGTAAACGATACAACGGGGTTTGTTTCGTCTTCTAATTTCTCTTTGTTACAGGGAAAAAGATATTTCAAATATCGAATCCAATTTACCTACACTGTCCCCGGGGGTCAGAGCTATCCTCCATCCATACCTTTGACTATAACCTCCATTACGGCAAATTTTGAGGGGGCCAAGCAAACAGACTTTTTATTTTCTCCGGCTTGCGGATACATTGGAAGCACCGGCGAATTCCTGTTTCTCATTTCGATTTTCTTTTTTATTTGGTTTTTTACCAGCGCACACCAAAGAGCAAGAATCCAGAGCCTTCGTACCAAAAGGTTTGGTCGTTAGAAAATCCTAATCCTATTTTACCTTCGACTGTAATAATGGGATTAAATATTAGTTCATCAAAAATCCAAGATCGGTTTACTTTGCCTTCAATCATTTGAGCCTCACCGAGATAAACTCCAACTTGAAATCCTTGTTCGGCGAATGGGGTGGTGTGACTCCAATCCCATAGGGGGCCGGCCATCCAGCCTTGCTTCGCGGCTAGGCTTTCAAGAGTATTTCTTTTGTAAATTAAATTTTGATTGTTAATAGAAAAACCCCAGCTTTTCTCATCTTGTATGGGATTTTCTCTGATGATCGTTGTTCTAAAGCCGTACTTTGTAAAAGACTCTTGAAATGGTAATGCAAGGGGATCTTTTACTTTTAAGTTTAATTTTTGATATTCACCTTCAAGGTGCCACCACCCAGTCGGGGTGGTTAAGAAATTAAGATTGGCGCGCAAATGAGGTAAATCAAATCCGTTTTCTGTTGCCGTGAAATCGGAGCCTTTAAATTTTTTCAAATCATAGCGACCTCCAAATTGAAATCCACCGCTCCATTCTTTCGGCACGATTTTTAAGAGGCTCGGGTCAATGGGCGGGGTAGGGGTGGGGATAGGAACTGGGACCGGTCCTCGATTGGTCGCAACTAGAGAAACTTCTGGTGTCGGTGAACTGCCGCTGAGTTGGGTTTGAGTTGGGGTTGGACTCGGGGTCGGCTGTCTAGCTGTTAGAGTTTTGGAACTCAGATCGTCAGAAGATATTGGTGTAGGGTTAGGAATTGGGGCAGCTTTGGCGGTCAACACTTTTAAATTTGATTCGTCAGAAACTTTCGGTTCAAGGGTGGGAGCTATGTTGGGCCTGACTGCCATGCCCTTTGAACTTTGATCGCCAGAAATTTGCGTAGTAGTTGTAGAAATTGGATCAGTTTTTACTGCTACCGCTTTTGAGTATTGATTGTCGACAATTTTTAGCTTTGGTTGGTAAATGGCCGATACATCAGTTGCAGGTTTCTTCGCTTCAACGATCCCACTGGGAGTAATTGCGCCAACGGGAATCGAAGTTAAGTCAACAGCCGCTACATCACTAAATAAACCAGTTGTACCTTTGGCTAGTGCGGCTACTCGCCAGTAATATTTAGATAATTTAAAATCCCGCCATCTAAATTTTGCCTTCTTTGTACTCTTACTCACAGCAATTTGGCGAAAATCGGGCCTTTGACTTATTTCAATGAGATATGAATCTGCGCCTGAAACTTCTTCCCATTCAAATAGGGCTGAGTAATGTTTGGGCAAATCTTGAGCCATGGCATTTGGAATAAGCCAGTCCAGCAATATTTTAAATGTATTTCCTAAACTCCCCTGATCATCGAGATCAGAATCTGAATCGGGAGTCACCACGGGAGATTTGAGTTTCGGGGCCTCAAGAGGAGAAACCATTATATTAAATGTGCTCAAGTACATCTCGGGTATCGCAAATCCTTGTTCGTCTTCGCCTTTGACCCGCCAAAAATAGTGGCCCTCGGGCAAATCAGAGGTGGAGGTTGAATTAACAGCGGAACTTCCAGACTTGATTATATTATTAAACTCCTTGTCAGAGGCTACTTGCCAAATGTAGTGACTGACTTCTCTTTGATTAGACCAAATAAAATCTATGTTTGCCCCTTTTCTTATTGTTAGACGATCCAAGGGAGAAACGAGGTAGATCCTGGGCGCAGGCCAAATGCTTATACTTCTAGAGAAAGTCAAAGATTCGTGATTTTCAAGGCGACTCACATAGTTTCCCAACGGCAATTCAAGAGTCTCTTGGTTTTTGTGTTGAGGTTGAATTTTCTTTGGCTTGAGAGATTCGTGTTCATAGATGACAAGATCTGTTACGTCTCCTTCCCATGAAAATGAAACTGGTGCTTTAGATTCATGGGTGTAGATGCGAAGACCATCTGCGGGTGCAACCCAATTAATTATTAGAATTTCATGCACATCTGAAATTTGGGTATTGGCCATGACCACCGATTGCCCTGCTTTCAGATCTTTAGATTCGCTAGGATTTTTCTCGTTTATAAGACGGGTTTGGCCCTCAGAGGTTTCAAGTTCAAACTGATCGGGACCCCGGGATCTCAAGGTAAACTTTGTATTCGCAGTTGCTTCGACGACCCATTCTCCTGATTGAATGCTTTGAGGTTCTCTTGAAAAATTTGCTCTGAGAGTTCCTTGTTTAAATCGTATGCGGATGGGTTTTTTTTCGTCGGCATTGTCTGTGGGCTCAATTGTCACCAATGTATTTTCGTTTAATGTAATCAGACTATCACCGCGAAGACTTAAATCCGCAGAAGATTCATCTAGAGTTAAAACAGAATCGTAGGCGTAGAGATTTTGTGTGTTTAAAGTTTCTTCCCAAACCAAACTTGAATTGGGTCGCGTTCGCACTTTGTGTTTTGTTTGTTTGACCATACCGAGGGATTGACCTTGGTGAGCAACAGAAGAATCAAGACCTAACGCAGACGGAAGGTCGATGACTTTAAGATCTTGAAGGAGCCAACCGGTCTCCAAAAAAAGTAACAAGAAGGCCAATGAAACAAGGTATTTGTCCACACTTCATTATCGGAATTAACACCTTTAGGCATGACTGGACTATTGTGTGGGAGTTCAGAACCTCTGTCAGGTCAATCTCAGCAATATAACTCGCTGGCGCCATTGAAGCCAACAATCTTAAGGACTATCCGGAGACTGATTCTGGTGCAAATTCATGTTGTAATCGGTGATGTACCTTACAAAGAGTAATGAGATTTTCTAACGAATTGTCACCGCCTTTTGAAATGGGTTTGCGATGATGAACGTCTAGCCAACGTCTATTTAAGCATCTTGCCCCTTGAGAATTTGTATAGCAGCATTGACCCTGGTCTCTTTGATTCACTTGATGCTTAATTTCTGATGAAATTGCAACTCTCTGATTTGTTTTGGGATGGGAGGCTTCGTGTATATTATTAATTTTAGAGGAATTCTCAACGATTTCGGTGTTTCGAATTTGTATTTGCCGATTTTCATTGGCATTTGAATTTACTGTCCTTAAGGATAGTTTATGTAAGATCTTTTCACTTTTCTTAACAGGGTCATGCTTTTGAATGTAGTCGTCGATGATAACTTCCAGAGTCTTTTCTAAATCACAAGTCGTTTTGGTTCGTTGACACTCCAGATCTTGAATGCGTCTGAGGTTTTTCATAATATCCTCTTTTAATGAAAGTCGAAGTTCAACTCTGGTCTCGCTAATATAACGAGCCCTCTCTGGTACCGCTGCCTTAGGATTGATTCGGGCAACTTCTTTTTCAATTTCTTTTTGCGTCATGACTTTGGCTTTTGCAATAAGGGCCGACGCGTTAACACTTGTGATAACCGATGTAATGCGTTTGGCTTGAGAAATACTCAAACTACCTTGCTGAATAGCAGATTTAAGTTCTGGTACCGCCATGGATTTTCTTGAAACATTAATAAGAGAGTAACTTACAGATTCAGATAACCCAAGACCTTGATTCACATACTCGTAGAGGCTTGCAAAGCCAAGTTTGCGATAAATTTTAAAAGCATCAATCTTTTGAATAATTCCAACGAGTTCAATTTCTATACGTTTAAAGTCTTTTGCCAATTCAAGAGCTTTGTTATGAAGGGGATAGTTTGTAGAGAGATCCTTGTTACTTTTGTCCATTAATTATACTCTTTTTTTAGAAGATAGGGCCAAGTATAACATCACTTTTTACGAGAGCATTTCGGGCATGTAATGGTCAATGATTGGACGAAAAAATAAAAAGCTTCTGAAAATCAAAAAGTTAAGAATAAAGCTTCACATCAAGCATTAGGATCATTAAAAGGCAAAATCTACGGGCACAAAGTCGTTTGACCAATTTTCATTTTGAATTAGGTCAAGAAATATATTTTAGAAAATGAAAATTATTTTTAAATTCAAAAAACACTAATCAATCGAAAACCCTCGGACATCCACAAATCCCACCAATAAGGTTTGTTGGGCGGCTGGCCAGGACCTCCTGAAAGGTCCCGCGGCCGCCGCCGCCAAAAATGAATTTGATGGGAATGACATAGGAGTGGTTGGTACCAGTACCCGTGTCTTAAATGCCGAGTCCTAGTTCAAAATGATTTGCTTTCAAGGCATAAAGGCATCATGTATCAAGCATTCGTGGCATCATGTGTTTATTGATTCAGTAATTTATAGAGACACGCGCCTAAATAATTAGCCTTCTTTTCTAAATGGGT
>JAHFAE010000005.1:7416-60936 GCA_023250675.1 Oligoflexia bacterium | reverse complement strand
TGTTGTAGGTTCATCAAGAAACATCATCTCTGGCGCGTTGACCATTCCTCGAGCTATAGCCAAACGTCTTTTCATACCGCCTGAGAGTTGGTCCACTGGGGATTGAGATTTTTCATCAATTCGCATAAAACGAAGTAACTCGCGAGCTCGCTTTTGAGCAACGTCTTTGGGTAAATTATGATAGGTGGCGTAAACGAGAAGATTCTCAAGCACTGTAAAATCTGTGTCTAAACCATCTTCTTGAGGCACAACGCCAATTCTCTTTCTAATTTCGCGGCCATGTTTAGTTACATCTAAACCTAAAATATGTAACTCACCACTTGAGACGGGTGACAGGCAATACATCATTTTCATTGTGGAAGTTTTACCGGCGCCATTGGGGCCTAAAAATCCAAAACATTCCCCTTTTTTTATTTGAAATTGAATCCCATCGACAACGGTTTTTTCACCATATTTTTTGACAAGATTCTTACCATCGGCAACGATTTCGGCCACTACGTCTAACTCTCTTTCTCAGAGCGTTTTCGATCATTGGGATTCAAAAGTCGTTTGCGAAGTCGAATATTGACTGGTGTGACTTCAATGAGCTCATCATCTTCAATCCATTCCATAGCTCGTTCTAACGTCATTGCAATGGGCGGAGTTAATTTTACGGCGTCGTCGGTACCTGAAGCTCGCATATTGGTTAATTTTTTTTCACGACTTACATTTACGATAAGGTCATTATCTTTTGCATGTTCACCAATAACCATTCCTTCGTAGCAATTGATTCCGGCACCAATAAACATTCGTCCCCGTGGTTCTAGATGAAAAATTCCGTAGGCGACAGACGCACCCAAGCGGTCTGCCACCAGGGCTCCATTCATTCGCCCTGAAATGTCACCCTTCCAAGGTTCATACCCGGCAAAAATCGTATTGAGTAAGCCCGTGCCTTTTGTGTCCGTTAGAAATTCACTTCGAAATCCGATGAGTCCCCGAGAAGGAACGGTGAATTCAAGTCTTACCCGACCCGAACCCTTATTATTCATATTGGTCATGACGCCTTTTCGCAGACCCATTTTTTCTGAAACAATACCAACGAATGGATCTGGGATATCAAAAACCACATGCTCCATGGGTTCACATTTCTCGCCTTTTATTTCTTTTATGATGACCCTTGGTTTACTGACCAAAAGCTCAAAACCTTCACGGCGCATTTGCTCAATAAGTATAGCCAGCTGCAATTCGCCACGACCATAGACTTTGAAGGAATCCGTCGCATTGGTCCGTTCCATCCGCAAAGACACATTATAAAGAAGTTCTTTTTCAAGTCTTTCTAAGATTTTTCGGCTTGTGACCTGGGAGCCTTCTTTACCCGCGAAAGGACCATTGTTTACAGAGAACATCATGCTTACTGTAGGCTCTTCAACAACGACACGAGGTAGGGGTTTGGGATTTTCAGCATCAGAAAGAGTATCACCAATTTCAATATTTTGTTCGCCCGCTACAATGCAAATATCACCGGCTTCAACTTTTTGAGCCTCGACTTGTTTTAGGCCCTCGTAAGTAAAAAGGGCAACCACTCTTATTTTATTCACTCGGTCGGCTTTACATACGCCGATGGTATCGCCAACTTTTATAGTGCCTTCTCGTACTCGGCCGATGGCCAAACGCCCTACAAAATTATTGTATCCAATATTAGTGATTAAGATTTGAAGGGGGTTATCTGGTTGTCCTTTTGGTGCCGGAATCACATCAAGAATTGTTTTGAATAGTGGCTCTAGGCTCTTGTCTTTATTATCGCGCCGGTTCAAGTCTGGAACGGCCCATCCTTCTCTTGCCACAGAATAAATAATCGGAAAATCAACCTGCCAATCGGCCGCATCCAAATCTATGAAGAGATCAAAAACCTCGTTGACGACCTCGTCTATTCGAGCATCTTGCCGGTCTATTTTATTTATGACGACGATGATTTTTAAACCTTCTTCCAATGCTTTTTTCAAAACAAATCTAGTCTGAGGAAGGGGCCCTTCAGAGGCATCGACAAGAAGCATGGCACCATCGACCATTTTTAGAGTTCTTTCAACTTCACCGCCAAAATCGGCGTGACCAGGCGTGTCTACAATATTGATTTTGTAGCCACCGTAGTTGATAGAAGTATTTTTGGCCATAATAGTGATTCCACGCTCACGTTCTAAATCCATAGAATCCATAACGCGCTCGGCAACAATTTCATTGGACCTAAAAGTTCCGCTTTGACGTAGAAGCCCATCAACTAGAGTGGTCTTACCATGGTCAACGTGGGCAATGATCGCGATATTCCTAATTTTTTGTTCTTTCACTTGAGCCTCAAGAGTATTTGTCGACACAAGAAATTGCAACTTCTTCGCGTCATAGTTAAACTTTCTTAGTTATGAAATTACCACTTTGGTCCATGGTCCCATTCGTAATTGTCGTCTTATCGGTAGCCATTCTACCGCCCCTCGTACCTACTTTTTGGAAAGAAAAAAGAGGACTTCTTTTGGGCTTCTTGTCTGTACCAGTCTTAGCATTAACTGCGGCTGTTGACTACCACTGGATTGCTCGAGGTTTCGTCGACTATGTAAGCTTTATTTGCCTGTTAGGAGCACTTTATGCAATTGGTGGAGGATTGCATGTTCATGGCACCCCTAAGGCAAATCCTGCGTCCAATCTTTTCTATTTAGGATTTGGTGCCGTGCTCGCGAATATTATTGGAACTTTGGGTACAAGCATGCTGCTCATTCGCCCTCTACTTCGAAGCAATCGAGGTCGAAAGCACGAAGTTCACGTTGTCGTCTTTTTTATTTTTATTATATCCAACGTATCGGGCCTTCTCACACCACTGGGGGACCCTCCCTTGCTCATGGGTTACCTCATGGGAATACCCTTTTGGTGGACATTGAAACTCTTTCCTATTTGGTTTTTCGCCGTTACTTCACTCTTGGGAATTTTTGCGGCTATAGATTCTTATTTTTATCTCAACGACCCTGATTTCAGAGGCCCAATGACTTCTGAATTGAAAGAACCCTTTAGAATTGCCGGTCGATGGAACTTCGCCCTTATTCCCGTCGTCGTCGCGGGACTTATCTTGCCCATTTTTATTCCTGCTGATTACCCTTTATGGAGAGTGGCATGCCGAGTTTTTATTCTCATTGGAGTGATCTACGGAAGCCATGCCCTGACACCAAAAATCGTAAGTACTGCAAATAATTTTTCTTGGGAGCCTTTCAAAGAAGTAGCCGTTATTTTTGCGGGAATCTTTGCAACAATGATCCCGGCAGTAAAATATTTAGAAACAAATGCCGCTCATCTGCATATCTCGACACCTTGGGACTTCTATTGGTTTTCAGGAATTATCTCTGGATTACTCGACAATGCACCGACTTATGCTGCTTTTTTTGCCATGGCAACGGGATTAGGAAACGATGTGTTTACCTTACCCTTGGATGCAGCTCGAAATATCTCAGAGTCGCTGCTCATGGCAATCAGTTGTGGTTCTGTATTTTTCGGGGCCTACACTTATATTGGTAATGCGCCCAATTTACTCGTCAAGGCCGTTGCAGAAGATGAAAAATTATCTATGCCTTCGTTTTTCACTTATATGCTCTGGAGTACGGTTTTCTTAATGCCCGTCTTGTTTTTAACCGGGTATCTCTTCTTTTACCGTTAAATTTAAACTATCCGTGGCCACCCATCAAAAAAGCTTCATGGCTTGTGTCTAACTGATGAGAAATATCAAACTGGTTAAAGTAATTTTGGGCTCCACCTAAAATTTCACTTGCCGTCTGTGCTTGAAAAAGAGATTTTCGAAATGTTTGGCTATTAGGATAGCCCGATGAAAACCATGCCACAAATTTTTTCATCTGCAATAGAGAATAGCGATCATCTTTGCGCTCGTCGACCAACTCCTTAAGGCGTCCCAATGACTGACAAAAGTTTTTTTCTACCTGGCCAGTGGATTGTTGGCTCCATAGCTCCTTACACTGTTGAAAAATCCATGGGTTTTTCAAACAACCTCTACCAATCATGACTCCGTCACAACCCGTCTCCTGAAGCCGTTTCACAGCTTTTTCTGCAGTAACCAGATCGCCATTACCAATGATGGGAAGAGGGGATGTCTCTTTTACTTTTTTGACTAAATCCCAGTCTGCAAGGCCCGAATAACCTTGGGCTCGAGTTCTGCCATGAATGGCCACCCAAGTAACACCGGAGTTGTATGCCGCTCTCACTATCTCTGAAGCGTTTATGGTTTTCTCATCCCAACCTGTTCTTATTTTAATTGTTAGTGGAATTTTTATTGCTGATTTAACTTGAGTAAGTATTTTTTGTAATACCAAAGGCTCCTTCAAGAGTGCAGATCCAGCCCCCTTTTTCACAACTTTAGGGACAGGGCAACCTAAATTTATATCGACAAAATCTGCACCCATGGATTCAACGAAAGCAGCGGCTTTTGCTAGAATCTCCCCATCTTCGCCAAATATTTGAACACCCAATGGCCTTTGAGGTTCGGTGAACTTCATAAGCTCAAGAGTGCGTGCACTTCGGTATTCGATTCCGTAGGCAGAAACCAATTCTGTGATGAGAACTCCACAGCCCATTTCGCGCATAAAAGAGCGAAAAGGACTGTCCGTGATTCCCGCCATTGGAGCCAAGATAAAGGGGTTCTTCTTTAGTTCTGCGACCAAATCGACCATGAGAATTTATATCACGATTTGCAGTTTAGAAGGAATTAATTAGTTATTTTGAGTGCGCGATCTATGACGTCACTAAATTTTTCTTCTCGCTGGGCACCAACCAGAGTAACGCCGTTTATCAAAAAGGACGGTGTACCACCAAGGCCATTAGCCTGGGCCCACGAAGCCTCTTCTTCGATTCTTTTAATGTTTGCGGGATCATCCAAATCTTGTTTAAATTTTGATTCATTTAAGCCCAACTTCTTAGCGAATCCGGTAATACTTTCTCGATCTAGTTTATCCTGGTTTGAAAAAAGAAGATCATGCATTTCCCAAAATTTACCCTGCTTTTGAGCCGCAAGGGCTGCCTGGGCAGCACCTTTGGCATAGCTATGAAATGGAAGGGGTTGATTTTTATATACGATTTTGATTTTACCATCATATTTTTTGAGCAATGAATTTAAAGTCGGCACAACTTGGGAACAAAAAGGGCATTGAAAATCACTAAATTCTACAATGGTAACTTTGGCATTTCTGTAGCCTCTTACGGGGCTCATTCCAATTTCTATTTTCTTGGGGTTCTTTAGACTTTCGTCAATTGACGGAGCATTGTTGGCCTGGGGTTGCTGGGGGGGCTGTCTTAAGCCTTGGTTTTTAGTGGCGACGTATTCGTCGATATACTTAAACATGCGGGCTTTTTCGTCGTCTCGCCTGGCCATTTCGGCAACGACAGCCTTATCTACCTGTTCTTGGGAGGGAGAACATGACGTCAGGCCCAATATAAAAGTCAAAATGAATATGGCCTTGCCGCTTTTGCCCATGGAGTGTCCTTTGCTGAGATTTTATCGGACCCTTCATTGAAGAGCTTTAGAAAACTTTTGGAGACTTACTTTGGACTTAATCTGCAGAACAGATTTGACTACCAAGAAGTTTGCTCTTTCGTTCCTTATGAGCCAATCGAATGGCTGTGTGTCTTTTTACTGGCTTATGAAGAGCGTACTTGGTCTTTGGCCAATGAGCCATGTATTTCGATTTGATGGGTTTTTGATTTTTAGCAAACCGCGTGGTGTGCTTCTTAATGTCTTTTTTTATTCTAAATTTTGATTGGTATTTACGATGGCTGCCATCGTACAGGGTCTCGCTAGGAGCAGGTATATTACTGGTGGCAGCGATTTTAGCCTTATCTTGATCAGTGATCTCTCTAGTGGTCACATTATCAAGGGCCTCATTTTCAGACGCTGAGAATTCTACATTTTCGCTATTTACGGCGCGGTTTTCAGAGGCTGCAATGGACTTGGCATATTCGCTATCCCCTTCCATAGTGATCTCATCTGCTATAACAGGGCGAGTAAACAATCCTAATGCGATAACGGACACAGTTATTAATGTTTTCATTTTCACCGCCTATCTATCCCAAATATATTTAGAGCAATCCTCGTGCCTGCCTCTTGGCGTTTATATTTGTGACTGATGTTGAGGCTCAAAGCAGCTGTCTAATAAGTATACAATAGTGGAACTACCCAAGGACCTGATAAAATCGCCGGAGAATTGCATTCATCATGCTAAAATTTAGAAAGGAGCTCTTTCTTTTTTTCTAAATCCACACGGTAGTATTTGTAATTACAGTATGAAAAATCAGAGTAAATATAGTTTTTCATCCAACCCTGATGCATATGATAAAGCACAGCAATCCAATTGGGCGTCCAAGGGGACTCATCTAAAAAAATCTCAGTCATACGACGTATCGTTTTTTCGCGCTTCGGACCCGGTGACGTGCCCGCCATTTTTTCATACAATTGATTGAACTCGGCATTATTAAACGACTGGTTATTGGAGCCAGGGGGCCGATTGGGGCCATACAATAACTGCATGAAGTTTTCAGCGTCGGGATAGTCGGCGATCCAACCATCCATATGAATTTGAAGTTTAGCTTTTCTTTTTTTCTCGAAGAGCTCGGGTCTGGTGTTGGGCCTTACTTCTACGTTGATACCAATTTGAGCCATTTGACTTTTAAAAAATTCCCCTCTTTGTCTTTCTTGCGACGAGCCCTCTACATCAAAAAAAAGTTTGGGTAGGCCTTTGCCTTCAGGATACCCCGCCTTAACCAAGAGGGCTTTCGCCTTTTCGATATTGGTTTCTCGAGGTGGAATTCCTGTGAGATGCCCGTTAATACTTGGTGGCAAAATTTGATTGGCGGGTCTTGAAAGACCAAAAGTAAATAACTCAATTTCTTTATTTGAATTATAGGCAAGACCCATGGCTTGCCTGAGAAATTTGCTTTTTCCACCGACAACGGGATCTTCCATATTATAACCCAAAAACCATTCTGTCGTTGAGTCGTCGGGAGTTAATATCATTCCTTTATCTGCAAATTCGGGTTTTAATTTATGATCAGAATTTAAAGTGCTTGAAAAACTATCTTTAGGAATAACATCCCAATCCAAATTACCACGCAAAAAATCTAACCATGCGGGTTGGCGTTCAAGAGAAATATGGACCACGACCCGATCGGTAAAAGGCATGGGTTTACCGTAATCAAGATCTGAATAATCGGCGTCTTTAACGCCGCATTCCGCAGTCATTTTGTTTGGTTCGCATTCAAAGTTCGGTGCTCGAGTAACGCGGGCGGGAAAATTCTCACCATGAAAACTGGGATTTCGCTCAAAAACAATTCGTGAACCTCTTGTGTATTCTTTTAAGACGTAGGGGCCAGTACCCACAGGGTGATTACTAAATTCAGCACCATATTTGTCAACAGCCTCGTGGGGGATGGGAACCGTAAAGGCCATGGCCAAAATATAGTTGAGCTGCGGATACCTTTTTTTTAATTTGATGACGAGAGTGTAGGGATCAGGAGACTGAAATCCTTCAATTGACTTGGAGTAATCCGCACGACCATTTTTAGCTGCTTCTTCTCGCCACTCATTAAGACCTTTGATTTTACCGTCGAAGACCCACCAACCTTCTGACAGAATCTTCGGGTCCGCCAATCGTTTAAAACTATAAATAAAATCGTCAGCAATGAGTTCTCGCCCTTTGCTTTCTTTAAAACAAGAATCGTTTTGAAAAAATATTTTAGATTTTATGGGAATCGTAACCGTAAGCCCGTCCGTAGAATATTTTGGCATTTCTTTAGCAAGAAGTGTTGTGAGTTCATAGGGCCGTTTAAGATAATGATACTGAAGAAGCGTTTCATAAATATTGCCGATAGCTTCGGCGGCATAGGCATCACTTGAAACGGCGGGGTCAAAACTTTTTGGATTCTCCCACATGACCAAATGAAGATCTCCATCTATTTTCTTTTTTGTACAAGCTGGACCAAGTGCCAAAACCGCCGCTAGAAGCAAAAACAAAGCCAAATATTTTTTGAAAAATATTTTTTTTATCGCCATTTAATCTCCACTGAAGAAGCGTCGTCTGTTGACCCTATCTAAGGAGCAAAGTAATATCAATGGAGGTCCTCTGTCGGGTGCGAGGTTTCTAAGAAATTCTAAACCCTACGAGCTCAAATTAAGGGCTTGTCACTGGCGGTGGTGAGCATGCTCGGTTCGCCGAGAAGCCTAAAGCCGTTATATAAGTCCCGACCTATTATAGTCGGGGTTTAGAATTCACATGAACGCGGCCATTGATGGTGGACCTGTTTTTTGCCCTTTTTATGATGCGTCGCTTCAGGCGACGTCGGCGGTAAAAAGTAGGAAAAATAGGGAATTTTGCTCAGTAATTGGGCACTTGCCTAAATCGTCACCAAAATATTATTTCAAAATTCTTAATTTATTAAGTAAATGCACCGATTTAGAGAATATGCACCGGGGCCTAAATATTGAAATTTAGGGAGGTCGTTAAGGGCATTTTTCTGGCAGGAGTTCTTATGAAATCAGTTTTCGTGACGGCGGCAATCGTAGCCATGGTTTTTACGAAGTCTGAAATTTCTTATGCAAAAGATGACGATCAAAAAGGGTTCTACTCCAACGGTCACGTTACAAAAGATAATGCTGCCAAGAAAGATGAAGATAAAAAAGTTTCGATAGGTCCCCAACACTCAACTGAAGCTGAGCAATGCAGAGACAATTGGGATCAATATAATAAGAACAATAGTGCCGCCATAAATTCCTGCAAACATTTATTCGGCATTGAAGATTTAGGTAAATGCCAAAAAGAACTTCAAAATTGCGCGTTCAGTACGGAAGAAACTGAAGACGATGACATCTCAGCCTTTTGTGGTCGATTTCAATCAGTCACTCGGGCCAATAGTTTAAAGACACAAAGAGACGATGCTCGATCTAAAAAGAAAGAATCTGATGAAGCCGTAAGTCGGGTCAAAAAAGATATGAGTGATTTAGCTAATAATTCGATGAAAGAACAAAGCGCGATGAAACAGCAAATCACTGATTTGCAAACTGAACTTCAAAGACTTCAAAACAAAAGGCTCGATTCAGTGGCAGGGGGAAAATCTGATTTAAACGATAAAATTATTAAACTTCGAGGTCAATTAGATGAACAAAACGCCATCATCAACAAGCTAAAAGGTTCAAATGTATTGGGTGTGGTGGCCGAGATCACCAAGGCAAGGCAAGAAAATGATATGAAATGCTGGCAAGAAGCCAAAAAATACGCGCTAGGCCGACAAGACTTAATAAATAAGGCAACCGTTGAAGGGACCAATGCGTTGGGAAGTGTATCGCAAATGACAAATCCCCGATCAACAACCCAAGTAGCAACAAAAATTTACCAAGCTTGTCTTAACGGCAAAGACATGAAAGATGCACAAATGCAAATTGCCCAAGCCCAAGCAATAAAGGATCGGGAATTAAATGAACAGGTAAAAATATCTATCAACAAGTACAACCAAATTTTGGCAGAAATTGATCAAGAAACTAATACGACCAACGCCAAACTAAAAAGTCTACTCAACGAAATTCAGGTAGGAATTGCATCGGATCAAGCTAAGTTAATTACTTTGACTCAACAATTAGCTCAAAACGAACAAAGAGCCGTTCAAGACTCACAAAGGTTAAATGCCGAATTACAACTTTCACAAAAAGACCAGCTCAATGACACTCAAGAATATTCAACAGCCGATGCAGACTTAAAAAAGTTAGCCAATTCAAATCCTAAAATAATTCCCGATACAGAAATAACCAGCAATATGAAAGATAACGTTAAAGATGCGCTGGAAACTTTAAAAAATGCCGATGCCAGTGGAACCATGAAAAAATATTTAGATGCAAATTGCCCGGGTGGGCCAAGCAAACCTAGTAGTTCGGCAACGCAGACGTCTGATGACGGCAAGACAAGCGACAATGCTCAAAGCCGTCCAACCTCTACTGTTACTTTGCCGGGTGAAGTAGTAGAAATTCCATCGACTCCGCCAGTAAGCAAGAAAACCCAGTCTCGATAGGCGTCAGGGACAATCGAAGATCTACTCAGCGGTCTACTCAGATATTCACTCGGTAATTTACCCAGAGAACCATAATGATACGCAGCATCCAAGCTTCCTATTAACTTGCTCGCCACCTACCCCACTGTTATTATTGTTGATTCATGAAAGCTAAACGAATCATTGCCGGTATCATTATTGCTTGTTTTGTTGGCGTCTTGGGTTTGGTTTTTTCGTATTTTATCATTAGCGCCAACCTACCCAGAATCATCACTCTTGAAGATTACAAACCTCTAGTCGCTAGCGAAATCTATTCTCGTGATAATCAAAAAGTCGGAGAGTTTTTTAGGGAACAGAGAACGGTTATTCCCTATAAGGAAATGCCTAAAAAATTGATAGAAGCCTTTGTCTCGGCTGAAGACAGCAAGTTTTTTGAACATGGCGGAATCAATTTTTTCGCTATTTTGCGGGCTACATTTGCCAATATTAAAGCGGGCCATAGTGTTCAAGGGGGCAGCACCATCACTCAACAGGTAGCCAAATCGTTGATGCTCACGCCAGAAAAAAAGCTCAGCCGAAAGATTAAAGAAGCTCTCCTTGCATTTCGAATGGAGAAAAACTTAAAAAAAGAAGACATCATTTATCTCTATTTAAATCAGATTTATTTAGGCCATGGTGCCTACGGCGTTGAGGCAGCCTCACAAAATTATTTTCGAAAACACGTTGCTGATTTAACGCTTGCGGAATGTGCCATGCTTGCTGGTTTGCCACAAGCTCCGGGCAAATACTCTCCCGTTTTGAATCCAGCCCGAGCTAAAGAAAGACAAAATTACGTATTAAATAGAATGGTGGAAGAAAAATACATTAATCCCGAAGAAGCCAAGACCGCACTAGCCGAACCCATCAAAGTTTATTTTAAAGAAGAGTTTGAAGACCTGGCACCATTTTATAAAGAAACTGTAAGGCAATTCCTCGTAGCTGAGCTAGGTGAAGAAAAAGTTCTCAATGAAGGAATAAAAATATACACCGGAATGGATCTTAAAAAACAGCTAGCCGCCCAAGAAGCCATTGCAAAAAATTTGCGAGAACTGGACAAGCGCCAAGGTTACCGGGGCGTCCAAAAAAATCTCGCTACACCTCAAGAGATCGCTCAGTACTTAGTTAAACAGCGAGACGAACTTATTCTTAAAAGTTTCCCTTATCGCATCGTCAATGCTGATGGAAAAGAGCCTCCAAAACCACCTTTAGACCTCACTCATAAACCGGGGGGCAGCAATCGCCCAACTTATGTTTCACTGGGTCAAGTCACCACGGGTGTTGTAACAAGGGTTGATAGCAAATGGGGTTTGGTCACCGTGAGGTTCGGAGAGTCTCAAGGCCTCATAGATATCGAAGAAATGAGTTGGGCTAGAAAACCCGACGTCATAAAACATTTCACCGAAGATGTGGTCAAAGATCCGGCGGCAGTATTGAAGGCCGGCGATGTTATCGAGATTAAAATCAAAGGAGACAAGTTTGCTTCGAAAAGAATAGATGCACTTATTAAACCAAAAATTCAAAAGAAGAAAAAACCCATAATTAAGCCCGATGATCTCCCCGATTTTGAAGAGTATTTACTATTGGGCCTTGAGCAAGAGCCGGTGGTTCAATCAGCCCTCCTCAGTTTTGATCTTGAAACCTCAGAGGTTTTGGCCATGGTTGGGGGGGCCGATTTTGAAAAATCAGAATACAATAGAGCTCTTCAAGCGGCGCGCCAAACAGGATCAGCGTTCAAAGCCATAATCTATGCCGCAGCGCTCGATAAAGGTTTTACTCCCGCCTCAGTTATTCTTGACGCTCCTATTGTCTACGAAGAAGGGGAAGGTCAGGAAACTAAGAAATGGAAGCCCGGGAATTTTGAAAATAAATTTACCGGGGATGTCTTATTTAGAAATGCTATAATTAAGTCTCTTAATATTCCCACTGTTAAAATTTTAGAAAAAATTAATTTAGATTGGGTGGCCAAATACGCTAGGCGTCTGGGTGTTTTTAGCCCTCTAAATCTTGACTACACCATGGCGTTGGGTTCAAGCAGTATCACATTATATGAAATGCTTAAGGCCTTTTCAGTTTATCCCCGGGGCGGAAAAAGAATTCACCCTCTCCTTATTAAGAAAGTAACCGATGCTACCGGCAAAGAAATTTTGGCCGAAAATATTTTACTAGATGAAAAATTTAAAAAGGAATTAGCAACTTTAGATTCGGAGTTTGAAAATCTGGCTGAAAATAAAACCGAAGCGAATTTAGAAGAGAAACCCACAGAAAAGCAAACAACTAAGGATCCGACTCCAGAGGCATCAACCGCGCCTGCCGACGCAAAAACGCCTTTTGATATGGCCAAAGTTTTTAATTTCCCCGATAAAGATCAGCTTATTTCTCCCCAAACTGCCTATCTTATTACTGGTCTTTTAAAAGGAGTGGTCAATGAAGGGACTGGTTGGAGGGCAAAGGCACTTGGAAGACCCACCGGCGGTAAAACTGGGACTACTAATGGTTATTTCGATGCGTGGTTTGTAGGTTTTACTCCAAAAATCGCCACTGGAGTTTGGACAGGATTTGATGACGAAAAACCACTTGGAAAATTCGAAACGGGCAATGCGGCAGCCCTCCCCGTTTGGGTTGACTATATGAATGTGGCCGTAGAAGATACACCAGCAAGTGATTTTGCAGTGCCCCCGGGTATAGTTTTTGTCAACATGGATGCTGAAACGGGGAAACTCGCTTCATCACAATCAAAAAAGGTAGTTCGTGAAGCGTTTAAAGAGGGGACTGAGCCCACTGAATCGGCAAGTCAGACTTCCACGTCAGAAGAGAAGAATTTTTTTAAAGAGGATATGTCCAATTGAAAGAAATCGTCCTTCAAGGGGCGAAGCAAAATAACTTAAAAAACATCAACGTTAGAATTCCTCTTGGTTCATTCACAGTTATTTGCGGCCCCTCAGGTTCTGGTAAATCATCTTTAGCCTTTGAAACTTTATACGCCGAAGGTCAACGGCGGTATATCGAAAGCCTTTCGACCTACGCGAGACAGTTCCTCAATAAAGCTCCTAAGCCCGATGTGGAATTTGTTCAAAATATCCCACCAGCCATTGCTATTGAACAAAAAAATCATATTAAGAATTCTCGCTCTACGGTGGGAACAACAACTGAAATTTTAGACTACCTCAGACTTCTTTACGAGAAAGTGGGTACGCCATTTTGTCCAAATGGCCATGGTGTGATCCGCCGGGATAACGTTACCGATGGGGCTTCGCGCATTCAAACTACCCTTGCCGGCGCAAGACTTTTTGTTTTGTTTCCGGTGTACGAAAAAACTCGCGTAGTGACTGGGGCAAAACTGCTCAATCTCATTTTGAAGGAAGGCTTCCTAAGAATTCTTAAGGATAAAAGTGATGAGATCATAGATCTTGATACAAAAACAAAAATTCCAACAGGAGATTTTTACGTCGTCATTGATCGTATTGTTGTAAACGAAGAATCTCGAAGCCGATTGGTGGATTCTTTGTCGCAAACTTATTCCATGAGCTTGAAGTTTAATCATGGACTAGGCGGTGGCCATGCTTTTGTGCGAACTGTAGAAGGAAAGTCTGCTAGGTTAACCGAAGAAAATAGTTGCTCCGACTGTAATTATTCATTGCCTCCCATCAATTCTCGACTTTTTAGTTATAATAGTCCCTATGGGGCTTGTCCCACCTGCAATGGGTTTGGAAATATATTACAAGTTGACGAAGGAAAAGTGATTCCAAATCCCGAAGCAAGTCTTGCCCAATTTTGTGTAGAGCCGTTCTCAATGCCAAGCAGTCGCGGTGCCCAAAGAAAACTTGTGGAGTTTGCTCGAAAGCAAAAAGTTGACATGGATAAACCTTGGGAAGATTTACCCGCAAGCCAAAGAAAAATGATTTGGGAAGGCTCCAAAGGCTATCCTGGTGTTTTGGGGTACTTCGAGCGCCTCGAAGAAAAAAAATACAAGATGCACGTGCGTATTTTTTTAGCCCGATTCAAGAGCCCCTTTCTTTGCGGGAGTTGTAATGGTTCGCGCCTTCGCCCTGAAGCTCATCGCGTTTTGATTGAAGAAAAAAATATTACCGACTTATCAAAGATGACCTTGACTGAGTTGTTTGATTTTTTAAAAAATGTTGAGCTTTCTCCGCAACAAATGGCTATCGCCAACGAAGTGTTCGAACAGGTCTCATCCCGGGTTTCGTTTTTAATTGATGTCGGGGTTGAATATTTAACTCTTGATCGGCTCACGAAAACTCTCTCCGGAGGCGAATACCAACGCATTCATCTTGCCAATCAACTTGGGATGGGTCTTTCTCAAACTCTCTACGTACTTGATGAACCCACCGTCGGCTTGCATCCAAGAGATAATTTGCGACTTATCAAGTTATTAAAAAAACTTCGCGGCTTGGGAAATACTTTGGTCGTCGTAGAACATGACCGCGACGTCATTCAACATAGCAGCCATGTATTAGAAATGGGCCCTGGGTCTGGCCATTTAGGCGGTGATATTCTTTTTAACGGCGATACTGAAAGTTTTATGAACAGCAACGATTCGGTGACGGCCGCTTACTTAAAACCAACCAGGCAGTGGGTACCTCCTATCAATCGTCGACCCATGGCCATTGAGAACTTCAAATATAAGATTGAACTTTTGGGATGTGAGGGAAATAACTTAAAAAATATTGATGTGACTTTTCCACTGAATCGACTGGTCTGTGTCACTGGAGTAAGTGGCAGTGGAAAATCAACTCTTATTGTCGATACTTTGTACCCCGCCTTGGCTAGAGCCCTTAAAATTGAATACGAACGAGCGGCGCCGTTTAAAAAAATTAAAGGCGAAGAATTTATTAGAAACGTCATGCTCATAGATCAAAAACCAATTGGTAAAAGCAGTCGAAGCAATCCTGTCACTTATTTAAAGGTCTATGATGATATTCGAGCCATTATGGCCGCCACGCCAGACGCGCGATCCCATGGTTTTACTCCCGGTCATTTTAGTTTTAATGTGGACGGAGGGCGATGCCCCGTCTGCAGAGGGGAAGGCCAAGAAATAATCGACATGGTCTTTATGGAGGCCGTTGCACTTAAATGCGATGCCTGTGACGGCAAAAGATTTAAGAAGTCTGTTCTCGACGTTCGTTATAGCGGAAAAAATATTGACGACATCCTAAATCTGACCGTTTTAGAAGCCATGAGTTTTTTCGTAAATTACCCAAATATTCGACGCCCTTTAAGTGTATTACGGGAGGTCGGTCTTGAATATTTAAGGCTCGGTCAATCGGCTAACACGCTTAGTGGTGGCGAATCCCAAAGACTAAAGATTGCCAAAGAGTTTCAGAGTTCAAACCAAAGACAGACCCTTTATATTTTAGACGAACCGACTACAGGTCTTCACTTTCGAGAAGTAGAAATGCTCCTTAATGTTATTAATCGCCTCATTGATAATGGCGGAAGTGCCATTGTGATCGAACATAATTTGGAAGTGATTCGACAGGCCGATTACGTCATTGACCTTGGTCCAGAAGGCGGGGACAAAGGTGGAGAAATCGTCGCTGCGGGCACACCTGAATCCTTATCTCTTGTTGAAACTAGCCACACAGGTCAGTTTCTTAAAGATATGTGAATTAATTCTCACAACCTGAGCGGTTACGAAGTTGGCTCACCAATATGTTTACAGTCTAGTCGAGTTTGGTGACTATTTTTTTTTCAGATCAACGGAATTTCATTTTATTCACAGTGTTTTAAGCATCTTGATGCGACAAATCATGCTCATTTTTCTGACAGCACCCCTTCAACTTGTTTGTTCTTTTGACGATAAAGTTCATATAGGGCAGCGCAAACTGTCGTTTTAGTTACCATAAAGGAGCCGATTCTATGATTAATTGGGATGAGTTTGAGCATATTCACGTCATCCAAAAACTCAAATCGATTATTAATCAGTGGTGGAATATTGAAACGATTTTCACTGACGATCGAGGAAAAATTCGCGGTTTCAATCGCGAAAAGCATACTTTTAAAAATCCAGCCGTAAGAGTCATTTTAAATAAAGACAAAGGCTGCGAAGACCTTTCAGAGTTCGTAAGAACTTCAATCGAAGAGTTCCGCGTTTCTGATCAAAAAGGAAAATTTCTAATTAAACAATGGCCCCAAGCTGGTTATGATGCGGCTCTCTTTCCTATAGTTCTTGATGGAGAGTTCATGGGATCTGTCGTGGCCCTTGGCTTTTTTATGGATGCTGTATCAGCTGATAAAATAAACAATATGAAAGATCGCCTTGGGGCCTTTGGTGTACACAGTTCTGAGATTGAACAAGCTGCCACCCAAATTCATCCACTTAAGGCAGAAGATGCCAGTCATTTTACAGAATTAGTTGATCTCGTAGGTCAAGAGGTCGTTACGCTTCATACCGAAATCACCAGCCGTGAAACGCGTATCAATGAACTCAATAAAGAACTAGGTATAAGATACAAATATGACAACATGATCGGTAAAAGTAAACCGATGCAAGATATTTATGCTCTTTTGGACAAAATTAAAAACAGTGAGAGCACAGTTCTCATTCAAGGGGAAAACGGGACGGGTAAGGAACTCATAGCGAAAGCTATTCATTATAATTCTCCCCGCAAAGACAAAACGTTTGTGAGTCAAAACTGCTCGGCATTTAACGAAAATCTCTTAGATTCTGAGCTCTTTGGCCATGTGAAAGGTTCTTTCACCGGCGCAATCAAAGACAAAAAAGGGTTATTTGAAATTGCTGATAAGGGTACTTTTTTCTTAGATGAGATTGGTGATACGTCACCAAGCATGCAGGTAAAACTTTTAAGAGTCATTCAAGAAGGAACGTTCATTCCTGTGGGTGCCACTGAAACCCGCAGAGTTGATGTGAGAATATTGGCTGCAACCAATCGGGATCTCAAATCTATGGTTGAAAAAGGACAGTTCAGAGAAGATTTATACTATAGAATCAATGTTATTAATCTTCGTGTTCCACCACTTCGCGAGAGAAAAGAAGATATTCCTCTATTGGTCGAATATTTCTTAGACCACTGTGCTCAAGAAAAAAATCAGAAAAAGAAAATTATGACAAAAAGAGCATTAGAAAAACTATACGACTTCCCGTGGCCTGGTAATATCCGAGAACTTCAAAACGAAATCGAGCGACTTGTCGTTTTGGCGGGTGAAGAACAAAAGCTCACTGCTGATATGCTCTCTCCTCGGCTTTTGGATTTCGGGGAGAAAAACAAAATCCAAGGCGCTCGGGTTCACGGCAAACTTAAAGATGCTCTTGAAGAGCTGGAACGTGAAATGATTCGTGAGGGCCTGCGCCGAACGGGCTGGAACAAATCTAAGCTTGCAAAAGAACTGGGCATCTCTCGCGCCGGACTTATCATGAAAGTTGAGAAGTACGGTCTAGATAAGAGAAAACTTCTAAAGTAAATAGCATTACATTCTAAAAAAAGTCTAACAGCGCCTCTATTTTAATTAGCTCTCAAAAGACTTGCGATGGATCTTCCAAGCAGTTTTTGAATTGGCCATAGGCCTGCAACCACGGCCGCTAACATAGGCAATATCACAGCACTAATAAAATTAAACGGCTCAAAATAAAGATGAACTAAAAATGGCTTCGTAACTCCTGGGCCCGGGGGCATTACTATTCCCTTAGAAAGAGCTGATTTATCCAAACCTACTGCTAATATTATTCCTAAGATACCGCCCGCCAGACCAAGGAGCATTGATTCAGAAACAAGAATTGCCAAAAGTCTCTTTCGAGACTCGCCATTGGCTCTCAGCGCCCCAACTTCACCTGCTCTTTCAAATAGAGACATGGATATTGAGTTAAATATTCCTAACCCTACAACAATAAGTATTACTAAACGAATAAAAGCAAACTGGACTTCTAAAAAATCTAAAGTGTTTTGATAATAGATCTTGTCGAGTGTTTGAAAAGAAATGGGATCTAATTGAGGATCCATATTTCTGATCTTTTTTTCTACCACACTCCAATCGGTGTTATCTTCAATTCCAATTGAAATCAGTTCAACACTTTTAACGTCTAAAAGTTCTTGAGCCACTTTTAAAGGAATTCTAAAAAAAGTGTCATCTATGACCTTTTTACCCATATGAAAAATGCCAGCCACTTGAAGTTCTGCCCCATTTAATTGTCCATGGACAGTTTGTGTCAAAACCGTAACTGTATCCCCTGGTTTAACATTCAAGGAGTTAGCAAGTCCTTTGCCTAAAATAATTTCTTTTTCATTCTGTATATCATGACCCTCTTCAATGTTTATCTGATTAAAAAAATTGTTTTCTCGATCTGCGACAATTCCCTCCCCTTTACCGCCAAGATTTTTTTCGCCCTTTGCTAAAAAAGCGTACACGGTAATACGGGGAAAGATCCCCTTAATTTCGGGAATCTTACTAAGTTTAGCTTCAACCTCTGCTGGATTTTCAATCCATCGCTTCCAAGGTTTTTCAAGAACTTGACTGTAATACCCTTCACGGAAAATTTGCCCATGGCCATAGTAACCATGAATCGTGTTTTCACGATATTCATGAAGGATTCCCCCATTGAAGGCCTGATAAATAAGAAGTGCCGACGCCCCCAAAGCTATAGTCGTCAAATTCGCCAATGTTCGACGTCTATTTCGAAAAAGGTTTTTCCATGCGATCCGTAAAATAGATGTCATTGGTCAACTCGCGATTGAATCAAACCATCTTTCATATTAAAAACCGTTCGGGCGAATTCTACTAATTGGGGATCGTGAGTAGAAAAAATAAAACTGGTACCTTCTGCACATTGAAGTTCTTTAAACGCCTTGATAATCCTGGTCGCTGTTTCTGAGTCTAAGTTGGCTGTTGGTTCATCGGCTAGGACCACCGTAGGTTTTTTTGCAATGGCGCGGGCTATGGCCACTCGCTGCCTTTCTCCCCCCGAGAGCTCTCCGGGTCGTTTATCAATATGATTTTCAAGACCCAATAACGCTAAAACATCCAACGCCCACTTGCGTGATTTCTCTCTCGAGTGCCCTAATTGAGGCAAAAAGTAGGAGGTGTTTTCAAATACGGTGAGCGTAGGAATAAGATAAAAAGACTGAAATACAAATCCAATCTTATGCAAACGAATTTTCTCTCTTACTTTTTCAGAAGCCTTTGCCAAGTCGTCACCGCAAAAAATAAGATTTCCGTTCAAGGGATTCTCAATCAGCCCCAAGATATTTAAAAGTGTGGTTTTACCCGTGCCGCTAGGACCTACAAAACAAGAAAAACAACCTCGTTCGAGATCAAAACTCAAATCTCGAAGTATGGGCACAGACTGACGATTCCATTTATATTCATGCTTTAGATTTTGAATCTTATAAAGATTTTCCATTCAGTGAGCTAACAGAAAATGAAAGGGAAGCCCTAAAACACCTAAAATTCTATCCCCATCAATTTTTCTAAGGTCAAACTTAGTCAAACCATTTTCAGCCGGTGTATTCCAATTCTCAGTCTTAAATTTCTCAAAACATGCCAAAGCTTTAGCTGCAACATTGACCCCCGCGACTTTATAACAACCTGGATTAACATAAAATACAGCGCATGGATCATCTACGATTTCTCCACATGCTTTAGGAGCCACTGGACAACTCAGCCCAAGTTTCTCTACGCGACCTTTAACCGAATTGTTCATACTTAAATTCGAAAAAGTTGAGCAATTAATACCTTCATCCCAAGAAGCGGAAACATAGTTTAACCAATCAAAATTTCGAACTTGGAGAAACTTTGAATTTTCGCAAATAAAATAAGGATTATGTCCATCCAAGATCTGACGCCAAAATCTTAGTCCATCATAATTAGTAGATAGGTCTGCATACGAAAAGACACCTGAACCTATGGCTCCATCCATTCCGAACTCGTCTTGGACTCCATATAAAAGTGCGTCTCTCAGATTACCTTTTAGGAAGTAGCCCCAACCTTCACTAAAAAAATGACCCAGCTTATCAGTGCCAATAAGTTGACCCTCAAGTTTAATTACAGGACCGAACCAACCGGTCAAAATAAACATGTCAGCAATTTGAGGAAGTCGCCGTTCATTTAAAAAAGTAGGGGCGCCAGCATAAACGCTTTTTTTAGATTCGACAAGATAGTGAGATACGTTGGGGCTCTTTTCAGCAAAATGTTCTACAACACCGATCGGGTGGTGCGCCAGGTTATTCCATAATTCTAAGTAGAGTGCCCGGACAGAGCAATGGCCTTGGAGATTTGCTTTTTCCATAGCCTTTTGCATTTGTTTATTAGTGAACAGATTTAGAATCTGAGCTGAATCTTGGAGAGCGGCCATTTGATTGAAACGCCCAGTGAAACTATCAACCTCTAGCGCTAAAACAGGAAAGGAAAGATTTGACAAAATAATAAAGCTGATAAAAAAATTCCTTTTACTCATGAGCTTGCTCTAAAATCAGTGCAGTTTTTTTAACTTCATCAAAATACTGTCCAGTCAAAAACAAAAATAACATTCTATTAAGGCAAGTAAATGCTCTTGGCGAAAAAATAGCATCTTCAAAATCAATATGATTTCGTTCAAATATCCCATGAGAAATAAGACCAATGATTTGTGTAAGCGGAATAAGTGCTAGGAGATGAAATTGACCCGTAAATACGACCGTTGCTAAAATAGCATATAAATAAAGCATGGCAAAGACATGAAAACTGACACAACCAATTGTTTGATGTTTCATTAGAAAAATCTTCCAATAATCTTCTTCAAACGGGTGACTTGGGATGTCGTCACGAATTTTAAATCTCAAAAATTCTTGGTAACTTCGTTCAAAATATACCGGTTTAATCAATGGAGTTCCCGGAAATGGTTCAGCTTGACCAAAAAGTCTTACAAGTTCTGCCCTCAATTCACCCGCCATTATGAGGCCCACCATTTTCAACTCACAGAGACCCGGCACTATGGGATTAGCTTTAAATGTTGGAGGAATATTTTTTTCAAACAATAAATGACCAAGCCATGAAGGAATGTACCCCATAGGGGCCAAAACAAGAAACAAGGGTCTTGCTGTTAATCCGAACAGAGTTAAATTGCAAAACATAAAAAAAGTACCAAAAACATGCATTTTCTGAGTTCGCTTATCCAGATGAGCCGCAATGAATATGGGCCAAAAATCAATAACCTGAGCTCGGAGTTTTTCTACCTGCCGAATCCAAAACTTCATATGTTCCTCACAAATAATAGTGGATCAGAATGACCAACAGCAATATCTGAAAATACTAAAAATTCTTCAGCTGTTTGAGGGTTGATAAAAAGTCTCTTGAGCTTGACGTCACCAAGTTTCATTGACTTTTTCTTCGAATAAAAATCTAGTAGTTTTTTTTGAAGCTGCGGAACAGAAACAACTTCGAGTTTATCTAACTGACTGAGCTTACGGGCATAAGAATAGTGATAGTTTTGACAAAGTTTGTCCTCCCACCATTTTGAAAAAATAAGTCCAGAATCATCTGATACTTTTTCGACGAGTAACACATATCGGGGTCCCTTTTTTAGCACAGGTAAAAAAGTGTAATAGGAGCCATGAGAAATCCTGCTAAATTCGCGGTCAAAGGATTCTAAAAACGAACTTGTTATCTTTTCTCCCACCAAATCGCTGGTTTCATTTTCTCTGCCTATGAATTCTAAGCTGGGTGTATTTCCAACATTTGAAGTACCTACTCTAATTCTATCACCGATTTTATATCGAATAAGACCACCCTTTTGAGACAAAACGAGAGAATATTCGAAACCGGCTTGAATTTCATCGATCCAACAATATTTTCCAAAATCATCAATAAATTCAAAAAGAACATCTGAGATAAACGGAAGTGTTCCGCAGTCGATCAAGGGTAATGTCATAGGCGCTTCAGTGGCGAGTAGTCCTTTTCCTTGAAAATACACATGAGGGAAAATATTTTGAACATTGGCAGCTGGTTGCTGACTGTGCGAGCAGTCCCAGGCCGAAATAAACTTGAGCTTTGGCCAGAGTTGCATCGGGGTCATTAGTTTTCTTTCACTTAAAAGCGAAGCGGCTTTCAAATTTTTTGGGATGTCAAATCCGCTGATTTTTTTACTCCCATCAAGAAGGGCAGCAATAAATTGCCGTCTCTGTATTAAGTGATCCCAAATGGATAAAAATAAACTGGGATGCCATAGGGATAAAATTTCCAATTTTTCATCGGCAGCCAAATAGGCACAGAGTAAATCAAAGAAAATACTTGGATTCTGAATTTTTTGTAAACTCGTAGGTACGACAAAGAAGTATTTCATTACAAGTCGAAGCATCGAAGAAATATAATAGGAATCATCCTCTAAACCAATATTTTGGGCTATTTCGCTTTCACTTCGAAAAATTGGAGAAATACTCATATAAAGACGAAAGGATTCAAACTTAGGACCATGAGTTAATATGTCATAGAGCCAAATTCTAAAATACTTATCAAAGCTATTAAGGAGTGCTCTGTTATAAGGTATTAATTTATGGGGTCCGGAACTTCCAGAAGTTTTCTCAAAATTCACAATTCCACCGGGAGATAAAACAGCTTGATCTGGATATCGTTTCTGTTTTTCAATCCATCCCGAAAGACTTCCTAAATCAAAATCACTGATGGGCACTTTTTCTCTGAATTCGGCTTCATTTTCGTTACCCGTTAGCCCCAAAGCCTGACCATATTCTGTTTTAGCCTGCATTTTTAAAATTTCTCTTAAAAGAGACATTTGATTTTTTCTTGGGGTTTCAAGCGCCCTTACAAAATCGACATAACTTTTTCTTGTCAAGGTCTTTGCTAATATTCGAGCTGCAGACACGACCACTCTATTCATGAGTTCCGACCTTTACCTGAAAATCCTCTTTGCTAAATATTTGGTTGATGCGACCTTCGGTGGAATAGGGAATTTTCAAGCCATTTGCAATTTGTACTCCTGGTCCAAATTTACTCTTAGCTCCGATGAGGCATTCGTTTCCTATTTTTATTTCCCTAATATAAATTCGTAGGCCATTGGGACCTGGAGTTACCACGTGTGAACAAAGAGCTACATCGTGACCAAATAAAACGTAGTCACCAATTTTTACCAATCCCCGATCAATGATCTCAGCTCGCGGTGTCCAGTATACGCTTCGACCTATTTCTGCACCCCAGAGTCTTAACCAAGCACTATAGAGTCCCGGTATGATTCGCAACGCAGATTCCAAAGCAGGAAAGGCTATAAATAAAATTTGGAGTTGATGAGTACCCCACCATGCGTTATATTTTTTTTGTCCTTTTTGAGAAGTTATTCGATCAAACCCGATTCGAATGGGGAATAAAAAATTGTGTATACGATACAAAAAAGGAGGAAGCAGATATAAGAGAAAAAGACTGAATCCAAACCACTCTGCACCAGAAAAAAAATGAGAGTGATTCATCAAATTTAATCCAATGATAAAACAGATCAATGCACTCAATCCGTGAAAAGCAGGAAAAAATAAAAGCACCCTACTTCGATTCGTCATTGATTTTCACCTGACGGAATCCCATGCCAAAAGGCACTCCACAGATTTTGACCCAAAGGAGCTCCGATTTGATGGGGTAGGTTTTCTGATCCATGGTAGGTTCCGTGAATCCTGTCCCAAATATTAAGATTACCTCCGAAGTTCACGTCACTCATGTCCTCACTATGATGCCAGGCGTGGTCCCGGGGAGAAATGAACCAAGTGAATGGGGCGAAACGAGGCCATTTTGCGATGCCCGAATGTCTCAAAAGATCCAAAGCATTGCTGACAGCGACTCCCCAAATATAGGCTTCTCGATTTGACAACAAAAAAAACATTATCCCGTTGAACCAAACATACAAAATGAGAAAGGTAGTCAATGCACTGTTTCTGCTAGTGGTAAAAACATCAAACACTTGTCCTGAATGATGAACAGCATGAAAGCGCCAGAGTTTTTTCTGATGTAATAGTCGATGATTCCAATAGTAGGCATAGTCAACTACAACAAACGCAACGAAAAATGAAATCCAACGAGGTAAAGTTAGCAATCCTTCGCCGATGGGCCAAATTAATTTAAGGGCTCCAAATATAATGAGCGATTGAAAAAGAGGAACCACAGCGCCATGAATCATGAGGCCGGCCAGGTCCAGGGCCCATAGACCCCGCGCACGAGAGAGCATTTTTCTGAGGCGGATTTTATTTAACAACGACCATGTCACAATGATCCAAAACACAGCGAGAATAAGTAGCAAATCCAATGAAATCATATGAAAAACTCAATATTTTGTTTTTGATTGCCTACCACCCGTGGGTCCTTATTCAGTCGTAGATCAGAGTAGATCTTTTCAATCCAAATATGATGCAGATCTGAGCGAGTGCTGTTGAACAGTTCACCGTACTTCTCAATAACTTGAGTTTGCTCTCCCATTATTTGTACATCTTGAGAAATTATTTTCTTTGCCGCCCAATACACAAAGGGTCGAGCTAACCAATTCCAAATTCCATAGTCGAAGGTGAGATCTGTATAAACAACGGTCTTTGAGGGCCCTACAGGAATTGATTGCGAGGTGATATTAAACTTCATTCTGTGTCCAAATTGGTATTCTACATGGGTGATATTAGGAAAGTAATAATGATCTTCGTGATAAATTTCTTTGTTTGAAGGGTTTAGGAATTTAGAAAACCAACCAAAATTTGAAGTTTCATTTTGATATCGAATATGGACATTACCGTTTTCACGCTCCACCTCTGCTTTTATCTTTTGGGGTTGTTTTTCATATCTAAAAACACCAGGATGCACATAGGTCGTATGAGGGATATCAATAAAATTTTCTGCACAATTGGGAACTTCGGCATTAAAAATATGTTTGAGTCGAATATGTTGAAACCCTTGCTGTCTGAAATAGGGAATTGAAAACGGTTGAGAATTAAGTTTCTCCTCTACTCTTTCTCCAGAGAGCCGAACATAGACATAACCTTCATTTTCTACAACATCAAAATGGGGAACACAAAGTGAAGCTCGCGGAGTATGTTGGGCCCCCTCACTCGGAACGCCTAATAGTTTTCCCTGATCCCCGTACTTCCAACCATGATAGGGGCAAACAAGCTCTCCATTTATAACACGTCCTTTTGATAAGCGAGCATTTCGGTGAAGGCAACGGTCCTTGATGGCTGTCGCTTTGCCTTCAGAGGTGCGATAAAGAGCGATCCAATCATCAAGCAAAGCGATACCCATGACTTGATTGGCTTTAAGGTCTTTGGTTTCACAAACGATGTACCAAAAATCCTTCAAGCTCATAAAGACTCTCCAACTGAATCAATAGGATGAAATTTTCGAATCGCCTGTCGATCTACATACTTTGCAAATTCAAAGAAAGGCCCATTCATAAAGGCGTAGGGAGAGGGATTGAATTTGATAGAATTTTGAATAATTCGGTCTTCACCGCCACCCTTACGAAGAATCGATCGTGTCATAAAAATAGCCGCTTTTGAAATAAGCCAACCCAATGGACCAAAACGTTTTCGGGTAACATAGATATTGAGGCCCTCAGTCTTTCCTTCTTTAGTTGGTCGGTAAGCAAAGATGCTGTAGAGTGGAAACCACGAAAACCCAAGCTCAGCAAAAGCCGTAGTCCCATGCCAGTACGTTACCTTGTATCGAAGAACTCCCCCGTAGAGCCGGCGCAAGAGAGAAGTTTTGATTCCTCTGCCAGAAATAGGTAACGAATTTTGAAACTCAATAACTTCAGGAGTTAATTGTTGGTGCTCAAACTTCAATGGTCCTGAATGTTTAGTTGTATTCCCATGGACGAATAAA
Organism: Oligoflexia bacterium; assembly: GCA_023250675.1. Lineage (GTDB taxonomy): Bacteria > Bdellovibrionota > Bdellovibrionia > JABDDW01 > JABDDW01 > JAHFAE01. The sequence goes on along the minus strand of JAHFAE010000005.1, from coordinate 35,040 downwards.
AAATGTTCTTCGTCAACTCCGCCACCCAATATTATAGTAGGGTGGCACTCTCGAATCTCAATCTGATCCATCACAGAAGTTGTTTCAGTATTTTCAAATACCGGAAAATATGGAACAGGAGAATTTTCTAGTTTTGCATCTGGATCAGAGTTTATCCAAATCATTCCATATTTTTCAGTTGTCAGATACGAACTTCGTTTTGGAATATGTTTGGGATCTAGTTTATTTTTCCCGCAAGGGATTCCTGTACAAATTCCATCACCTGAAAATTTCCAACCATGAAAGCCACATCGAATTGAATCTCCTTCTATTTTGCCCTCTTTGAGATGGGCACCCATGTGGGGACAATGAGCAGAAATACAGTAAACTTGGTTAGAATGCCCTCTGTATAGGAGGAGTTTTTCCCCAAAAATATTAAGTTCAACTTTGCCGTCCCACTTTAAATCCTTAGACGGCAATGCCCAATACCACCCCAGTGGCAGTACAGAGGAGTTATTAAATACTGTAGGAATCCAAGTGGAGAGATTCATTAAGAAACTCCCAATAAATTAGAAAGCAAACTAGCACAACCCCGCACACTGGGAATTGAAAACAGACCCTGCCTTTCAAGTTTTTCAATGATTCTAATAGCTTTTGCCTTAGTTAAAAGATGCTTTAATATTTCAAGATCTCTATTTATTTTTTCTTGAAAATTAACTTCATCGAGAAAATGAGAAATCTCATTTAAAGTCATCCCACCATTGGCTTTATAAAGATGTGTTAAAATTCCTGCAGGGCCTAACCGCACCATTGAAAGAAGCTCCCCCACTGCCTCAGCCATTCTTATTTCTTCGTTGGGGTTTGTCAGGGCTTCTCTGAAAAGAATAATGCCACTTCCATGATGGCTGGCTTCATCGGCAACAATGCTATTAAAAATTTTCTTCACCTCTGAATAAGAAGTGTTCTCACTCAGCGTGGAATAGTAGTGAATTCCCCAACCCTCTAATAAAACCTGAATTAGTAGAATCAGCGGAACTCTTGATTCAGTTTGAATTAGATTTCCTAAAAATTTCAAAAACGAACTTTGATAGGCTTTCTTAAGATTTAATTCTCCCAAAACCATTTGAAGTTGTCTAAAATGATGGGCCTCATCAGCGCCAAATCGACAGTAGAGTTCACGTTCATTGAGATTTTGTGCTAAAAGAGACATCTTCGAAGAAAACGTCATTCCGGCAACTTCAATAAACATAGCCTCTTCTATATTTGCATCAGAGCAACTTTTTAAAACTGACTTTTGAGTAGATTCAGTTAGGTTCATAAAAATTGAGGACTTATGGAGTTCAAAGAATTCGGTTCCCCACCCTGCTTCATCGCCGAGAATGGGAGTACCACCAAATGGAGAAGCCAAACTATTCTTAAACATACGATTTAAGATGGGCTGTAAAGCCGAACGATCATTGGCGGATATAATCTCAAATGGAAAACTGATGGGAATAGAGCTTTCAACGCGCATTGGATGACTCCGCTAGTATCTGACCTGTTCTTGATTCATCGGTATAAATGGGCTGTGTTCCTAATTTAAGCTTTTTATTTCTCGAAAAGATTTTTTTAAGTACATATTGGACGGGCATTAAAAATGTCATCCTTGCCACACAAGCTAACTCGTTACCCTCTTGCCAATGTGGATTTTTTGCCTCAAAAAAACCAATCTTTGGAACTTGGCCTGAAAGTTCTTTTGAAATGGGGGCTACGTTACTTTTGAGTTTAGCTGTTGCCTTAGACCCAAAATTTATAATACCTGTTTGGTGATCATAGTTTTTTCCAAACTTAGAAGAATAGAATTTCAACATGAGATTTTTCTCAAATTCAGGAGTTTCTCTTTTTATATGAGGGAAATACCATGCAAAATTGTTCGCCATGAGAAGGTATGTTTTATAGCCCTTAGAAATGAGCAACCAATAGACGGGCTTAAAGGGATTTCTCAATCTTAGTCTCCAAAGGTATACTAAAAATTGAATCCCGAGGGCGGGGCTGCCCCAAAAACGCTTTTCCAATATGGTATCACCGCTAAAAACAGCAGTAACACTTTTGCCGTCGACTACAATCTCCTTGCAAAGGATTGTCGAAAAGCCGCAAATTCCTGTTTCTGGGTTTTCAAGTAATATGACGTGAGTTTTTTCGGATAAATCATGTTGAAATTCACTCCAATTTACATCTTGGTAGTAATTTTCAAGTATAGAATACATATGTAGTCTTTTGGTTAATTCAATTTCTTTAGCTTTTACGACTCGTGCACGTACTTTTTGAATATTTTTTTTCATATGGTTATCCTTTCTTCATCTAAAACTTCAATGGCGACAACTTCGGCTCCTTTTAATTCATTGTCCCTCTCCACCCAGGGCATTGATTGGGTAACTTGAGCCTCTGTATGTTTAATAAATCCAATCATGGCATGGTCTGCTTTTACTGGAGCTCTCATGGCGAATTTTATGGAATCAAAAATATTCTTGTCGCCCTTTTCAAAATAACTGCCAACAATATCAGTTAGCCACAAAATCCCACGAGCCAAAATCTTTCCTAAAATTCCCCTTCTTTTAGGAGTAAGAAAAATCATATGTCCTTCTGTGCCGCCATTGAGTGTGGGGCGATGGGGGAAAATCAATCGAAACTGTAAAAAATCTGGTCCCAGAGAAACAACACCCGTCGATGCATACCAATATTCGTTTTTGTAGTTGAGAACACCGTTTCTATATAAAGGTTGAAGAATGCGGCCAATCCAGTTTTTTGGAAGGCCCGTCGTATTTTTTAATCGAATCATTCTCTGGTTTTGGGGTTCAGCGGTAATTTCCATACCATCTGCCAAAAGGCTAGCTTCAGGATGGACGGCATTAAAATGATGGGCGTCAATGGCGTTAAGCATGACAACTTCGGGTCTACACTGACGAAAAGTGCGGCGACCGACTAGAAATTCTAAATCAGCACCGGGGCCAAGATCTTCAAAATAGGGAAGGGGATCTGTTGCTGCCTTATTTTGATCTCCGGCATGAACCCAAATCATTCCATATTTTTCTTGTACTGGATGGGTTGTCACAGGAGGAATATTCGCACATCTATCCTTATATTTTTGGCATGGAATTTCTGTGCACGCACCACTGGAGCCAAATTTCCAATTATGAAATCCACAACGTATAGAATTTTCTTCTACTCTGCCCTCTTGAAAATGAGCTCCCATGTGAGGACAATAGGCATCGAGAGCGGAAACATCGCCCGAAGCGCCACGATAGATGACAATTTCTCTTCCCATCAAATTCAAAGATTTAATTTTATTTTTCTTTAATTCATGGGACGGAAAAGTCCAATACCACCCAGATACAAATATTTTTGGATTATTGAATACTTGAGTGTGGGCGAACCGAGACATAGTTAAACTCCTTAAAAAAGTTTCTTCCGAATATGAGCTTTAGAACCTTTTGTACTTTTTAGGGCTTCAAGTGTACGCGAGTACCCAAATCGATATTGTGCCTCCACAATATCAACATACTTTGAGTGATCAGTTGGAACATTTGAACCAATTTGAATCGATCTACTGGGTGCTAGGTTTTTGAAAGATTCAAAAATTTTAAATCTACCATAAGGAGCTAGATTAGGGATTTCTTCGTTGGCAATATCTATCCAGCGAGTGACATCTGAATTTGAAATAATTTTCAGGTAGTCATTTACTTCGTATCCGAAAACCGCTTTAAAAAGTGTTTCTTCAAATAGAGGTTCAAATGGTGACGGGTAAGATGTCCAAACTTCTTTCGCCAACCCTTTAGCTAAAGGAAGCGGGTCGATATCAATAGCTCCAGTAAAATATGTTTTACCCCCAATAGTGGCGGGACCTACATAGATAGGGTCAGCCGAGGACGACAAAACTGCATTCAAAATAGAAATATGAGATGAGTATAAAATCTGCCTTTCGATGGGACTACTAGGGAACCGCATTGCTACATCAGAATCATTTTGACCTATCTGATTTGCAGTTTTAAAATCTGTGAAAACTGTCTCCCGGAATAATTTCTTGTTTGAATCAATAGTTAAATCGTAAGAATAAATGGGTCCACTGTAATGGCTTGCCAAAATCATCACCGTTGTCTTTTGACAATTAAAGGGCACATCAAAGGCTTGAAAATGGTCAAAGGCACTAAAACCTTTCACAAGTGAAAAATCAAACCAGTCTTTTAATATTAATCTTGAGCCAGAGTTTGAAGTGTTTTGAGCTGCAGCTCTTTGCTGGCGCTTCATGACTCGATAAAAATCACCAATAGAAATATCGCTAAAACTTATTTGCCTGAGTCTTTGGTAATAGTCTTGGGACTTAAGAATTTCTAGTCGTCGTACAGGATCAGATGAAACACAGATGAGCGCTGCTCCGATAGAACCACCGCAAGCACCAATAACAAGATCTGGTGGTAATCCTGAATCAGTGGCCGCATCAAACATTCCTAAAAAAATGGCAGAATTGATATTTTTGCCTGAAAAAATCATGGCTCGATCAAAGCCAAAAGCCAAATGAGATATGCTCATTAAGATCAAAACTAAAATGGCAATGGGGGATCTAAAAACCTTCATGCCGTCTACTGCAATGACATGCCAATTTTTGAAATGATTGAAGAGTCTCTTTGGCCCTGATTTATTCTTGAAATTTCTTTAAGTTTCGTGAGCTTAGGCGAAGGATCAATCGGGACGATTTGAAGGGCATCCCACGGTTTATACGTTGAACTTTTTTCCGAACTGCCAAATCTTGGTACACCGTCAAAATATTCAAATAAGATTTTGTAAGTTCACTAACCTGGAACTTCCCCCTAGGCGTCTTATTTCTACTAGTTGCCCCTCCAGTTAATGGGGGCGACGCTGAAAGGACGCTTTATGAGGGACGTTACTATTGATCGAACGGTTTCTAATCTGGGTCTTACAATTGCAAAAAAATTTGGAGTGGCTATTGAGTACAATTCGGCAGCCACCAAATCAATGGCTTTTGAAACAGCTCGACGTAATGGTAGCGCTCCCATGATCATTGCCCATAATAAAATGATACTTCCGATGCGTGTGGATGGAATCTTGGTGGGTGCCGTGCAAGTTCACGATGCCTATTCTTTAAGTGGATCTGAACTTTCTCAAATAAAAAACTCCATAGAGAGCACTCTGGGAGAGATTTTGTGTAAACAGGTTTCTGAAAAGTATTCTTCGAACGTCATTCAATTTTTTGATTGGCTCAAACCTGAAGTTGCGGCGGCAAGGGGCTCATGGACTCGAGCCTTCGCCATGGATTTTCCTCGTTAGCTACCAAAGCTTCAAGAGATTCCCAAACCAGTTTATGGTTTGGGTGAATGGTCTCACGATGTCGTTTACGACACGTTTTCGAGTAGGCTCTGAATGCTTAAGATCTAAAAAGAGCAGCCGTTTGTAGAGTTCTTCAATAGAACTTCGATCAAAAAAAACAATTCCAAGTTCTGAGTCTGTTCTATTTGAGCGGGCCATGAGATTGGCCGAACCGATGTACGCTACCTTGTCGTCAATGGCCCAAACCTTGTGATGAAACATCGTTTGCGGCCTATAAACACGGCCGTCTCGATCGGCAACATCATCATTGTGAAGTTCGCTTCTCCATTTGCAAACGTCAATGCCGTCGCGGATGAGCGAGTTAATCATGGCATCATTGGCAATTTTCACCATAATTTGGTCCATATTTTTTGGCAAAATCACGACGATTCCACGACCACCCGGGCCCAGATCCCAACCTTTACCGGCAGCACCTCGAATTCGCTTTTTAATAACCTTTGGGTCGCAAGTAGAAACTTCTAACGACTCACCATTTTTTTCTTTTACTTCGGCCAGACGCCAAAGTTTAGCTTTAGTTCTGAGGCGCCTTGCCACAACCTCATCGCTAAAAAAGGGATTGGCTAAGATGATTAAGTCTTTTGCCGAAGCAATACCCGTGGTCAATGCCTTCTCGGTAGTTGACTTCACTGTCAGGTCTACATCATTAATAGGATTAGTGACCGTCACGATACCTTGGGACGGGCCATGATAACGCTCATTGGCTCGTGGATAGTAGAACCAATCATTTCCCTCAGCACGCTTGTCTTGATTGATGGCCTCTGCGAGTTGGGGGCTGTATGTTTTATTAAATTTCTTTATGATATTCATTTTTTCGGCCAATGCCGATTTTTTTCGCCACAGATTAAATTGCTCAACGAAGAATTGGTTTACTTTATTGACAAGCCCCCCATTTACTTTAAGAGCCATATCGTGCCAAATTAACGGATCCTCCCAACCCATGACCTTATCCAACATATTCCCGCCACTAATGATGGCCTGATTATCGGTTACGACAAATTTAGTATGATAATTAAAAAATGCCCAAAGAAAAGAAGGTACAAAAACAATATCCACATCATACCTTCGAAGTATCGGAAAAATCTTGTCAAGACCCGAATCCCCTGCATTTGAAGAAACTGAAAGGCCAGAAATTCCCAGGTCGGCCAACACTCTTATTTCAAAGCTCTTTGAAAATTTAGAAAAATTTTCTTGAATAAGATTTGGTGGCATTTCCGTAAATTTTAGGACATCTTTGTCCGGAGCATTTTTCAAAAGGTACCAGCGCTGGAGATCAGAATCGTTTTTCCCAAGAACCCAACCCTTGTGTTTTAGTAAATCTGTGAGCATTTCACTGGCCATTCCTAACTTCTTAGCCACAAGTTCATGTTGAAGAATTTCACTGGTTCTATTTTGCTCCATATGATGAAATGAAATGTGAATATATCTTGTTGCACTTCTAATCGTATCCACGAGAGCATCGCGAAGTTCTTTACCATCAACTAAAATCTTAAAATCATTGTTAACACTTAGTTCGGCATCGATCACGTCGGCAAATGTTTTTGGAAAATTGGGTTTATACGAATCAATCTCTTGATCTTTGATTTCATTAACTGAATCGGGGTGAGCGTAAATTTGATCGTAGTTTTTTCGAAATTCCGAATCTAATACGAAATATTCTTTAATGGCAGATGCCTGCTTTTGAGTCATTAACCCACGTTGTTGTAGACAATTCATTTGAACGTCAAAGTCAGTGTTGGTTTTTTCCCAAGTGGCTCTCACCACAGCCCTTACCTGGTCGTCCCCACTGAGTTTTGCCAGCCTTGCGGCGTCAAGCAGGACTTGAGCGCCAACCAGAGACATCATGGCTATTTCTTTTCTAAGAATTTCATCACGCATTTTTTTGATTTCGAGATTACCAGCCTCAATGTCACCGATCATATCATTTTGCTTTTCAACGATTTCGGCAATGGCACATGAATTAGCTGCCCCTTGAGGTCCTGCGATTAAACCGCCCTCTTCGTCTGTCGAAGATGGCGATCTCTTTAAGATTGAAGAACATGAGGTGAGCCCTGAAATGAGGATGGCACTAATTATGAATTTCTTCACACAAACCCCTTATTTATTAATTTTAGACCGTCTATTATTCTCGCCCCTATAGATATGTTTTGTAAAGAAGGCGCAATCTAGACTAAAGTTTAGAACTATTATGAACGGCAACAAATATTATTTCGACTATCTCGTTATCGCAGGTGGAAAGGTTCCCGATCAAAAATTCTGTCGCCAAGTCATGCGACGAAGTACCCATCTCGTCACTGTGGATCGGGGGATTGTCGTAGCAAAAAACTTAAAATTAAAGCCAATCCTTCATGTAGGAGACGGAGATTCGGTCGATTCGAATATGGTCTCTAAGGTAAATCCCACTTCGGTAATTAAATTACCACCCAAAAAGGCAATAAGTGATTTAGAATATGCCATTAATCTACTTCCAAAAACTTCTAAGAAAATTGTATTAGGAGCACATCGAGATCATGAAGGTCGCACTGATCACCTCTATGTTAATCTGTTGATCGCCCAAAAATATCCCAACCTCGTATTAGCCGATGAAAATAACTGGATCACTTCTATTAGCAGATCAAAACTTTCATTTTCTGTTTCAAAAAAAACGCTTTTTACCGTTACAAGTTTTAATAGGTCTAAAATTTCGGTTAAAGGTTCTGAGTACAATTTAAAAAATAAGGTTTTTTATCACCCCTCCCTGGGATTAAGTAATCGAACACTCGACGAATGGGTACAGATCCAGTCTCGGGGCTTAGCGTTAATTTTTGTTTCTTCAAATATTTTGAATGCCCGGGTTTGTTGACGACGTGATCTTAAAAAGATAGCCTCATTGCGATGAACCTCCCCAGAGAAAAGGCCAATGACTAAACTCGAACCCAAAGAACCCTATTATGATTTTCTAAAAGACACACTTCATGATGAAAATATTCAAGTTTTTTCGTTGGCGGGTGACGCTTCGGCACGTCGGTATTTTCGCGCGGTTCACGGCGATAATTCTTATGTGTTAATGTGTTGGGAACCTTTTGTGGACGAGGCGAACTATCCATTTCTAAACATTCTAAGTCATTTCAGCCGTCATGGCGTTCAAGTTCCAAAAGTAATTCGGGTTGCCAAAGAAAAGGGCTTGGTTTTACTTGAAGACCTTGGAGACCTGACTTTAGAGAGAAAATTTTGGGAAAGTCAAAACTCTGAGTACGCCATGGATTTTTATCGCAGTGCTTTGGATGAGATCATAAAAATACATTATGCCTGTACCAAAGATAATAAATCTGGCTGTGTCGCGTTTAATATCGAATTTAATACCCAACGATTGTTATGGGAGATGAACTACGCCCGCGAACATTTGTTAGAAAAATTCTTAGGTTTCAAATTTAATGAAAAAGAAAGTAAACTTCTAGAGCAGAAATTTACCCTTATCTGTAAACGTCTTCACGAAGAGCCCAAATACATTGCCCACAGAGACTATCATTCAAGAAATTTAATGATCAAAGCTGGAAAGATGCGAGTCATCGATTTTCAAGATGCCCGCCTTGGCCCCATTCAATACGATCTTGTGAGCCTCTTGCGAGATTCCTATGTAGATATGAGTTCTCATGTTGAAAAAAAGATGCTCGACTATTATTTAAATAAAAGAAGGACTCTACAAGAACCAGCATTGAGTCGAGAACAATTTGATTTAGTCTATGAGGTTCAGAGCATTCAAAGATGTCTTAAGGCCTGTGGGTCGTTCGCTAGTTTTTACAACACAAGACAAGACACGAGGTACCTAAAGTATATCCGAGGCACATTGATGCGAGTTCGTCGCTCTCTTTTGGTATTTCCCGAGTATCGAGATCTTTTAGATGTCCTCACAGACCACGGGCTCTTTGAAAAAGACATTGGTCTTTCATGAATGGTTTATTATTAGCAGCGGGCCTCGGAACTCGATTTAAACCATATACCGAAAAAATTCCAAAACCTGTAATTCCATTGTTAAATGTCCCCATCTCATTTTACAACTTACATTTAATCCAACAGATCGGAATCGATAAACTCACCGTCAATACCCATCACTTGCCAGACGTTTTGAAAAACATTTTTTCTGATGAAAAACTCATTGCAGCACCCACGTTTTTTAGCGATGAGAAAAAAGTCATTTTAGGCACAGGGGGGGCGATTAAAAAAGCGCGGCCCACTTTAAAGGGTTCCGGAACCTTCGTCGTCGCCAATGCCGATGTGGTCAACGGTTTCGGACTTCGAGACGCTTTAGAGTTTCACCATCATCATCAACCTGTGGCAACGATGATTGTCATGAAACATCCCGATGCGGGATCAAAATATGGGGCCGTCTGGGTTGACGAAAAAAAGCGTGTGGTTGGAATTTCAAAGAAAAAACCAGATTTGAATTGCAAACCATTTCATTTTGTTGGAATTCATTTTATCGAAGAAAGTGTTTTTAAATTTATCCCCGATGGCCCATGCAGTATCACTGAGGATGTGTACTTAAAAATAATCGAGCAGGGAAAAGAAATATTAGCTTTTCAAAAGACTGGCTTTTGGTACGACGCCGGAAATTTACAAGATTATCTTGCAGCAACAGAGGGCCTATTGGGCCTTTTGCCAAAACTGCAACACCAGCCCTATCTTTTAAGTTTATTCAGACGATTTTGGAATGGATTTGACCGACGACCCAATATTTGGGAAGGGGAAGGCTGTGAACATCTCATAGCGCTAGGGTCAAAAAACAAAGTTCTCCTTGGAAACAACTGCCGTATTCATCCCACCGTTAAAATCACAGGGTTTGCTGTTTTGGGCGATAATGTCGTCATTGATAAAAATGTGTGTCTTCACAACGTAGCTATTTCTCACTCGGTAAAAGTAAAAGACGGTACTTCACACAAAAATACCTTGGTCATTTAACCTAAATAAATCAATGATTTTTAATTATAGGGCCCTTTGAATCTTCGCTACTGCTATGCGCATAATTAAAGTTCTGCGTAGGGGACGATCTGACCAAGAATCGCCCTACGGCGTGCACCCGTCGTCTCAGGAATGTTGCCAGGAATATTGTTCATTGTCAGATAAGCAAGGTAAGCAAAGGCCGATGCTTCAATACTTTGAGTTGGCCAGCCTAATGCATCAGAAACTGTCACATCGATAGGCCTATCTAGTTTACCTTCGGTACCCTGCCATTGCCTTTGTCTTAAGGCCCGGCGGATGGCTTTAACAAGCGTAGGATTTGCAGCACCCCCTCCGCATAAAATAACAACATCGGGCCACTGTGGAAGAAATTTCTCATACGAATCTGCAATGGACTCAGCGGTGAATTCTGTCATGGTTGCCATGATATCGGCATTATTCATCTTAAAATCGAATCGATCTTCTTTTTTGCAGGCGGCAAGAGCTTTATTCAAAAATTCTTCGCCAAATTCTTCTCGGCCCGTACTTTTGGGCGGGCTTGTTTTAAAGAAGCGGCTTTGTTCGATCCATTTTTTGACAAGGTATGAATTTGGAATACCTTGAGAAGCCCACTGGCCTTGTTTATCAAATTCTAATTTACCTCGGCTTAGTTTCTTAGCCGCTAAATCAATAAGAATATTCGCGGGTCCCGTATCAAAAGATAAATATTGGCGACCCGATTTGGGTAGAAATGTAACGTTACTTATTCCTCCTAAATTATTGACTGCAATATTTTTCCCGGGATGCGAAAAAACAGCACGATGAAAAATGGTGGCAAGGGGGGCACCCTGACCGCCCAATGCTAAATCCATGGTACGAAACTGATTGACTACGGGTACTTTTAACTTTGCCGCCAAGTAAGCTGGCTCACCTAACTGAAATGTTGCACCGACGTTTGGGGCCGGGTTATGAAATATGGTTTGGCCATGAAGGCCAACATAGTCGCATGAGTAGGCCCTGGCATGTTTGGCATAGAACCGTCCCAAGTCATGGTTGAGTTGACCGAGAGCATGGCTGCCTAAATTGCCTGAAGCCGCAAGAAAGAGATTTTTTCGAAGTTCTCGAGGATACGAGATTCCCCATAATTTTTTTAGTTTAATATTACTTATTGAGATTTCACATAGAACATAGTCTACACCATCAAGACTGGTCCCCGACATGATGCCCATCACAGTTTGTTTTTTCATGTCAAAAGAAGATCATGGATTGGAGGACAATCCAAATTAATTCAAGTTAATTAGAAATCAGGTACATCAAAATAAATTTACTGTATAAAATCAAATGCTTACTTAGTGAGAAAAGACTGAGATTGAATTTTAGTCTGATAACGACGGCTCACCTGATGAAAGATATTATCGCCAGCAACTCCAATAGGATCATCGCCCAAGGTTTTTTGAAGGCCATCGATAGAAGCTATTTTTCTTTTGGTATCATCTGACCTATTTAATAAAGAATTCAAATCTAGGTTTGGTTCTTGACCTGAAGAGCGACCATGATCCATGCGACCGCCGCCACCTTCAAGAGCCACACTTGAAACTTTAAATTTTGCTAAGAATTTATCTTTTGCCGCTTCAATCTTGGCTTGTTGCTCTGGAGTGAGAGAAGCCATGCCGGCACTTGAACCACTCCCATCGTCTCCTCCGCCACCACCACTCTTGCCTGCTGCTGCCATCTTTGCTTTAAAGGCCTCAACACTTTTGGGGTCAGTGATATCGACGCCATATTTTTGACCAGCAGCAACAGCATTGCGATAAACTTCTGCCACGGCGGGTGGTAAGGCTGTTACATCAATTGTAGAGGGATCGGTTTTCGGTATAGCTTGTGTGTCTAGAGTATCGCCATCAGAATTATTATTATTTCCACCACAGCCAGGTCCGTAAGGATTAGCCAAACACCCCGTTGGAGTCTCATAGGATCTAGTTTTGTCGATGGATTCTTTTCGACCTAAACCCGTGGCTATATTCATGACGCCACCTGCGGCCGCACCCGCACCCAACGCACACATCATAACGGTACCAAAAGCGGCGGTACCGCAATAGGTATACATCATCTCAGCGCCCGCAGCTAAAGACGATCCACCCATTTGAAAGTCATTTAACATTTCAGATGCTGCTGAATCATGAGCGCTGTCGCTTTGACCTAAAGCAACAGTACATTGAAAAAAAATCAAAAGAATTGAAATACCAATGCGCAAAGTTTCACATTCCTTCTGCAGGTTTTAGAAGTTCTCTTTTCTTGTTCATCATTCTTGTGACTTTTTCAAAATTTGAGAGATCGTTGGCTCCAGAAATTCCTTCTCTCGCACTTGCCAATTGACGTTTTGTAGGATCAAGCTCGCCGCCCGGTAAGAATTTTGAAAGATCGATACCATCACCACCTGAACCGCCTCTGCCGCCACCGTTGCTGTTTCCACCGACTGTATTGCCAGGGAAATTATATCCTCCGCCACCGCCGCCAGAGCCCACACCTCCACCGGGATCTTTGTATCCAGCGGCTCCGCCACTGGCACCTTGTTGGCCACCATTACCACCTGGATAAGGGGCACCACCGCCAAGTCCAGCTCCGCCACTGGCACTGTCATTGCCGGGACCGGGGCCCGAAGACCCTGCCGTAGATTGTTTGAGATGGGAGAGATCACCGTTGCCGGGATTTTCATCGAGCATAGATCCAAAGTCTCCGCTTCCGCCTTCTCCATAGGGGGAGTAAGGAGTTGTGGTAGAAGTCGAGTCAAATTGAACAGGGCTTGAAGCCGCGATGGCCATCGGTTTAAAGCAATGAGCCGTATCATCGGCGTGAGCAACACAATCGTACTGGGGGCAGTTGGCATTATCTTTTGCCATATCAAGTGTGCATTGGTAACCCGCACAAATAGGATCATTTTGATGTGTGGGACAATATTGAACTAGGCATGTTGGCCGATTGACCGCATCGGGCACCGAGCAATCTGCCGCGGCGATAAGATTCTCGCATTGTTTGCTCTGTCTGAAATTCGCATTGATTTGTGCAAACTGCTCAGCTTTGCTTGCAAGAGAGGCGTTGAGAAGCTTGTCGCATTTTTTGGATTGTTTATCGTACATGTAAAAATTAGTTTTATCGAATTTTGCCCAGCTATTGCAGGTCTGTTGACATCGTGTAGCCGCAGAGACACATTGCCCTGACATTGTGGTTGTACTTGCCAAGGCCGCTTGGGCTTGTCTTTGCTGAGCTTTACATGCGGCAAGAGCATCGGTTGCATTGGAGGAGAGAATTCCCATTGCCAATTGCGCAAAAGATGTAATCATTCCAAGTTTGGATTTACCTGTACAGGCGTCTTCAGCTTCTTGCACCACATCTTCGCAACTGCGAGGAATGGTGTTTTCTGGTGACGTCTTACCCAGAGAAGAAGCGTCAGGAGCAACTGAGTTGCTCGGCAAAGTTCCGTCGGGAATATTCGAACCATTTCCGATTTGTCTGCTTGGTAATGGGTTGGAGGGAATGTCTGAACCGTTTCCAATTTGCCTACTTGGCAAAGGATCGGCAATCTGTTCCGAGGTGGAATTGTCTGACGGAGGCACCATCCCATCTTCTTGCCCGGGCCGAACAGGGCCACTTCCGGTAAGCGCTAAAGCGCCGGTGCCATATATTAAAATTATTCCAACGAGAAAAAGATATAAACGCTGCCTGACCATATCCCCTCCAAAGGAAGGATAGACTTTCGACTGCCCATATGATTTTTCGGATGAAAGTCCAATACCCTTAAGCCTTTAGAAGAGCAAATCCAAGACCGCAGCGGGACCAATATAGAGGTCAATCAGATGACAAGTTTGAAGACACTGTCTAAAGTTTAGACATGCGCAACCCGTCAAAATTAAAGGCTTACTCCGGCCATGTAGGCGGATTGAGCAGAGGGCCAACGATTATGTTTTGCACTTTTCCGCCGCCAAAGGGGAGATCTTTTCGCTTTAACAATCGTTTGCTGACAAATTTCACCGAATATCCGAAGCGCCCGCCGCCGCCCCGATCACCTTCACCCTTTCCCGCTTTGCTGTTGCTGCTTCGTGGTTCGTAGTCTGTGGTGTCTGATTCTGATCCCTCACCCACCCAGCTTGTCAAAAGATTATCAGGGCTACGGATTAACCAGTTGGCTTCTCCATAATTCTGATTTTGCAATACCTTACCAATTTGAGCAGCAACGTTAAATGTCGCATTTGAAACCGAGTTGGTTCCAAAATCTAGGCAACTGTTTTGGCAAAGTTGACCGAATAAAACGCCCCCATCTACTAATCTTGACTTTGTCTGATCAAATTTTGGATCAATAGAAAAGTAAACCGCATCAAACAAATCAGGTGCAACCGCTGCGATCTCCGCATCTCGTATGGGATGCCCATCGCGACTAAAAACCAACGGGTCAGCCCGCGGGTCAGAAGGTTTTTCGGTCAAATAGTAATAATCGTCGTTAGCAAAATGAGGTAAAAGATTTTTATTAGCATTAACCGCAGCTTTCACACCAATAGTTCGTGCCACATCAGAATTCATTCCCAACTTATCCCCCGGGTAGCGCGAATAGTTGGGAGGAATATCATAAGAATCAAACGTTACTCCGAAACGAGGCGGCAGCAGCTTATCTACCATCTTGTCCCCATCGCTTTGATCTGAGCCCGGGTGCCACGAATCCATATACCAAGGGCCAATGCGACTTCCAAAGGGCATGGCATAAGACTCGGCTTTCAACTCAATAGTCCCCACGATGGGCGAGAAAAGCATTTTAGGTTTTGTCGTCACGCTCACCCAAACATAGGCCGCCACCCAAGGATTTTTCTCAAAACCCGCAAGACTTGGAAACGCCACATCGCCAGTCAAATCTTGCCCCGCAAATTTTTGAATTCCAGCGCGTTCAGAAGAATGATAATCGGGATCAGACAATGCCGATGTCATTTGAAAAATCTGCTGTTGCTCTTGGGTCATTTGCTCTTTTGGGGCTTGATTCAAATTTTTGACTTCGCCATTGCAGGCATTGTTTCCTCCATACATGTCTTCGTACTTAATCAGGAGCCTTGTTTCGATGGGATTTAAAAATGGGTGGTTATACAAAGAATTTTTAAATTCGAAGTTTGGATTTTTCTCTAAACTATCTCGATTGGCCGCCGTAAGATTGTTTTTTAATAGTTTAATAACCACTTGCTGAACACTTTTACCACTAAGATCTTTGAAGTCATTACTGGAGGTCAGTAATTTTTGAAGATTTTGCATGGCCAAACGGCGAAACCAGATGGCTTGTTTATAGCTATTAAAAATTTTTGCGGCCATGAGAAAATTTGTAATACCGGTTGAAGTGCAGTCCGCACTAAATTTGTTGGCATTTTTTTGACTAAAAAATTCATATATTCTTAAAAAACTAAAAATGGGAAACTGTTGAGCAGGATTTAGTTTTACGGGCGTGATATTCGGAATTTTGACACTCGTGTGACGGCAAAGATTTTCATTGCCTCTTCGCAAATTGGCGTAATCAAAAAATAAAGGGTTGGCGATACAAACCACAGGTAACTTGTAGTTGGCCGATTCACTCACCCAAGTGGCCGGCTTGTCTGATAGTGCTCCCCCGTCTTGAAAGACCTTGTTTCTGCCCGCATCGCCAAGAGCCCAGATCCTCCAGCTTGCTAATTTCCAAGCCTGCCTGATTTGATAATTGACTTGGCCCATGGCATTTAGAATTTCAGCTTGTTTCATAGCGCCGTAATACGCCGCAATATCTGCTGAGTTTTGCAAATTGATTTTATCGTGGACTAAGAGCCCCACGTTTATGACCATGGCAAAGAAAATAAATAGAACCTGGAAAATAATAGCTATTAATATTGAAACTTGGCCACTGCAGTTTATTTTCACGGCATCTTTAATTTTACCGACAAACTTGAAAACTATTAACCTCTACGTGGTCTTGGCGCGACGCAAAAGATTTGACAACTCCCCTGGTCTTTCGGCAAGCTGAATAGTTATGAAAATCTTTTTTTTGACGGTCACGGTTTTTATACAGTTCCTCTCTACACATGCAATGGCCAATGTTCTTTACGAAGGTTGGTTTGAAGTCGTCTTGGGTCAGCATAAAGTTGGTTATCTCGTTGAACGTTACGAGTTCACCGGAGAAAAATTCAAAAGCACATACTATTTAAAGACAAATGCCGACGGAGGAAATATTACTGAGAGCCTAAAGGCATTCGCGGCCAATGATTTAAGCCCTTTGAGTTATTCATACACAGCAAAAGTGGACAAAGACATTAAGGTTATTGATGCCACGTTTACAGATCCCAATCCCGATTGTAAACCAGACAAAGTCAGAAAAGGACAAGAGTGCAAACCCTTAGTCATGACCGCAACAATAAACGATGGGAAAAAAGAATCAAAATCCATAACGCGAGTCAAAAAAGGTTCTATTGTTTCTACTTTCTTACTTTATCTTATTATGAGTCAAAAAAATGGTTTGGCCGAAGGCAATGACTACAGCTATTTTGCCGTGGCCGAAGAAGATACGAATGTCTACAGCGGTACCGCAAAGGTTTCTACCCTTGAAAAAGTTAAAGGTAGGGACGCTTTCAAAATCTTAAACTCCTTCAAAGGCGAAAATTTCTTTACCTGGATCACACCGAAAGGTGAAATTCTATTAACTCGGTCCCCTGACAAGAATATTGATGTGCGTACGGTGGATGGCCAGGCAGAAGCAACAAAGGGAATGGCCTACAACGCCCAAGATATTCAACTCTTATTTAACAAAAAAATACCTGGTGAGAATTCAATATCTAACCAGAGAGATGATAAAGAACAGTTAGCTCCAAAACAATCGGCTGCTCAAAAAACTGAAGAGAAAAAGAAAAAATTATTTGAAAAGCATCCGGTTAAAGAAGGTAAAAAGGCAGGAGTTCCTGGCGGGCTCGGCATCGAGATAAAAGGCATTCCACCTCCACCTAGTACTGGTTCAGTTCCTGCAGAACCCAGTTCCCCTGAAAAATAATAGGGCAAATCTTTGCAAAGGCTCATTGCCACGGTTTTCATACTTTGGGGTATTTCGACAATATCTTTTCTGCTTTTGCATTTGGCTCCTGGCGATCCCCTTGACCAAATTATGGGAAATGTAGGATCAGCCACAAATCGCGAGGCCTTACGTCACGAATTGGGTTTAGACCAGCCGGTGGTGATTCAATATTTGTCTTACTTGCGACAACTCATAACGGGGAATTTGGGTACAAATCTTGTGACCCACAAACCAGTCTCAGCTGAAATCATTACCCACCTCCCATCAACAATTGTCCTGGGATTGAATACTATGCTATTTGCAATTCTTTTGGGCCTTCCACTTGGAATTATCTCTGCCTCCTCAAAATCAAAATATGCGTCTTTGTTTTTTAATTTGTTTAGTCTGGTGGGTTTGTCTCTCCCGGGATTTTGGATTGCACCAATTCTAATCATTTTATTTTCTATCAAATTAAATTGGCTCCCCGTAAATGGCCAAGATGAATGGTCTTCAATTGTTTTGCCCACGGTAAGTTTAGGAATTGGTTTAGCCGCCGCACTCTTGAGGATGACTCGTTCAAGTTACCTAGAAACAATGAACGAAGACTACATCACCGTAGCGCGGGCCAAGGGTTTGTCAGAATGGACGGTAAAATTTAAGCACATTCTTAAAAATGCAATGACACCCATCGTGACTCTTTTGAGCATGCAGTTCGGAGCAGTTCTTACCGGTGTCGTTATCACTGAAACCATTTTTGACTGGCCCGGATTAGGCATGCTTTTTTACAATTCACTGAGGGCGCGAAATTACCCTGTGGCCCAAGGGTGCATTCTCGTTGTGGCCCTCATTTACGTGATCTTAAATTTTCTCACAGACGTCACTTATAAAATCATAAACCCGAGACTTCGACAATGAAACTGGGTTTATCGATTATTTTCACGATTTCGACTCTTGCAGTTTTAGCCCCGATGGTTTCTCCATACGATCCAACCGATTATGAACTTTCGGCTCGACTGCAAACTCCGTCTTCAATTCATTTTTTGGGGACAGACACTAATGGAACAGACATTTTTACTCAGCTCCTTTTTGGTGCTCGCCTTAGTTTGACAATATCTTTTATCGTGATAGGCATTTCGGTTTTCATAGGGCTAATCTTTGGTTCACTGGCTGGATATTGGGGAGGATCCATCGACATGATACTCATGCGGATTATTGACATGATGTATGCCTTTCCCGGATTCTTACTTGCACTATCCGTCATTGCATTTCTTGGCCCAAGCATAAGTCATTTGATCTTTGCCCTTTGCATAACAGGGTGGACCTCATTTGCCCGAATAGTTCGAAGTGAAATGATGAGTTTGAAAACCAAGGAATTCGTTTCGTCGGCAAAAGCAATCGGAGTTTCAGATTTGAGAATCATTGTAACTCATCTTTGGCCCAATCTGGTTGCTCCCGTTTCAGTTCAAATTAGCTTTGGGCTGGCGGCTACAATTATGAGTGAAGCGGGTCTTTCATTTCTAGGATTAGGCGTCCCACCCAACGAAACTTCTTGGGGAACTCTACTTAGCATGGGCAGGAGGGTATTAATAAATGCGCCCCATGTAAGTATATTTCCAGGGTTAGCCATCATGACGCTTGTGCTTGGATTTAATCTCGTAGGCGACGGCTTGCGACTGTATTTTGATCCCAAATCTAGTTCGTAATCCTTGACGAGGTACGTTACCCGTGGTGTCATACCCCCATGGACTTAAATGACATTCGCCAAAAAGTCGGCCAATTATTTGTAATTGGATTTCAAGGATTTGAGCCCTCCGACGACGTCAAAAAATTTATCAAAGATAACAATATGGGCGGAGTTATTTTCTTTGATCGCAATATTAGTTCGCCAGCTCAACTCGGTGATTTGACAAATGAGCTTCAAGATCTGCGATTAAATCAAAACGAGCCCCAGCTTTTTATGAGTATAGATATGGAGGGCGGTCGCGTCGCTCGACTTAAAGCGCCCTTCACTCAATGGCCCGCCATGAATATATTAGGAGAAATTGGTTCAGCGTCCCTGGGATTTAAATTTGCCGAGAGCATGGGAAGAGAGCTTTTAGCCGTCGGTCTAAATCTTAATTTTAGTCCCTGTGTTGATGTACTTACGAATCCTGAAAATAAAGTTATCGGCGATCGCTCTTTTGGCAAAGACCCCGAACTTGTATCTAAAATGTCTTCATCTTTGGTCCGTGGATTTCTAAAGTCTGGGGTGCTTCCTTGTGTAAAGCATTTTCCTGGTCATGGGGATACCTTGCTTGATAGTCATGAGGATCTGCCCCATATAAAACATGATATGGCCAGACTGGAGTCTGTAGAATTCATTCCTTTCAAAAAAGCTTTTCGTGCTCGGACCGAACTTGTTATGACTGCTCATATTATTTTAGAGGCTGTGGACCCTCAGTTTCCCGCAACACTCTCACCAAAAGTGATTACCGATTTACTTAAAAACAAATTGGGTTATCGAAAAGCTGTCATAACAGATGATATGGAAATGAAAGCCGTCACAAAACATTACTCTGCCTCACAAGCTGCTATTGCCGCTGTGAACGCCGGCTGCACCATGCTTCTTTATTGTCATACTTTAGAAACTCAGCAAGAAGCCTTTGAAGCCGTTGTCAAAGCCGTAAGCGAGGGACAAATTAAACTCTCTATCATAGAAAAAAACTATGAGCAGGTTGTTAAAATCAAGAAAGAAAATCTAAAACCTTATGTTCCCGTTGACGTTACTAAAATTGCGAAAGAAATTGGCCACCCTGACCATCTCAAATTATCCAAACAAATTGCACGCAAAGAAATTCCAGCTGGTTTAGCGACTTAAAAAGGATTTGAATTTGTTTTTGTTCTTGTTTCTTTTTTTAGAGACCCCCCAGGTAAAGGCAGAAACCTACGAAAAACTCCAACCCACCGAAATCAATGCTGCTCCTGTGAATTTAATTGGCACAAAAGAGGTTACCAGACCCATTCAGACGGTCTCGGGAGAAGAATTGCAAGCACAAGATAGATACCAAATAACTGATGGATTTAACACCTTGCCGGGAGTTCAAGCCCGATTAGAGGGTGGGCCCCTTATCAGTATTCGCGGTTCCCAGAGCACGGCGAGGACACTTGTGATTCAAGACGGGATTCCTCTGAATTTTGCAGATGGGGCCGGGTTCAACCCAATGTTTTTAACCACAGAAAATTTAGGAGGAGCGGCGCTATTATTAGGACCTGCCTCCGCACTGTTTGGGCACGACGCCATGACCGGCGTCATAGAATTGAACTCTGAAAAACTTAAGAAAAATAAATTCTTTATGAGCCGTGGATCATTTAATACAAATAAAATATTTCTTGGAACTCCCGTCGAATCCGGCCCCATACATTCACAAGTTACTGTCTATCAAACTCATAACGACGGAGATTATCCGTTTCAAATGCCTCGCATTTCTTATTCAGGTACGAGATCCCGCAATGACAGCGAAACCATACGAGGCACCGTTCAAACTTCTAACACATCGTTAGACATTCCATTAAACTCAACTAATGCACCAGTTTTTTATTGGAAGGCCTACGAGCTCCTTGTTCGTCAAATCGGCTCTACTCCAGACACACCCATCGGTGGTTTTCCCCAGAGCTTTAATAATTGGGGTCAATTATCTAATTTGCAAATGGCCTATGAACTCTCTGGGCAAACTAAGATTTCACTCAACAATTCTTACAAGCTTATAAATCAGCAGTATGATGATATACCTTACGGAAGAACCACTTCTTTTAACTCAGGCATTAATTTGTCTCAAAAAATTAGTGAATATTCGTTTAATATTTTTGACGATTTTACAAATGAACGGTTCGAGGTGAGCTCATTCACTGACGGGGCCAAATCCCAGGCTCTCAATGAATTTGGAGCAAGTGCTCAAATTCCTATCTCTGAAAACATTTTAAGCCAACCCGCTTTAAGATTTTCAAGCGAAGACGGGGGCGTGATTCCTAGTATTGGTTTTACTGGATACAATGAAGATCGTTGGAAGATTTTTCTTAATTACTCTCAAGGGTATCGACCGGGCTCCATTTCGGATAAATATTACAAGTCCATTTCGTTCACAGGAAATCCAAATCTTCAGCCCGAACAAAGTAAAGAAATAGATTTGGGGGTTGAAAAAAATATTCCCCTGGGAATACTGAAATTTGAGGCATTCAGTAGAGATTTAACCAATCTTATAGAAAACCGATACGTAGCTCCAAATGTCTTAAGTCCTCAAAACGTGGGTCGGGCTCATGCCACAGGCTTTGAAGGACAATTCGCAGGCAAAACGCCGATTGCTGATCCAGCTTTGAATATTTCGTATCTCGAAAACAAAAATCTAGATGCTTCTGAACCCGTAATTCTTTCGCCGCAATTCCAAATCTCGTTAACACTTGTCAAAATCGTCGGGTCCTGCGTGTTTAGCGTGGAAGACACCCAATGGTCAGACTACTACGATCGAGATTTATCCAACCAGCTCGTGGGCCTTGGCGGCTGGAATACATTGGATGCCCGGATAAAATATTATTTCGCAAAAGACTTGTTCCTAAGGCTTTCGGCGATGAATATTTTGGATCAGCCACGAGAACTTCACTTTGGTTTTCCTGAATCAAAAAGAAATCTCACTCTCACTTTGGGTGGATACTTTTAATGGTGATTTTTCTTTTAACGTTGGCTCTGGCTAACCCATTTACCGACGACATAGGTGATGTCATTGCCCCGGGAGCTCGAAAGATAATAAGTCTAAGTCCCGCATTAACAGAAATAATCTTCAAATTGGATTTAGATTCAAAACTAATTGGTGTTTCAGATTTTTCAGATTATCCAGTTGGAGCAAAGCAAAAAACCTCCGTTGGTCCATACACCAAGCCTCATCTTGAAAAAATTGCAAGTCTGAATCCCGATTTAGTACTCTTGCCCATTGAAGGCCCCGATGAAATCAAAGACCAATTGAAAAGGTTAAATATTCCATTCGCCACGATAAAAATGGAAACCCTAGATGATGTGGGACGTACTGCCCTAAACCTTGGAAAATGGCTAGGAAAGGCTGAAGCGGGCAGTCGGTTTCAAAAAAATTGGAACGAAGAATTGGGAAAACTATTTCAAAACACTACGAACTCAATGAGCAAACCATCTGTGATCATTGAGATTCAAAACTCCCCCCTCATTGTTGCAGGTGGTAAAACTTTTTTGGACGAAATCGTTAATAAGTGCGGCGGTAATAATGTTTTTGAAAAACAAACAGGATACCCTAAAATATCTCAAGAATTCCTTACTATAAAAAAGGCAGATCTGGTGCTTTTAGCAGATCACTTTGAAACTGATTCAGAAAAGAGAAAAGCTATTTCATCATGGTCTATGAAAGTCAAAGAACTCGACCCCGATTTGGTGGCAAGACCAGGGCCTCGACTATTAAATGGAGCCCGAGAAATTTGCAGTGCCATAAGGGATTTTAAGAATGCGAAATAGATCAGTCTTTGTGATTATCCTTCTCTTTGTTGCTTCAATTGCTACTCTCCTTTTTTCACTTCATTCGGGGGTCGTGGATCTAAGTTGGGCTGAAATATTTAATTATCTTTGCGGTAAAAAAATTACAGGCCAGGCAGCGCTGTTACTTGGTTCTTTGCGCTTACCTAGAACAGCAGCAGCTTTTTTTATCGGCGCTTCACTAGGCACGTCGGGGCTCGTTTTTCAAACGCTTTTACAAAATCCGCTGGCTGAGCCCTACACACTTGGTTTATCGGGCGGAAGCGCGCTAGGTGCTATTCTAGCTCTGGCCTTTTCTTTAGAGCCAACATCATTTTGGGTTCCCGCACTTTCAACGGTGGGTTGCGTGTCGGCCGCATTGATCGTCTTGTCTTTCGGACAAAAGAGGATAAACCTAGAAAGTCGAACTCTTATATTATTTGGCGTTATGATTTCACTATTTCTAGGTGCCGTTGTCGTTACGGTTATTTCCATATTGTCGCCGACAAAAATTCAGACAGCGCTTTTTTGGCTCATGGGCGAATTTGGTACAACGAGAGATCCATGGATAATTCTCATTGGTCCTCTTACTTTTTTATGTTTTGTTTTTCTTTTACTTAAGTGTCCTGCCCTTGATGCCCTCAATTTAGGCGAAACCAGAGCCCTCTCTTTGGGCTTCTCACCCAAACGAGAGAAAAATATTTTATTCCTCATATGCACGTTGGTAACGGCTTTGGGAGTTTCTATCTCAGGCCTAGTTGGTTTTGTGGGTTTGGTTTCACCACATATTGCAAGAAAACTACTAAAGTCTTCTAGCCATCGAGATCTCATGGTTGCATCGTATCTGACAGGGGCAGTTATTCTTACAATTGCCGATAGTTTGGGTCGCAGCCTAACAACCAATACAGAAATTCCCGCGGGGAGCATCGCCGCTTTGATTGGAACTCCCACTTTGATTTTTCTCATATTAGGAAGAAAACAAAATGCTTCAGCTGAATAATCTTTATGTGGGCTATGATAGAAAAAATGTAATCCTTAAAAACATAAACCTAAATGCAAACCCGGGTGAAATTATAGGGCTTATTGGTCTAAACGGCTCGGGCAAAAGCACCCTTTTAAGAACCATTCTTGGGCTCATCAAGCCCCTGTCAGGAGATACAACCATTGACAAAATTTCTATTAGAGACCTCTCGCTAAGAGATCGTTCTCTGACAATTTCTATGCTTGAATCCCAAACCCAATCGGTTTTTTCAATGACTGTTTTAGAATTACTTGAAATCTCGAATCGAAATAACAAGAATAGTCTCATCGACTCAGCTCTTAAATTTTCTGGCCTCAAAGGTTTTGAGAGACGAAACATTCGCGAACTTTCTAGTGGCGAAGTGAAGCGCGCTTACCTCGCCCATGCTCTTTGTACGAACTCAAAAATCATTCTATTAGACGAACCCTTCGCCCATTTAGACTGGAACCAGCAATTGCGCCTTGCTCAAGGAATCAAAGCATGGCGAGATCATTTTCGTACGACTTTCGTCCTGGCTGCACATGAATTAGAATGGATTATTAAGATCACCGACAGAGTTTGGGCCCTAGGCCATGGTCAAGTCATTGCTGATAGCATTCCGCAAGATGTTTTCAAATCGCAGCAAGTAAGTGATGTGTTTGATTTTCGAGCATTTATCGATGAAAATCCCATTGACGGTTCTCAACGATTGACATTGGGGCAAAAGAAAAAATGAGCAAAAGAAGAAATGCATTTTCGTGGGGCCTATCTATCTTGGCGCACACAGTACTTTTAATTTTATTGATTAAGACAGGGTACACCTACATTATGCCCGAGGGCGATGTGTCCAGCGATAAGATAAGTTTTGAAACTTACCATTCGCCCGAAAGTTCCCAAACAATTGAAAGCATAGCCAAGCCCGTCGAAAAAGTTGAGTCCAAATCTAAAAATAAAATTCCAACGGTTTTACCTCAAAAAGTCATGCCGGCAAAAAATGAATCTCCTCAAGAGGTCGAGCCCGTTTTTCAAAAGCTAAAGTCTGACACCACGGCCCCCGAGGTAATGCCTGAAGAGAATGAGCCCGTGAAGGTAGAAGAGCCTCCCCTTATTCCAAAAGATGAAAAGCCTCCTCAAGTTGCTATTACTTCTCCTTACACTGCACCTGCTCCAAATACTCCAGTACCAAATCCTCCGGAGTCAAAACCAGCAGAGCCAACTCAGCAAGAAAGTCCACCTGTGCAAAATGCAGAAAATTCTAATGCTGAATTAGCTCAAGTTCCCAAATTTGGAACTCCCGGGACAATGCTTGATGAGTCAAAACTCGAAGAAGTGGCCGGTAATCGAAAACCCGCTTACCCATGGATGGCGCGGGTTCGACGACAAGAAGGAACAGTTGTTATAGCTGCTTATATAAAACCCGATGGTAAAGTAGAATTGCCGCTGATTCAAAAATCATCTGGATTCCCACTTCTAGACAGAGAAGCCGTGAGTGCTTATTCTCAATGGAGATACAAACCCCAAAATTCTGGGTGGGTTATCAAATCGTTTATTTTTAAGTTAGTAGAGAAGTGAGATCGTTCGGGGTTTAAATATCTAGAGCTTCAAAGATCCCCAACAAGAATATTATTTAATCTCCAAAAAGAATTTTTTTAGAAGGTGTAGAGCCCTTACTCCGAAGCACTCTTTTTCTCTCGCGGCCCTCTTTTGATTTTCTTTTTTTACGCTTTAATTTCGTGGCCTTAGTTTTTGAACCCATTAAAACCTCCAACAAATCTTAAAAAGGTTCTATACCATTACCGTAATGCAACACTATGCGCAAGAATTTTCAAAAATTTAGCCAGGTTTGAAAGGTATGAGTTGAATCCCCGGCCACATTGATATTTGTTTTATAGGCGTAGGCCAAACTCAAGTTCGGCCCTTCCCATCCAAGCCCTGTAGACCAAAAGGTTTGACGATTGAGATTATCCCAAAGGCCCCCGGTGCGAACCAAAAAACCATATCCTCCAACGATTTCAAGACCTAATCCCAAAGATCCTTGTCGATCGGGGTTTCGTTTTTCTTGTCTAGCAATGTCGGCGCGAAGTCGAATGATGTCTAGCACAACAACATGGACGCCCAACGCAATTACAGGGACCAAATCTAGATCGTCGTCGGCAAGCATGTCATAGGCTACGACTGCGACGCCCAAAAATCTCGAAGGCACAATGAGGGTACCAAAAGTTAAATTGTGCTTTACAAATCCACCGCCTCCGCTCACTTGTCTTACCAATCGATGACCCTGCATCCCTAAACTAAATGTAGGTAAAACTTTGCCAGCAAAGCTTAATGAAAAATCTTGGTCTATGTAAGTTCGATCTACAAACGATGATCGTTTATAAACATAGCCAAGTCCTGCTGCTGCAAATTTATCAGGGCTATTGTCTGTGA
Organism: Oligoflexia bacterium; assembly: GCA_023250675.1. Taxonomy (GTDB): domain Bacteria; phylum Bdellovibrionota; class Bdellovibrionia; order JABDDW01; family JABDDW01; genus JAHFAE01. The sequence goes on along the minus strand of JAHFAE010000005.1, from coordinate 8,790 downwards.
CAACAAACGCATAATTATTAGCGGGAGTTTCGAGCCCAATCCGTGCTTCCTGAAATACTCCACCCATGTGATAGTCCTTCGTAAAGGCGAGGGCCGCTGGATTTAAATAGTGAGACTCGATGGCATCAGTAGCGGCTCTTCCAGAATCTCCCATGGATTCTGGCGCCGCGCCCAAAAAGGTCTGGCCCAAGGCAAACGGAAGGTTGCACATTATTCCAAGAACAAATACCATTGAGGTCAAACGTACATTCTTGAAAGGCAGCTGTGAGGACGAACCCCTACTTGATAACATTAGTTCTACTTTTTATTTTCATCCAAAGCTCTCAATCCAGTGCTGCCATCGATACCACAGTGTTACGAAAAGAAACAAGAAAAGGTCGAACTTTTCAAAATGTTATCGTCAGTGCCGGGTTTACCCAGAGAGAAGCCGAATCACTACTATCTAATAAAATAATTCCCACAAAAATGCATTTAAATCCTGGGGAATTTTACCTCGTCGTAAAAGATCTTGCAGCGCGTCGACTAGAAATGCGGGTCTATCTCGAGTATACCGACGAAGCCCTGATATTTTGGAAAGAAGCCGGAAAAGTAGGCGTTGACATAGAGCCTGTCGCCTACAAGGTTGCTTACAGAAAAGTTTCGGGCCGAATCAAAGGAAGTCTCGGAGAAAGTCTAAAACGGCAAATTTCAGACGAATGGGCCATGTATCGATTTTCTGATGCATTTTCTTGGAATTTAAATTTGAACAAAGGTCTCTTTAAAAACGACGCCTTCGAATTTGTTATCGAAGAAAAATATGATTACGGAAAATTCATTAAGTTTGGCGAAATAACGAAAGCCCAACTCCAAACTCGGGGAACAATTATGAAAAGAATTCTCTGGGAAAACGACGACACAAAAGTGTTTGTTGATCCGGATACAAAATTTGAAGATCGCCAGTTTTATGCACCGGTGGACTATGTGCATATTTCAAGTCCATTTAATAAGAGGCGATTTCACCCCGTTAGACATAACTTTCAGCCTCATTTAGGTGTTGATTTGGCTATAAATGAAGGGGCTCCCGTCTACGCCGCCCGCGAGGGAGTTGTCGAAGAAGTGACTCGCCATCGGGCCAATGGAAATTTCATCACTTTAAAACATGGTGAAGAATTTCATACCATTTATAATCACCTCAAAAAATGGGCGCCAGAAATCTATATCGGTAAGCACGTAAATGCCGGCGACATCATTGGTTACGTGGGTTGCACCGGTTACTGTACTAGTCCCCATCTCGATTTTAGAATTAGACTTAAAGATTTATTCTATGATCCGCTGAAACTCACAAAGCCCTTTCCCTTTAAAGAAAAGGACTATTTCGAAAATCCAAGGTATAAG
>JAHFAE010000005.1:0-7406 GCA_023250675.1 Oligoflexia bacterium | reverse complement strand
CCACAAACGTTCAATAGTCTTCCCTCTTGTCAGAACGGCACTCGTTGTGGTTTTATCATTCATCATGATTCACCCTCTGTTTTTCTTCATTTTCATTTGTTTGTCCAATTTGGCATTGGGATATATTCCCAACAGCCAATTCATATTTGAACGCATTACTTCTCTTCATGGCAAGGGGGCCTACAGCATTGAAGACGAAGTTACCTTTCATGACGGCCTTGAAAATTCGACGGTAAAAGAAAATTGGATTATTGTTGATGGTGGAGAAATGCGTCTCACTGCCCATGCCGACGCACTCAAACTAACTAAAATTTATAAGCGAGGCCGGGAGTATTGGTTGGATTTGGCCGGCAGCGAAAGGTCTGACGAAATCCCCGTAGACTTTTTTATGAGCCCCCTTCTTACAAGATCAGAATCAGAAGAAAAAAAGATTTTTGTTAAATGGGGAATAATTCCCGCCGAAACACTCAAAGAAAAAAAACCGCCCACAGAAGTCAAAGACATAAAAATAGAAACAGAAGATTATGTACGTTTAGGCCGAATTTCGGGGACCATTACCTATTTTTATGGGACCCCCTCACCCAAAGAGGGGCCGCTTCCCCCCGGTTTATGGGTTGAGCAAGATACTTTTTTGATTCGAAAAATGCGCTCACCTTCCGGTGCAGAATTTCTTGGTGATGATTTTGGAATATATTCAAAAAGTCTCTGGTTTCCTAAAACTCAGACGTTTTTGTTCGACAACAGAGTGGTCAATCTACATGTCACAAAGGTGAGTTCTATCGACCTTTCTCATGAACAAAAAAAGCAGCTCGACACGGGTTGGTTTAGAGGGCGATCGGACGCAGCAGCACTATTCCCAAAGACCACAATGGGTACGATCATTCAGGATTTTTACAAGCGATTTAGATGATAAATTCTGAATTTGTTGAAATTGCAGTAGAGGCTCCGTTACCACGGCTTTTGACTTATAGACTGCCTCAAAACCTGAGCTCCCAAGTCATCATTGGCTCTCGAGTATTGGTTCCTCTCGGACCTCGAAAGTCAAAAGGTGTCTTGGTTTCAGAAATTAAATCTTCTTCTGCTCTGGCAAAGGGTCGAGAAATTAAGCCAATCATAGAGATTATTGATGAGCCCGCCCTCGGAGATAAGATGCGCCTATGGCTAAAATGGCTTGCCCAATACTATCTTCATCCTCCGGGCCAAGTTTATTCGATGGCTTTTTCTCCAGGGTTAGAAATTCGAAAACGTAAAGGTCGTAAAAAAGCACCCACAGATCTCAATTTGACAAAACAAGACTCGCACCGTCCATTCACTCCCAATGAAGATCAGCAAAAGGCCATATCTAAAATTGGTGACGCTACTCAAAATACGAAATTTCAACCCTTTCTTCTTTGGGGAGTCACAGGTAGCGGCAAAACTGAAGTTTACCTTCAATGCATTGAAAAGGTCGTAAAGAGTCCGAAACAAGCTCTTGTTTTGGTGCCCGAAATTAGTCTCACTCCCCAACTTGTAAAAAGATTTGTGGGAAGATTCGGAGAAAATGTCGCCGTTCTTCACTCCCATCTGACCGAACGAGAGCGCTCTGACCAATGGTGGAGTGTGGTGCGAGGGAAAAAGCAAATTCTTGTGGGTGCCCGATCTGCCCTTTTTTGCCCTGTCGAAAACTTAGGTATCATCATTGTAGATGAAGAACATGAAGCAAGTTTTAAACAAGAAAATAACCTCAAATATAATGCCAGAGATTCTGCGATAGTTCGCGCACAAATTTCGAGCTGCCCCATCGTATTGGGTAGCGCGACGCCAAGCCTTGAATCCTGGCAAAATTCCCTTTCAGGCAAATTTCAACTTCTTGAACTAAAATCAAGGGTAGAAAACAGACCCCTACCGACTATTCAGGTGGTTGACATGCGCAAGCATAAACCAAGTAAAGAGAGCACTTTACCTTTTTGGTTGAGTCAATCCCTTTTTGAAGAACTAAATGCTGTTTTAGAAAAAAATGAGCAGGCCGCCCTTTTTTTAAATCGTCGTGGATTTGCCCAATTTACCCTATGTCCCTCATGTGGTCATACAGAGCAATGTGCTCACTGCAGTGTGAGCCTCACGGTACATAAACAAAATAACAAACTTTTATGTCATTATTGCGCCTTTGAAAAACCCATGGTGGTTCGATGCCCTTCGTGTAAATCTGATGAAATGCGAACTCAAGGGTTGGGAACACAAAGAATTGCAGAAGATCTTGGCAACTTGTTTTCGTCATTTTCCCGCCCCATTAATATTGCCCGGGCCGACAGAGACGAAATTAATTCAAGAGAAAGTCTTGAAAAACTCCTCGATGACATTAACAACCATACGGTTGACATAATTGTCGGTACACAAATGATTGCCAAAGGTCATGACTTTCCAAATCTTACACTCGTAGGCGCAGTGATGGCTGATTTAGGATTGCATTTTCCAGATTTTAGAAGTTCTGAAAAAACCTTTCAACTTCTCACCCAAGTCGCCGGTCGGGCTGGTCGCCATGAAAAAGCAGGCAAGGTTGTTATTCAAACTTACAGCCCCCATCATCCTGCTATTAGTTGTTCTGCTAACCATGATTTTAGAAAATTTGCCGGAGATGAACTCAGAGAACGATCAGAACTCCAGTATCCCCCGTTTGGTCGTATGGCCACCTTGCGATTTCAAGGGGCTGATTTTAATAAAACAGAGGCAACTTCACAAAACGCCATGCGAAGATTAGAGCACCTTAAAAAAAATCTCACCGAATATTCTGGCGTAGAGTTTTTAGGGCCTTGTGAGTCAGCCCTTGCAAAACTTAAGAACAAGCATCGCTTTCAAATTTTAATGAAGGTTTCGTCATCTAAAACACTCAATACTCTTTTGCAGCATTTTATGAGAGATTCTGACTGGGTACCCAGTGGTGTGGGTTTGTCAGTCGATGTGGATCCTCTTTATTTGCTCTGAGTTATTTTCAATTCCACAACGAAGCCACCTGCTCCATGAGTAGACCAATCAACCAACACGGACCAAAGTATAGCTAATGATTTTGTTCCTAAAATCATTAAACAGCGTCTAAACTATCTTAACTATGACTGGAGTTACATGTCCTAACTGTTCCAACACTGTGACCGAGCTTGCTCGGATCGATACATCAATGAAAGAAAAATTGGCGGTGGATTTGGGAATGCAAAACGTTCCCGAAGCCATATGCCAAAACTGTTTAGATAAATTTTCTAGTCAAGCTTCTCAACAGTCTGGCAAAAAATCTCGACGAGAAGAGCAAGGACAGAGGCGCCTCAATCTTTGGCGAAGTCGAGTTAGACTCATACGGGAGGCCCGGGATCGCTTTGCGACCAAAAACTACATGGGGTCGGCTTTGGCCTATGAAAAATATCTTCGCGTTTTAGAACTGGTTTATGAAACAAAGCCCAACGATTTAAAAGTCATGTACTTTAACAATCCGGCACGAGCTAAAGAACTTCTCGTTATCACCAGCGCCTACTGGGATCTTGCCAGAATCTACGACCGATCCGAAAAATTTGGTCAAAGAATGGAACAATGTGCTGAAAAGCTCGGTGAGTTTCTGCCTTTCACACCGAGTTTTAAAGATTTGCTCAATAAAATAGACGACTACAGAAAAGTTGCCGTCCATAAAAAAACCTTTGACAACGTCATTGCGCTAGCAAAGAAGAAGAAAAAGCGTTGTTTTATTGCTACGGCGGCCTTTGAGAGTCCAGAAGCGCCTGCGGTGAAAGTTTTGTGCTCTTTTAGAGATGACGTTTTAGAAACTCGATGGGCAGGCAGAACATTGACTCATATTTACTACCGCCTGAGTCCGCCGGTAGCGATTATTCTCGATCATAGTCCAAGGCTTAGAAAGTTTACTCGACAAGCACTTATTCCTATCGCTTTCCACCTTGGCAAAAAATACAGCTTGAAAATAAGTGGTGATTAAACCTACTCTGTGACCATGGCAAATCAGAAGAAAACTCCTATTGCAATTATTGGCGGTGGAATTTCGGGGCTTACACTTGCGGCTTTGTTAGAACGCGCCGGGCTTGATTATCTTGTCATTGATTCTCAGGAATTAGGTGGAATGATTCGAGGCCAAAACGAGCATGGCATTTCTCTAGACTACGGTCTAAAATCGGTACCCATTGGTTCGGCATTAAATAAAAACCCCCTTGTGGTTTTAAAAGAACGTCTGGGTCTTCGGCTTCAATTTGATAGTTGGACTGAGCCCCCCCAAACTTTAGCCAAAAATGAATTCGTACCTTTTGTCGGATTTGGAGAAAATAAATTAAGGATTCTTATTACCGAGTACAATTATTATTTAACTCCTGAGCGAATCATCGTTTCGCAAGGGTGGCAAAAGCTCGTCGATCAACTTTTACAGATCATTCCCGCTGAAAAAATCATGACCAAGTCCCATGTTACTGGAGTCGGTGTTTCAGACGACGCGATTACTTCTCTCACTCTCAATGGCAGCACGCAGCTTAATGTGGGTCGTGTGGTTTGCACCCTTTCACCTTCGGTATTGAGCGAAATTTTTCCCAAAGGGGTAATTTCTGTTAAACTCCTACAAAGAATTTCAAAAACTCAAACGTTCACAGCAATTAATTTAGATTTAGCTACAACTCAAAAAATCTCTGAGGCGAAAAACTTTTTCATCCTTAATGACAATGTTGATCAAGAGTTTTATGTGTTGGGGCAATTCCCTTCGAATATAGATACCGCTCGAAATTTGAGTTCCGTGCAAATATCAAGTTGGCTTACATTAGTTGACCAAGAGTCATTGCAAGACGATGAAAACGGCTCAAAGGCCATTCGAACAATGAAAAAACTCATTAAGCGCATGTTCCCTGAGCTTCTGGAAAACGTAAAATGGGAACGCCTACTCGTCGTTCCAACGAGTATTGGGCATTTCGAACACTTGCAGTTAGAAAAAAATGGTACTCTTCCTGGATTAGTTAATTTCTGGGTTGCGGGAGCCCAAGTGGGCGGCGTCCATCGAAATATTTTAAATGCTATTCAATCAAGTACATTTGCGGCTGATCAAATCATTCGCCAGGTAGACCCTCAGCGAATTTTGAGAAGCTCTGTTGAGGTACCAGCTCAAACTTTGAGTCCGTGATTTGTGAAACACTCCTCAACTACAACAGAAGGAACTCTCAAACGACTTTGGTTTTGAGATGAAACGCTTGAGCTCATAGTTTGGCAGACTCAAGAACAAAAAATAACAGGCTTTGAGCTATACTATAAAACCGACAAAGCCCAATTTTGCTTAAAATGGAATGGCTATGAAAAACCAAAGCATTATCTGATCGATCATGGCGAGTCAGAAACTACAAAGAACGACTCTCCAATATTAAAAAATACTGAAGAGCCTTTTCCGTTAAAATACGTTGCAGAATATTTGATCCACAACTCCTATCGTGTCGACCCAGAGATAATCTCCTTTATATTAGATAAAATGAACTCCTAAACCCTGAAATGAATTCATGGCCGACCATTTGTCAGGCAGGTGAAGGCTTCGCAAAATCATTACCCTCATCCCGATTGCTTCCGATGCAAAGTTTCACTGGCAAAGATGTTGCAATTCGCACAGGCACATGAATTTGATTTAAAAATAGGAGAGTTATATGATCAAGAAAATTTTGGGACTCGTTATCATCATCAATGTCATTTCACTATTTGCTTTAGCAGATGGTACCGCCGATAAAAATCCCGTAACTGAAAGTAAGATTTTCAAAGTTACTAGAGACATCGTTATTAAACCGGGGATGTCTTTTACGAAAATTTCAACAATGAGTGGGAAAGACGATTTCTATTTAGAGAGCCTCAAAGGTTCAGATACTACACCGGAGCAGCTCATTGCTGACATTGCAAAGGAACAAGGTCTCACTATAGAAAAGACAGTCGACATGATGAAGCAATATCAAATCAACTGTTTTTTCCTCGCACCTGCCTTAAACGTTGAGCAAAGGGCAGAGAAAGGTGCCAAGTTTTCGTTGGCTAAACAAGAATACCACAATTTTGGTCCCACTGATAACATCATTGACGGTTCTGATATTACACCAGAAGAAACGGCAGCCTATTTAAGCCATTTTAAGCCAGATGAGTTGTTGGCCTACAAGGAGATGTTACGAAAAAGTGGATTTGAAACAAATGATAAAGAAATTTCGGTTTGGAATACGCGAATGGTTTTGACAATTAAATCTGAAAAAACCAAAAAAGAGTATTTAGTTTCATGTATGTCGTTAAGAATACCCGAAAATAAGGATTATTTTATGAAAGCATTTAATGAAAATTCGTACTTAAAACTTGATCGGTCGCCTATAGATCTATAGCCACTGCAGCAATGAGAGTTTTTCTAAATGGTTATGAACTTTCAATTCGCCGGAGTTGCGCTGACTATGTACATCCAAGCCGGCCGCTGGCTGCATTCAACTTGTAACTAGCTAACAGATCGGTTGCCACTGGTAAGGGATCGGTTAATCAGGGTCAGCTGGCCTGCTTTCTCGGATTCAGAGTGTCTATGCAGATTAAAATGACAAATACCTAAGTAATCATATTTTTTGAGTAACGTCTCGTTTTCAAGCAAATCCAAAATCGCGGTCCATTCTTGAAACGATCTTATATGTTCTGAAATTTAGAACCGACATTCTTATCTCCTCTCAAAAAATTTGGTTACTGCCCGCGTGAAAACCAAATTTTTTGAGAGGAGATGCTAGGATGGTCCAAAATTTCAGAACTCATACACTGCCATACGAATTCTACAAAGAATGCAAAAAGGTATAGAGACCTTGGTGAGCCAGAAATAAACTAGAAGAAACATAGCTGCAATCAGGAGACGCAAATCTGCAGTGATTATGGGACCCAAAACAGGACTGAGAACTCTCAAATATGCAGGCCGTTAGCGCCTTCAAATGAAAAATGAGTTTTGATCGTGGCCTCGATTAAAGCGATAGGTGTACTCAGCCAATTACTGCCCAAGATACTTCGCCGCCACCCAGTGGTGAGTTCCTAGTAACCAGACTTTGGCATTGCCATTAAACTTGTGGACCCACGAAGATTTGACTAAAGGTCGGGCCAAGAGTAAGTTGAGATTAGATTCAAAATTAGTTTATTGTATCATTTGAAAATTTCTTAATGGGAGGAACCTTGAATCTAATGTTTGCTATCTTTGCCGTTTTTTTTCTGAACGCTTCAACCGCCCATTCCTATTTTTTAATAGAGCCCTATGCCGGCTACAGCACGGTATTAACGGATGTAACTTTGGGAGACGCAGCTGGCCAACTCTCAGGACAGATGGTGAAATTAGATGGCTCAGGAATAGGCTTCGGTCTTCGTGTCGGCTTTACAATACCAATGTTTTTCGCAGCCCTAGACTATTCGAACGATTCTCT
>JAHFAE010000073.1 GCA_023250675.1 Oligoflexia bacterium | reverse complement strand
AGGGGCAGGTAAACCCACATTTAAAGAAAAGCTGAGGTTTTATTCAATAGCAATGGGATCGTTGAGAGAGGTGCAATCGATTATCAAACTTGAGGATCTTACCCATTTAGAAAAGAAGGCTGATTACTTAGGTGCGTGTATCTATAAATTACTAAATCAATAAACACATGATGCCCACGGATGCTTGATACATGATGCCCTTATGCCTCGAAACCAGATCATTTCGAATCGGAAACCTGCATCTAAGACAAGGGCGGTGGTACCAACCTCTCCTTGAGCATTACCACCGAATTCAGTTTTGGTGGCGGCGGCCGTGGGACCTTTCAGGAGGTCCCGGCCAGCCGCCCAACAAACCTTGATCTTGCAGCATTGGGATCGCGGCAAGTTGAGAAGTTGAAAGAAGTCCAAACAAAACTCTATCTCAATAAAGTTAAAAACTATTTTCATTTTTTAAAATATTTCTCTTGGAGGGTTTTGGGCGAATTTCCTCGGGTCACCCTAAAACATATGTCTGTTACTTCATAGAATCTTCGGTGATGCTGCTATTTTCGTAAACCAAACTTTTTTCTCAAAAATTTTGTAATCTTGTCTGTATAGGTCTGGTGGCGCTTTTGGCGAGGGGCTGAAAACCCGTGTTAGAGTGATTTTTCATTTAGCACTTTTCAAAAGGAGCAAACCATGGCGCCCAACTCCCTTTCTGATTTAGAATTATTGAATCTAATAAAAGAAAAATCAAAACAAGAACGAAACTTAACTCTTGAAGTTATAAATTTGATTCGCGAAGTAAAAAAAGAAGACTCTATCTTAAACTAAATTTTGGTTCCCTTTTTGAGTACGTCACAAAAGAGCTTGGGTTTGAAGAATCTGCAGCCAATAGGCGTATTTCTGCTAGTCGTCTAATTCGTGAATTCCCGGAAGCTGAAGAAGAAATTAGGGCTGGTAGCCTTACCCTTTCAAATATAGTTCAGGCACAAGTCTTCATTAGAAGAGAAGAAAAACTAAAGTCTAAGAGACTCCCACGTGAAGAAAAAAAGAAGGTTTTAGATCTTGTAAAAAACAAATCTGCAAGAAATGCGAAAATAACCCTACTCCAAATATTCCCTGAACAAGTGAGCTTAAATGAATCTACGCGTCAAGTTACTGCTGACCATGTAGAGGTTAAAGTGATTCTTAATGAAAAGGTCATTTCAAAATTAAATAAACTTCGAGGGTTACTTTCTCATAAGCATCCAAATATGTCTTACTCTGAGCTCATAGACGAACTTACAAATATTGCCATAAAAAAGCTATATCCTGAACAAAGAGAACCTAGAAAGCAAATAACCCAAAGCGAGGGCTTAAAAACTCCTACGTCGGCGGTAGATCAAACTAGCAAAGAAAATACACGGTATATTCCCTCAGCAGTCAAAAGGGCAGTTTGGAAACGTGATAAAGGCCAGTGCGTATTTAAAGAATCAGTGAATCACGAACAATGTGGCTCTAAATTTCAATTAGAATATCATCACGAATTACCATTTGCCAAAGGGGGCAGGCCACTAGCAGAAAACATCAAACTCTATTGCAAACGACATAACATTCACCGGGCGATCACTGATTTTGGTAAAGAAAGAATGCAAGAATTCGTATCAAGGTCTGTCACCTGATTGCCTGTAAGATTGTTGGCATGCAATGCCATTTATAAACTTTTTAACTTCTAGTCATCTTAAATAAGCAGGTCTTGCAGAACCCTCAGCTAGGTTCAATGTAATGCTTGAAGATGCCCGCAATAAATGGTCTCTGATATGTCGTGGCAACTTTAAAACCAAACAGGCTTGATAAAATTGAATAGAAAGTTGATAGGTGCGAAATGATTTTAACATAATATTTTCTCCTTTGAAGGCCGAGATGGCCCTCACCCCGCTGAGGGGCCATCGAGGAGAGAAAAGGAGAAAATTTTAAGAAGGCTCGACAGTCACAGAAGATAACAAACCCAGTTTCTTGACCGGAACGGAAACTGAAAACCGATCGGAGTTCGGACTACGGTAGACTGAAAACGGAAATCGGTGTGTGTTAGGCGCTCGCTTTAGAAGTATGCACGGGAAGGCGTTTAATCCAAGATCTTTCAACCGACAAGTCAAATCCAACATCTTCTCCACCCAATAAAATTGAGTGAAACACATGCTTCAATGTTTCAGATTCGTCGGGCTTGGCAGTACCGTCAGATGAAGACACTGATTCTTCAATTGCTTCAAAAACACTGAGGAGGTCCAATGTGGTCACAACCTTAGGTAATTTAGTAACATCTAAATCGGGCACAGGAAACGGCTTAAAACCTATCAACTGATCGGTAAGGAGAATTTTTCTGCCCGTACCAAAGTTAATTTGTACGAATTCTCGGCCTTCAGCATCTTTGCGCACTAAAACATCAGCTAGCTCAATATTTTTAAGTTTTATCTTTTTTGAATCGCCTTTTTGATGAATTGCAATCTCTCCATCTACGCCCTTAGAGAGTGTCAGCCCCGCAGCTTTACTCACGAAATCTTCTATTATTGTGAGCAAGTCATGCTGCGTGACAAATTCTTTTGCATTATCCATCAATTTCCCCCACAAACTATTGACATCACAGAGATTATATCGGATTGCGATCTCCCAGCTTGAGTCGAGAAAGTCAAAATGTTATAATTAATATGTGGCCCAAGGGGCCTGGAAGGAGGTGGTGGTTCGATGCATAAACCTCATTGTAACTGCCTTAATTTTGAGGTGGTTCCCTTCTAGACATTAGATAGGGATAAAGTTACTGGGCCGATGCGAAAGGATCGGCCCTTTTTATTTTAGCTCACCCGATGACAATATAAACTAACACACGTCCCATCGGGTTCAACCTTTGTCCAGTGGCGCGTATTGCTAGGCAAGTCAAGACGATCACCGGCATGAAGTAAAAATTCGTTACCAGCTACATTAAACCTGATGGAACCACTCACAACCATTCTCACTTCATCGAAGGGATGACGATGCTCTTTCACCTCAGCACCTGCAGGTAATTCCTCAACAGAACATTCAAGGCCTTCGTCTTTAAGCATTTTTTCGATTTCTTGCATAGATGGTTTTCTATCAGCCCTCCATCTTGTGATTCTCATCAGCGAAACCTCACTCCGCCAAATAGAGCTACCAGAAGTTCTATGGCGATAAGAATGATAATTGTAACTTCGAGCATGGTCTCGCGGACCGATTTTGACAAATCAACAATAATTTCAAGGCTCTCTTGAATTAGTTTTAATTTGTATTCCAAAACTCGGTATCGAGTTTCGATCTCAAACATTCTTTTAAGATCGTTGTATAATCTGTCAAGAACTTGGTCTTCCCAAACTTCATCAGGGGCATCGACGACGTAAAGATTTGCAATGATCTCTTGTTTAGTCGTCAAACAAAAACCAATAAATTTAATAAGCTGTTTGGTTTCTTTAATGAGCTTTCCTTTTTTTCTAAGTGAATCAGAAATTTGGTGGGTGCGTTCTAATAGGTCATCGACGATAAGTTCGAAATATTCTAATGCCGCCGACTCGGCCACCACCATGCTCACAAGACGCGCTTTTTGATAGGTTAAATCTTTGATAACAACTTTATGAAATCCGACTTCGTGTTTTTCTTCTCCTGTAACTTCAACGATAAAAGTATCGGTGGTCGTATATCCGGGCTGCTCAGGAACGTTTCCCTTTTTAATCTTATCTAGAATAATTTTTTGTTGATCTTCTTGGACATTAAAAAATACGGCTGAACCGAAATTATAAATAAAGGCATAACTTTCTTCAGAAAAACTGTACGTAGCTTCCCAAACACTGAGTTGAGTCGGCTGCAAGTCAACAAGGGCAGAAATGTCTTTGAGCTTTAGTTTCTCAGTAAGATGAAAAGCGTGGACATTGTAAGTTTTCATCAATTCTTGTCCTGTTGTTGTGACGTCACAATGGAATCAGCCCATTGCAAATAGGCGCTAATGTTTTTCTCGTGTCCCCGTTGGGTCGGTGAATATAACTTTTCTCCCAGTATATTTTCAGGCATGAATTTCTGGGGAGTAATACCCGATTCAGAATCATGAGCATAATTATAGTCTCCTCCGTACCCCAGTTTTTCCATCATTTTCGTAGGAGCATTTCGAATTGACAAGGGAATTTCAGGATTTGGAAAATGTGAAGCCAACACTTGAGCCTTTCTCAAACCCAAATACGAGCTATTACTCTTAGGACAAGTAGCCAAATATGTAACCGCCTGAGCCAAACAAATGGCACCTTCGGGCATTCCGACAAAATCGATTGCATCTTTGATCGCCACAGCTATTTGAATGGCACGGGGATCGGCATTACCAATGTCTTCGCTGGCTAGTACAACAAGACGCCTCGCCAAAAACAAGGGGCTCTCCCCACCTCGCAGCATCACAGCCATATAATAGAGAGCCGCGTGGGGATCACTTCCACGAATGCTTTTAATGAATGCTGAAACCGTGTCGTAATGTCTTTCACCAGACTTATCATACTGAGATGGGATTGACGTAAGGGCCTCTTCGATTTGATTTTCAGTGAGTAACGTTCTGCCCAACGACACAAAATAACTATATATGTTTTCTAAGAGATTAAGGGCTCTTCGCCCATCTCCGGATGCTCTTTTGACAATTTCTTTTTTCAGCTCAAAATTTGAAAATAATTTCCAAGACAAATTTTCGTCTAAAATTTCTTTGCCACGCTCCAGTATTTTTTCTATAGCTTCATTATCTAATCTTCCAAAAACTATGAGTTGGCAGCGGCTTAAAAGAGCAGAGTTTATTTCAAAGCTTGGGTTTTCTGTAGTAGCACCAATGAGAGTCAGGACCCCCGTTTCTACATAGGGCAGAAGACAGTCCTGTTGGGCTTTGTTTAATCGATGAATTTCGTCAATAAAGAGAATAGTTTTTTCGCCAAATCGATAAAGGCGATTTTTGGCCTCTTCCCCTTCTGACTTTAAATCCTTCGCCCCTGTATCAATCGCTGAACGGCTGACAAAAACTGATTTAGTCGACAAAGAGATGAGTCTGGCCAAAGTCGTTTTACCAGAACCCGGCGGCCCCCATACTATAAAGCTTGGGACGCGGTCTTTTTTCAGATACTCGCTGATCAATAGCCCCTTACCTAAAATTTGAGTTTGGCCAAAAAAATCGTCAAGAGTTTTGGGCCTAGCTCGTTCAGCAAGGGGCTGATATTGCTCTATTTTTTGACCGTTGGCGGACGTAAAAAGATCATTCATTACTGGATAGTGATAACAGCTTCACCTTTAATACGTCCAGTAGGATTATTATTACTATCTATGGTAGTAGCGTTAATTCGAACAGTCATAGGAATATTGAAAGTCTCCGGCAACGGATTTGGCAGAGGAATGCCCGCACAAACAATGGGCTGGGTTTGAAGAGTTTGACCTTGGCTCATGATGACCTGCCCTTTTGCGTCAGTGCTGCCAGAAAAAACTTGTGCAAATTCGTCACCGACAAATCCGCAGGTAAAGTCATTTACCCCATTAGTTTTATGAATAAACTCTAAGTCAAAAATATTTATTCGACCAGCACCCTGGTAACTAACATTAATTTGCCTCACCATAAAAAACGGTGGCGAAATAGTTCGTGTTCCGAAGTGTTGGGGGGGGCCGTTGGGAATCAGGATTGGAGTTTGGGGAATTGCAACGACAACTAGGCTCCCGCTAGATTTGCTTACGCAATGTATTCCCACAAATGAAATCATAATCAAAAGAGATCGAATAATTTTACTCATGAGCCCTCCGCTTTGAGAAATGCTTTTTCTTTATTAAGAATTCTTGGGGTCAAAAATATGACCAGTTCGTTTTTGTCACGACTGGTAGTGGTCTGCCTGAACAGAGCTCCAAATAATGGAATTTTTCTAAGCCAGGGTATCCCCGATTCACTATCGCTGACGTCAGAAGAATAGATTCCACCAATGACAACCGTATCTCCATTTTCAACGAGAACCTGAGTTTGTGCTTGGCGAGTATTGACGGATCGCGCTTGAGCCGTACTAGTTTGAATGATAGCACCAGGAAATTCTCTGACGATGGTAACTTTCATGATCACACCGCCTTCAGCTGTAATTTGAGGTGTGACCGTCAATTGAAGTTTGACACTTTGAAAAGATACCGACGTGGATGTCGTACCGTTAGGAGCTACTATAGAGCTCGTCAGTGGAAATTGAGTGGTTTGTTCAATCATGGCGTCCACTCGGTCTAAAGTGACTATGCGAGGAGCAGATATTATTTTAATTAATTCCTCAGTCTCGAGTAACCTCAAAGAGGCTGATAGGTCGCCAATAACATCAAATGTGCCAATTCTAAGATCAGCCGTCAACCCATCGCCAAGACTTGTTGATTTTCCACTTGTGGTCGTGGGGATAATATCGATGTTTTGGCCTGAGCTATTGGCGCCAATATGGCCACCGGTGCTATTGGCGAATCCCCAATTTACACCTATTACGCGGGAGAAACTCTCTCTTGCTTCCACAATTTTTGCCTCAATCAAAACTTGGGGAGTTTGGGTATCGAGTTTTTGGACTAATGATTTAATTTTTTCTAAAACTTCACTAATGTCTGAAACCACGAGAGTGTTAGTTCGCTTATCTGCCCGAGCTTTGCCTCTGGAAGATAAAAAGTCTTTAGACTGAGCTTCAAGATCCTCTGCCTTTGCATAACTAATTGGGTAGAGGCGAACTCTTAGGGGCTGAAGTTGCCTTTGAGATTCAATTACATTTCTCGCCGCATCGGTTTCAGCTTGGAGAGTTTTGAGGGGAGCAATTCTTAGTATTCCGCCCTGCTTTGAATAGCCCAGCTGTTTTGACTGCAAAATGACAGCTAGGGCTTGGTCCCACGGAATTTTTCTCAGTTTCAGAGAAATTTTACCAGCGACTTCGTCTCCTATAATTATATTAAGACCGCTCTCTTCAGAAATCAGCCGAAAAACATCTCTAATATCGGCATCTTTTACTTCAACTGAAATGGGCTTGCCATAAAATTTGGTCGAACCTACCAAAAAGTCATTCATGGTTCGCTCGTTTTCATTCATGACCGCATTGCCATCTTCTTCTTCTGGCTCAGGTGCTGCCTGCGAAGCGCGAGCCTGTGCCGGTACCGATTGAGTGTCAAATTCATTGGCTGCGACGCTCGGCGCAGGTATTGATTGCATACTCCCGTTAGCAGCCACAGATATTGTATTGCCTGACTGAGCAATGGAGGGCTGTGAGGAGTCACGCATTTGAATGACGATTCGAGCCTGATTGGCGCCGCCTTGGTACCCATTTATTGAAGCGATAGAACCGCGAAATTCTTTTGTGTCATAGGGATAACGGAATTTTTTTGGTAGTTTGGTGTTTAAGAGTTCTACAATGAACTGATTGGTTTTTGGATTGTGTCTAGTTGAATATTGAATTGCTTGAGACGTCCTAATGAAGACTGTCCCACCGTTTTCATTAGCTCTGTAGTCTAGAGCCGTGACATTGGCTGCGGGACCGTTTTCTTGAGCTTCTTGAATTGGAAGGGGCGGTGGCTCTTGAGTCAATTCGGGAGGAGCAACATCTTGAGGTGCGGCAGGAGCTCCTTGAGCGGTCTCAGGTGGAGGTTGGGGTACGGCTAAGCTATCGGCAGCTAAGTCTGCTTCTGTGGTATCGGGCGAAGGAGCCGAAGTGTTGGAACTTGGTTCTGAGGCAGCTTGCGCAATTTCTGGGGCTACGTCCGGTCTTTCTTCTGTAGCGCAGCCTAGAAGTTGAAATGCGATAAGTAAGATTATGAAAGAGATACTTCGTCTGATCAATTCCCGAGCCATGATAATCCTCCACATGGATTTTTCATTCAACTTGTAACCTCAGCGTTTTAGTTTGATGAGTTATTTTTCCGTCGGGGCCCTCGTCATTTTCTACAATGACGATTTCACTCTCTCGAATTTTCGCCACATGCCCATTGTGACGCCCCACCCGGTCCCCTACTTTCACCACATAGCCCTTACCTGAAGGATCAAGAAGCATAGCTTTGGGCGCACGAACCTCCCAAATAATTCCAACGAGTTTGAGTTGACTTAAATCATAATTTTCAAGTGGAAAAATAGGACCGGCAACAGTGCCAATATTTCCAATGACTTCTGTCGGTAAAAACGGATCTCGCTTTCCGGAGGGAGAGTAGAAGTAGTCCTCGATTATTCCCGCAAGCAAATCCAAAGAATTTCTTTGAGATTGCTCGCTCAGTTTTTTTGCCATGATTTCTTTATGAATTGCAGGCACTGGCAGCGGCGAAGGACTCGGTGAAGATCCCAATGGGGGCTCCGATGTTTTAATCGCCGCGGGATAAACAGACGGCTTTGGTAAGGCTAACTTTGCTTCAGCCGGGGGATTTGAGGTCGGCACAGGCATCATAATGACCTGCCCATTAGGTAACACCGTTGGAATCCCTGGGGGGAAAGACTGGCCCCCAGGAGCTTGCATCAGATCGTATTGACTTCCTTGGGGTGGCATCATCTGAACCCCCGGCGGCGGTATGGGGCGATTGCTCGAAGGGAGGGCAGGTACCTTTTGAGCAAAGGCCTGGGGTTTAATTAGATCCAATACGACCATCAAGAGTCCAATTATTAATGGACCACCCATTCCAACAATCAAATGTGGAAAATGAGATGGTCTCCTCATTTAGTTTTCTCCTTGTATCGGTAAGCCACTAATGTGCCCGTAAGGGTAAGCGTGGGATAACCGTCAACCAGGATGGGGTGGGTGATCTCGACGTTTCGAACATTTATGATTCGGGGAATTTTGCTAATATTTCCTAAAAAAGTAATTATTTGAGGATAATTCCCTCGAACACCAATTTCCATATTGAGTTCTTCGTAGAAATCTTTGGGAACTGGATCTTTAGGTTTAAAAGTTGAAAGTTCAGTACCTGCTGCTCGTGATTCTGAATATACTTTTTTCAGCAGATCTTGGACATCTAATTCTTTTGGTAAATACTCCAATGCCAAACGGAAAGTTTCGCTCACGCGTTCCACTTCGTCTTGAAAATGGGCCTTATCTCGAGTTCGGTCTTCGGTTTCTTTTAGCTTAGATTCAGCTTTTATAATTTCTGCATTGAGGCTTGCAATTTGAGTGGCATTGGGCGAATTGGGGGAATCTACCGTCGCATAGTAAGCAGCCGCTAATATCATACCAAGAAATAGAAATCCAGTCTTTGGGGTTATTTTAACTCTGTCGGTAATTGACGGCATCTATAGGTTCTCCAAATAGCATCGAATAATAAATTTTTTGACGATCACAGTGTCTTTCTTAAACTCTTCGCTACTGACAAGGGCCACATTGGCGTAATAAATAGAAGCTTCGAGGGATTGCATAAATTCTGAGATAACAAGATCGTCAGTTGAATATCCTTCAAGCTCAACTTTATTTTCAAGAATTTTGAGGGAAGCCAGCCACGCCCTTTGGGGAATGAGGGATTGCATGGCGTCCAAACTCTTCACATTTTTCAGACGTTCTTTTGAAAGATGTTTAATCACTTCGAGTTGAGAGTCTAAGAGTTGCTTTTCTTGTTGGAACTGCTCAATCTCTCTCACTGCAGGAGCTAGAGCAATGAGTTTTGAATCTACAGCTTCTTTACGAGTTTTTAATTTCTCAATGAGAATTTTTGAGGTAAATTCATCATATTTTTGATACCCGTACAAAGCAACAAAGGGCAAAAACAGTATGAGCAGTTTTGCAAGAATATCGGAATTATCGGGCGACGCTGTTTTTCCCAAGATGCGGCTTACAGTTGATCCCGCCGAAGACTTAGCACTCCTGCCCCTAATATCAGGAGTACCTCCCCCCACATCGTAAAGAAGATTTATTCTGATCATGAGTCATTCGCCATTCTGAGAGCTAATCCAAGGCCGATACTGGCATAAGGACTTATTTGGGCGATGTACTCTTTGGTAAATACAGAGCGATTGTATGAGACGTTTAAAAACGGATTAAGATTTTCAACTTGAGTATTCAATATGGATTGAATCTGTTCGTAGAGACCGGGGATCCCCAATCCACCGCCGGTCACATACACTTTTTCAATGGCAACGTCTGTTGCTGTTGCCATATAGAAATCAAAACTTCGTCTTATTTCTTCAGCAACCACTTCGTTGGTTTGTTGAATAGCCTCTGTTACTTCTTGAGGAACTGGTTCTCCGGTCCCGGCTGAAATCTTTAGAGACTCCGCCTCATCAGTGGTAATTCCCATTATTTTTTGAATGTCGTTCGTGAATGTGGTCCCTCCAACTGGAATATCGCGAGAAAATGTGACCTCACCATTTTCAACAACCACGAAATTTGTAACACCCGCTCCAATATTTAGGAGAATGTTGACTTTGCCAGAAATTTTTCCGTAGTTGGCTTCGAAGCAATTTCCTAAAGCAAAGCCTGCGACGTCGAGGACAGAACATGTGAGTCCTGCTGTTTCAATAACTTCAGCATATTTCAATATGTAGTCTTTTTTGGCTGCAACCAGCAGAACATTCATTTGTTCTGGGTTGGTATTTACGTTGCGAAGAATTTCGTATTGAAGATTGATTTCATTGATGTCGAAGGGAATATATTGTTCGGCCTCCCATTTAAGTTGATCACCGAGCAAGTGCTCTTCGATTCTAGGAATAGAAATGCGTTTAGTGATGATCACTGTTCCCCATGCAGCGGTGGAAGCTTTTTTTCGTTTGGTTTTTGTTTGTCCCACGAGAGTTTTCACAGCTTCGGCCAGAGCTACGGGATTTGTGATTTCACCGCCATTGAGGCAGCCAGGAGGTGTAGGGATAAAACCAAATGCGGTGAGACTGACTTTGCGGCCAGACTGTTCAACTTCCACCAACTTGATGGAACTTGTTCCTATGTCTAGCGCGACAAGTTTATTTGATCCAAAGAGCATCCGGCTCTTCCTCGCGTTGTGCGTCAAGGTTGCGTAGATAAACCCAATTTCCCTGTATAAGTAAATCGAAATGGACGCCAAATGTCAAATACTTGGCGCAAGGCTAAGGGCCAAAATTGAAGTTCAATTTTATTCGAAAAATGGAAAGAACATATTCAAGTAAGAATGCATAATCTCAGGGCCCCCAAAGATGAAAAGAAGCCCCGAGAAGACGAGAAAAGGACCAAATGGGATCGACGTTCTCATGCCAGACTTTTGTTTAGCAGCATAAACACCCCCGACGATAGACCCGACGATACTGCTGCAAAGAATAGAAAATATAACGGCTCTCCAACCTAACACAGCACCAATCCAAGCAATGAGCTTAATGTCTCCCCCCCCCATTCCCTCTTCGCGTCTGATAGCCATGTAGATGTACGCGACTAACCAGAGAAATCCACCACCCCCAAGTACTCCTATCAAAGCGTCGATAAATATTCGATCTGGGTTAAGAGCAGCACCGACTAAGCCAATGACGATTCCTGAGAGTGTGAATACATCGGGCAAAATGCGATGATCTAAATCAATAAAACTTGCAATGACACTTGCCCACGCAAAAATCAGATATTCAATTAAAGTTACTGTAAGCCCCAGTTTGAGGTACAGAGCTAAAAATAAAACAGCACAGATGATTTCTACGAGCGGGTAGCGAATTCCAATCTTATTTTTGCAATAGCGGCATTGGCCTTTGAGCATCAGCCAAGAGAAAATAGGGATATTGTCTTGAGCAAGTATCTGTTTTTTGCAGTGTGGACATTGACTTCGAGGCCTCACAATACTTAAATTCCGCGGTAATCGTGAAATGACAACGTTGCCAAAGCTGCCTAGACATGCCCCAATAATGAAAAATAATAGGGCAAGACTTGATTCAGGTGAAATCACGTTTTTCAAAAATCCAAGTTGACGCGATAGACAAGATAATGAACCAGGCAATCCAGATTCCAAATGCTCGTGTGATGCTCAAAGAACTTATCGCGTCTCCGTAAATAACTGCTTCTTTAAAATTAAAATAATCTAAATTAGGAAAGAATTTTGAAATGCCCAAGCCAATGGCTTTGAAAATTTCATTGGGGCTCTTTTGGCTAAAATAATGAAGATCATTTATTCCATGCCCTAAAACCCAGATACTCAATGTAAACACAGTCGTCATAATAGGTCGGCAAAAGACGCCAAAAAAAATCGCAACAGAAAGAAGGAAGAGAGACTCAAACAATGCTCCGATTTCAGCTACAATAAACTGATACCAATGAACATCACCAAGATTTTGAATGAGAAGTGCTAAGACGGTCGATATGAGTATATCCACTAAAATAATGACCAAACCTAAACCTAAGAACTTGCCGATGAGAAATTTAGCTCGGCTTACAGGTTTTGACAATAATGTCAGAACAGTTTGTCTCTCAATTTCTTTCCAAACTAAAGAACTCCCCACAAAGACCGAAAGCATGCCGCAACCCACTTGGGTCGCGACCAATCCTAGGTCAGTTACTATTCGGGCTTGCTCGGCAAAGCTCAATTGACCAAGAAGTAAACTGCAAAAAATTAAAAATAAGGCAAAAACAAACAGACCATAGAGAACTTTATCTCTGAGAATTTCTTTGGTCGTATTGTGGGCGACTATCCAAATATTTCTCATGATGTAGCTCTCTTTAGTTTTAAAAATACTTCTTCAAGACTGGGACGAATCGGAGCTACGCGCTCAATGGTCATACCTTGTTTTCTCACCTCATCAATACCCGCTTGAAGTTCTGAATCTGTTAAAAAAGTTTTATTCTCAATTTTCTGGTTTTTTCTAAATTCTAAAAGATATCCGCTGGTGTGACTTGATAATAACTCGGTTACTGAACTTTCAATTACAAGTTTGCCGTTATCAATCATGATTACTCGCTCACAGAGATTTTCAACATCGGGAAGTAGATGGGTACTGAATAAAATTGTGGCGCCTCTTCGATGAGCCTTAGATATTATTTTACTCATTTCAGCTCTGCCGTCAGGATCAAGCCCGCTCATTGGTTCATCTAAAATAAGAATCTTTGGGTCATTAATAAGTGCTTGAGCGATGCCAATTCTTTGAAGCATTCCCTTACTAAATTTTCGAAGATGCCGGTCGGCTCTATCGCCTAAACCCACTTCTTCAAGTAAAGGTTCAACTCGCGAGAGAGCTTCACCGGAATTGTAAAGCTGTGCGCAAAATTTTAAGAATTCACGACCCGTGAGGTGATCGTAAAAATAGGGTCGTTCTGTCAAAAAGCCAATCTTAGATTTAAGGTTTTGCCCTGATTGCTCTTTGCCATAGATTTGAATTTTTCCGGAGTCAGGAAATATGAGTTGGAGAATGCATTTGAGCGCGGTCGTTTTTCCCGCGCCATTTGCGCCCAGAAAACCGACAATGCCTCCTTCTTGCACAGAAAAACTTAAAGAATCTAAAGCACGAATGCGCTTGCGCGTAAAGGGAAGTACAAAATTTTTGACTAGATTCTGTATTTCAATGACTGCTGCCATAGCGTTAGTGGCCCGCTTTCACATTGAGGTATTTAACAAGTTCTCTGACAGAATCGTATTGTCTGCTCGTTGCTAAATCCAAACCGTTGATGCCGTATAGACTTTTTAAAATATTTTTTTCACGGGGTTCATCTCTTAAATCAATTAGTGCAAACATCAAATCGTGGGTGAAGTGAGGATAGGTGTCATAAAAATCCTGTCTTACGCAAAACGGATCATTGGGTATGGGCTCACTCATCCACAAAACTTGAAAATCTAGTTTTTTATCTCCTGCAAACTTAACCCAAGCCCCGGATTTGCCTTTGTTATCATCTGAATATACGGCGATGGCGTCCACGTCCCCTTTTAATAGCGCCTTCACTGTGGCTTCGTGGGTACCATAAAATTTAGTAGAGCTAAAAAATTTGTCTGGATCGATATTTTTCTTCATCAGCATGGCCATGGGATAAAAATATCCCGAGGTACTTCGTTCATCGACATATCCAAATCGCTTGCCCTTGAGACCCTCGATTGAATCTATTTTGTTCTTTTTTAAAGTGACGACGGCTGAATAATAGAAAGGCCCTTCCCAAATCTTTTTTAATAAAACCTTGGCTCCCGCCTTTTGTTCGGCATCAACAAATGTAAGGGCCGAAAAAAAACCGAAATCTACTTTTTTTTCTTTCATGGCCTCTACCAATCCAGAATAGTTCTTTGAAATGTAAATATTAAAAGAAACACCAAGTTTACTTTGTAAGACCTTAGCAAGTTCTATTCCATTTTTTTTCAACCACTCTGGATCATCGCCAGGAGTAAATCCGATAGTCACCAGATTAGGGCTTTGGCTTTTTGCCCAAGTCATTGAGGGATTTGAAACCAAAATGAATATCAGGGAAAAGACAAATATTTTAAATTTCATTTACACTCCTGTCTCGGTAATTGTTTCATGAGACTTTTAAGGAGGTCAAGGGGATCGGTACTACGGTACATAGATTTGCTGCAAAGAGTTATAGAGGGCTGACGTTAACCGCTGTTGACTTTTTTCGTGATTGAAGCACTTTGACAAAGGCTGATGCTGTTGACAAATCCGTGATGCAAGGTACATCGCGTTCCACGCAACTTCGTCTGATACCAAAACTATCAGAAACAGATTTTGAACCCGACGTTGTATTGATCACGAGATTCACGCTTCCCTCTTTTATGAGGTCAACGCAGTGGGGGCTCCCTTGGGAAACCTTGTTCACGGATTTAGTTTCTATACCCTGACTATTCAAATATTGCGCGGTACCTTTGGTCGCGACGATAGAAAATCCACAAGCCACAATATCTGAAGCTAATTTGGAACTCTGTTTTTTATCACGATCTCGAATTGAAAAGAAAACATCTCCTTGATGAGGAATTTTCACTCCAGCACCTACAAAGGCTTTTTCAAGGGCCTCGGGATAATTTTTCGCCCTTCCCATGGATTCTCCTGTGGACCTCATTTCAGGCCCCAAAAGTGTGTCAACTTCTGAGAATTTTTTAAAAGGAAACACAACCCCTTTTACAGAAATTTCTCCAACTTCTCGCCAATACTGATTCACATGTAATCTTTGGCCCAACATGCAAGCCATGGCCAATGAGACAAGTGGAATTTTTGTAGCTTTCGACACGAAAGGCACCGACCGAGAGGATCTTGGGTTTGCCTCTAGGACGTAAACTCGATCGCCTTTAATGGCTAATTGTAAATTGAGATGGCCAATTATTTTCAGAGCAAGACAAAGATCTCGAGATAGTCTCTCAATCTCATCGATAACTGCACTGGGAAGGCCCTGAGG
>JAHFAE010000072.1 GCA_023250675.1 Oligoflexia bacterium | reverse complement strand
ACAAGAAGAGAATCTGTCGGCATTAGAATTCCCGAATTTGAAACAACACTTGATTTAATTAAAGCACTAAAAGGCCCCTTTTTAAGTTCTACAGTTCGTATGGAAAATGGTCCCATCGATCCTCTCTCTATCGCTCGCTGGTACCACGGCAAAGTGGATGGAATTGTAGATGGTGGAACAATTGCCCCTCGTATTACCAGTGTCGTAGATCTTAGCGAAAATTCAGTTAAAGTGATTCGCGAAGGCGTTGGCCCCGTAAATTTCTTCCGTTCGATGTAAGCCTAGTTTTATTTGCAAATACTCACAATCAGGCCAATGAGGCTAACTTCAATTTCACTGGCATAAGTTCCTAGCAGACGTTTGATGCGGCCATCAATTCAGAATAAGGGTCGGAGTTTACTTTGGTTTATTTCCTGATTTTATTATAGGTCTGTTAAACGATTGGTCACCTGGAGTTTTGTTTTTTTTAAGTCCCGAGGAACGGCCGGGAGGTGACCCAGAAGGCCTTCCGGCATTTTGGGTAGCAGGGGGTCTTGAAGTATGAGCTGCACCTGGTTTTAAAGATTGCCCAGTCGCCGAATTCTGAAGCGGTGCACCAGCTGGTTTAACGGGTTGGCCAGCGCCTACATTCGCAGGCTGAGGTGTTAGCGCCGAACCCGGCGGTGGAAATCTCTTAGTAGCACCAAATTCCCGACGAAACTTACCAGCTTTGGCATGGCTACTTTGATTGGTATGTCGGCAATCATCTTTTATCCAAGCTTTGTCTGCACAACGAATGCAGAGCCACTTGGCTTCAATGCTCCTATTGGAATGTTCGTAAAATTCAACATCAGGTGAATTCTTTTTGCATTGGGCACAATCGGTACGAATATGGTGGGCGTGAATCCCAAATTGGCCAGGACCTTTCTTCTCGATTTTATCCCGGCGTTCCTTTTCTTTTTCCCGATCGAGGTTGTCTTGCTTAACAATACCAGCCTTGATCATGGCATCTTTAAGAGAATTACTCATTCACCCATTTTAGTTAAAACTGAAGCGTTCTGCAAAAGGTTTTCAAAGAAAATAAAAAACCCCGCTAAATGCGGGGTTTCGACCTCTTTAAGATCAAAATCAATTACATTGTGTGAACGGGGTAGAAACAACGTACTGGTTGGTCAATTTTGTACCCCATACCTTGCATTGTGAGGTGTCCAGCATAGCCATTGTTTGTGGCTGGTCTAAAGCTAATGCTTAAGCTGAAATTTTTGGCTAAATAAGATTCGCCATTCATTCTTCGCAAGGGGCCATTGACCAAAACTGTTTCAAAGTGTCTTGAGCCAGCAATGGTGCTTTCGGTAACGATGGCCAATGTTTTGTCTGCTAAACCGCCTTTTTGGATTTGAACATTATAACCGGCATCAGCTAATCCTGGTACGGCTTGATAGCAATTGGCAACGGTAAGAATTTGACCAGGGCGATATTCAGCATGGGCTGAAACGCTTTGGGTTAAAACGACTAAACTTGCGACAGCAACGAATAAAGATTTCATGGTAACTCCTTAAATTCTAAATCTTCGAACTCTTAATTGGTTCGACATGAGAGTGTTTTAGACTCTTTTATTGATAAATTAAACTTATTAGATATAATGTGAACCTATTATGATTTCTAATAATATAAATCTCAATCATTTGCGCATTTTTGAAACTGTCTATCGGCTTAAGAGTATGACCTTCGCCGCTTCAGAGCTTCACCTTACTCAATCAGGAATCAGTCAGCACATTAGCTCTTTTGAAGAAACTTTGAATGTCCCATTATTTGATCGCATTAAGCAAAGACTGGTCCCTACTTCTCACGGGCATCAATTGTACGAAAAAGCTTCTCATGCTCTTAAGTCTCTTGATGAAACATTTTCTGATTTAAATACGGCCAACCGGCGATTAGTTGGAAAGGTTTCTATAGGACTACCCATAGAGTTTGGCAATAACGTGATTTTGCCTCTGCTTGTCAAATTTACGAAGCTCAACCCTGCAGTCAAATTTCAACTTCGCTATGATTTTGCCAATGTTATCAATGAAAATCTATTAAATGGTGAATTAGATTTTGCCTTTGTCGATACGTTTGCGCTTGATCAAAGAATAAGCACAAAAAAAGTTTATGATGAAGTTTTAGAACTCTGCGCCCATCCAAGTCTTGTAAAAAAGAAAGAATTATCGCGACTGCGGGACCCAAAAGTGCTCGTCGAAGAATTGGAATATGTCGAATACCAACCAGAATTACCTCTATTAAAACTTTGGTTTAAGCACCATTACAATTTGACGAATCCGCGGTTTAATGCCCGAGTTATCGCTATGGACGTGGAAGGCATTTTTCGACTTATTAATTTGGGCCAAGGGGCAGGAATTTTGCCAGGCCATAGAGTCGAAAAGATTTTGAAAGAGGGTGGAAAGCTACATGTATTTAAAGGCTCAGGCAAACCCCTACGCAATGAAATCAGTATTGCCCATTTAAAAGATCGTTCACAAACCACTGTAGTTAATGCAACAATGAGTTGGATTCTTGGAGAATTAGAAAATCAAATTCGGTAGGTAGATTATATGATAGCTACAGAGCGTTTTGAAAAACTAAAAACATATCGAAGTCGCTACTCACGATTTGAAGCCCCAGCATTCTTTACAGCCGGTTTTCTCTTTGATGTTTTAACAGTGACTCGCATTGACAACTGGATTCAGATTTCAAAACATGTTTTTTTTCTTGTTTCTCTAGGGTGGTTCTTGATCTTGCAGCATAAATCCATGAATCCTCAATGGATTCCCCCCAAGATTCTTAATAAATTATGGCCCCATCAAATCAGAGTCAGTCACTTTCTCTTTGGTAACCTTTTAAGTGCATTCGTCATATTTTATTTTAAGAGTGCCTCTCTTAGTAAATCTGGAATTTTTCTTGGCCTCGTCGTTTTGGTCATGCTTCTCAATGAAGTTCCCAAAGTTCGAGCCCTTGGACTGAGATTTCGTCTAGCTCTTTTTAGTTTTTGCCTGGCATCGTTTTTTATTTATTTTTATCCGCTTATGGCGGGTTTTCTCTCGCCCTTTCTTTTTATCTTAGCCGTGTTTACAGCGACCTTAATTACCGGATTTTTCATTTACCGGTTCTCTAACAGTGACCCTGATCCCCGAGCTTTTCAAGAGCAGTTTGGTATTCCAGTATTGGCTGTTCAATTTCTTTTAGTTATGGCTTATTTTTTTAAAGTGATTCCGCCTGTTCCCCTCTATGTTTCGTTTGCTGGAATCTATCATCGAGTTGAAAAAACAGGAGACGAAGTCACACTCTATTCACTTAGGCCCTGGTACCGATTTTGGAGCCATGGTGATGTCACTTTTGAATCTAGAGATAGTGAACCTGTTTATTGCTACGTGAGGGTATTTGCGCCAGCCCAGTTTAGCCATCAAGTTATATTGCATTGGCAATTGTACAACGAAAAACTCAAAAGATTTGAAACACAAGATCGAATTCCCATGCAAATTGCGGGAGGACGTCAAGAGGGTTTCCGAGGTTATACTTATAAATCCAATTTTCAGTCTGGGCGGTGGCGGGTGGAGATTGAAACAGAAGACGAGCGCGCTATTGGTGATCTGAGCTTTACAATTAATCGAGATACATCGATAAATCCTAGAGATTGGCGTATCGAAGAAGGGTAGCCTCAGTCGTCACGGATAAGTCAAATATTTGCAACGATCGTGAAGATTAACTTCCAGCTAAAGCTTTCGTCATTCGAACTAAATCTGCCACACCACCCTTAATCATATTCTTATTAAATTCACTTTTAAGTCTACCATTTTCGTCAAAGGCTTCTTCGGCATTGGGAATGGCAATCTGAATAGGTACTACAACGGCTCTTAGATGATTAAAAATTTGGCGCGTATGAATATTTGCTTTTGAAGCACCCCACCAACCAGTCGAGGTGCCGACTAGAAGTATAACTTTATTTACAAAAGGATTTTTCTGGGCCCGAGAGGCCCAATCAATGGCGTTTTTTAACACGCCGGTGATACTACCGTTGTATTCGGGACTTGCGATTAAAAGAGCATCGGCGTCAACAAGGGCATCGACTAATTTTTTCGCACCGATTGGCATTCCTTCAGCTTCTTCCAAATCGCCGTCGTACAGGGGTAGGGATAAAGATCTCAAATCTAAGACCGTAGACTCAAAGGATTGAGTTTTAAGCTCTTCACAAGTCTCTAACATTAACTTTTTGTTAAAAGAATTAGTTCTAAGACTTCCGCAAAGGGCTAATACTTTTAAGTTCGCCATGGTCGCAACCTAATCACAAATAGGATATTCGTCAATGGAAGTTGCAAATCGCCGGCAAAGTCGCTAAAAAGTGATTCCATCTTTGCATTGGGCCTTATGAAAATTTTTTGAAATCAAGAACCATTGAGCTTTATGCTTAACCTAGCTCAAAATAAAAGATAGCAGTCCTAGAAAAGTTCATGGTCGGAATTTTATGAAGCAATTATTAGGGTAGGTATGAAATTTAGATTCGAGAACTATCTAACAGATCCAAACTCTCAAGCCAGGCTGGGTAAATTTCATACCCCCCATGGTTCTGTGGATACGCCTGTCTTTATGCCCGTAGGTACTCTAGCAACGGTTAAAACTATCGACCCTAGGGAGTTAGAATTATTAGGAACCCAAATCGTTTTGGCCAATACCTATCATCTTCTTTTGAGACCGGGGATTGAAGTGTTTAAGAGGTTTGGTGGAATTCATAAATTCATGAATTGGCAAAGACCTGTTTTGACTGACTCAGGAGGCTTTCAGATTTTTTCGCTTCCTCAATCCCGAAAAATTACCGAAGAAGGTGCTGTGTTTCGAAGTTATGTAGAAGGAAATACATACAAACTGACTCCAGAATCTAGCATTCGAATGCAAAATGCCATTGGTTCAGACATCATGATGGTTTTGGACCAATGTATTGCGTCTACGGCTGATCATCGTGAAACAAAATTAGCACTGGAACTGACCCACCGATGGGCATTAAGAAGCCTTGCGGCAAATGAAAACCCAGATCAGGCTCTTTTTGGAATAATTCAAGGGGGTGTTTTTGAAGATCTAAGGTTTGAAAGCTCTGATTTTCTGACCCAGCACCCATTTGATGGATTTGCTGTGGGGGGCCTTGCCGTGGGCGAATCCAAGACCCAAAGGGAAGATTTCACCCAACTGGTCACGGAGCGTCTACCCAAGGATAAGCCTCGATACTTAATGGGTGTTGGCACTCCAATTGATCTTTTAGAAGCTGTAAGGCGTGGTGTTGATATGTTTGACTGTATTATTCCCACCAAAATGGCCCAACAGGGTAATGTTTATACCTCAAAGGGCGAAGTAAAACTTTCAGCAATTCAATACAAGCTTTCTGATGACAAGCTCGATGAACGCTGCTCATGTTCCACATGTAGCCATTTTAGCCGTGGGTACCTCCACCATCTTACTAAATGCCACGAATCACTTGGATGGAGGGCATTGGCCATACATAATATTTCATATTATCAAAACTTAATGTCACGAGCGCGCGTCGCTCTGTCCCAAGGTGAATTTACGGACTATTATAAGATGACAATAACTCAGTTAAGCGGGGCACAAGAGCCAGTTTCCACCGAAAATCATCGGGAACCGTCGTATTTTTTGCCGCCGAGACGAAAAACCAACCTCAATTCATATTTTTCTAGCAATAAGGGATAATCTTGTTTAGAACATTTCTCAGGCGGCACGGTGCCGCCAAATTAATTTATATGAGGTAAAAAATGCATAAAGGTACAATAAAGTTTTTTAACGTAGCAAAAGGTTTCGGTTTCATTACTCCTGAGAACGGTGGCAAAGATGTTTTTGTTCATGCCAATGATCTCGGTGGCGCTCAACTCCACGAAGGCGACAAAGTCGAGTATGAAGTTGTGGAAGGCAAAAAGGGACCACAAGCCAGCCAAGTGAGAGTTATCTAAGTTTTTTTAACTAGAAATTTGGCAAAAGGCTGAGGCTGAAAAGCTTCAGCCTTTTTATTTTCGCGCTGTAAGTTCGGTGATGAGCGGGTGATTTTCAATTTTCAATTCCGAACCCAAACTTCTCTTTTTGTAAATTTCGCCCATGAGATCTATAGCTTTAAGCAATAAACCACTATCAACAGATTTTGTTTTTTCAATATAATCTTCTGCGGCCCTTCCTAGTGTTGTGATTTCGGGCATTAAGTAGGTTGCCCCAGTCCCAGCTAGTTTATGAAATACTTGTCTGACCGAAAGAGTATCTCCTCGAGCGTGGGCTTCTCTCATGGTTTCAATTTTTTGGACAAAGCTAACTAAGTAGTCTTCTTGGAGCTTTTTCATAATGTCTTCGGGCAGGGAGTTCATGCGGCGGCCTTAACTTTGCCGCTTTGGGAGGCATCCGGCAGAGTAAAAAAGAATGTGCTGCCTGAACCGACACGGGAATGAAGACCAATTTGGCCACCATGTTGTTCAATGATAGCTTTGCAAATTGGCAATCCTAGTCCTGTTCCCCGAATGATTTTTGATTTTCCTGCGTCCATACTTCTAAATTTGTCAAAGACGTGGGCATGGTCTTCTTGTTTGATTCCAGGTCCCTTGTCTTTCACAGAAACTACAGCATTTGTTCCGTCAACCTCATAGCCGACAATGACCGTGGAGCCGGCGGGACTAAACTTTACAGCATTTGAAAGAAGATTTGTAATAACCTGCTGAATTCGGTCCCGATCTACAAGGGCCGAGACGTTTGGACTTTTAGGATCAATTTTTACTGTGACCTTTGTTACTTCATAAAGGCCACTTAAACCGGCTACCGCCGCTTCGACGATTTCACCAATTGAAGTTCTCTTTTTATCAAGAGAAAGTTTTTTGGTTTCCATCTTTGTTAAATCTAATATGTCATTGATCAATCTAATGAGCCTGTCGGTTTCTTTCTCAGCGATGGTCAATACTTCTTTGACCTCGGGACTGATCTTACTCAACGCTTCAGTAAGAATTAAACTCAAAGATCCTTTAACTGAAGTCATGGGTGTACGAAGCTCGTGGCTTGCTATAGAAATAAAATCTGTTTTCACGCGATCAAGCTCTTTAAGTTCTGTGACCGTTTCGCCTACGCGGCCAGCCATGTAATAAAACTGTGATTCGATCTGGCCGATTTCATTGTCGTCAAGGGCGCGAGTCGGAAGTTCATACTGGCCTGCTTGAAAATTTTTAATCTTGTCAGAGAGGCGATGCAGGGGCTGAAAAACCCGACCTGTTAAATATTGACTTAAAAAGAGAATGGCAAAGCCGAATACTACAACGTAGACCACGATGATCGAAATGGTAGCTTTGGACGCATCGGCAGCTTTAGATTCAAGTGGCTCAAGAAGTCTTTGTTCATTTTTTACAAAAGAGCGAAGCAAAATCAAAAGTTGCCTCGTATCGGTGTCATCGTGGGATGAGGTCCATTGTTTTTGAAGCTGATGAATAAATTTGGTATCGTCTTTGCCACTGGCTAGCTGGCCAATTTGTTTGAAGAGAAACTTAATTTCTGTTCTTAGATTGGCTAAATTTTCTTTTTTATGTTTGTCATTACCATCTCGAATTTTGTTTTCGTCTGATAATGCTCTGTCTAAGTCTCCACTCCAAGAAATAAGTTTATAGGCTCTACTTACTTTGCCGTTGGCTTCAAAGAGATTATCCAAAGACTTCCAGAAGAAAAAAGCGTTGAGCCCTGTCAAAAGAGCCAATATAAAAAGAAGTCTTCTGAGCTGCCTTTGCAACCTGTGTTGCTTGGGTACGATGCTCACGCAGTCTTGCTCCAAAGATGTTTATTATATATTTTTTGAATTTCATCACAAATTTGGGCTGCATCAAAAGGCTTTACGATATATCCGATTCCACCTGCGCCCAACCCCTCCTCAATATCGGCCTGTTGATTTTTTGCAGTTAAAAAGATTACTGGGATATCTTTAGTCTTTGAATTAGCTTTGAGTTTTCTACAAGCATTAAAGCCATCAAGTTCGGGCATCATACCGTCTAAAAGAATGAGATCAAATTTTGTTTTCAAAGCCAAACTTATAGCTTCTAACCCGTTGTTAGCGACTGTTACATCGTGACCGCCCACTTTTTGCAGAGTCAATTTTGCTACGATCTGAACGCTTGGATCATCTTCGGCTAAGAGTATTTTCATGAGACCTTCTTGTTTTTTGTTAGTGCTATGTTTGAATTGATCCAATACCTGATTTTCTGTCTTTCTTGGTCTGTCAAACCGACAAATGTCACTTTCGTGAGAAAAAAATGAGTATTCGTGGGCATAGCCTCACAAGATACGACCCGCAAGTAAGGAGGTGTAAGTTCAATGGTCTTAAATAAATCGCAGTCAATTTTTATTTTGGAATTTACCGCCACACTGATGGGGCCAGACAACGTCATTCCCTGTTCATTGATACGTAAAATTTCTGATCGTACGCGCCAATCCACGGGCATATTGACAGCGCATTCAGCAAAATTGATTTCAGGCCGGTCTGTGGATTTTCTTTTTTGCACGAGACTTGCGACTTTGGCCAAAAATATGGGGGGGTCAAGGGGCTTTACAATATAATCGTCCGCACCACATTCCATCCCTCTGTCAATGTCCCTTTTGTCCCTGCGCCCCGTGAGTAGGGCGACAGCTGTTTGGTCGAAGGCGCGGTCTTTTCTTATGGTTTTAACGAGATCAAAACCAGATCCACCAGGCATATTGGCATCGGTAAGAATGATGTCGAAGATTTCTTTACCCAGCTTATCAATGGCGTCGAAGGCGTCAATAGAAGGAACGACGGCATAACCACCCATCTCCAAAACTTTTTGAACCATTTGCAAAAAATCTTTATCGTCATCGACGACCAAGACGTGGGCGAGCATAGAGCTATCCCTCCGTCTCATTTATCGGAAAGTACTGGGGATTGTATTATACTTATTCGATGACTTCTTCTTTGAGGAACTGGTCACTAAAGACCCGTTCTCCATCAGAACCAATGAGTATGAGACCAGTCACACCGGTGACTTTGGTCGAGTCCCGTAGGGCATCGGCCAATGAGATTTTTTTGTCCTGACTTCTTTGGTAGGCAGCCGCAGCCGAATAGGCCGCGTCAAAAGTAAGGGCTGAGGTGATGGTCATGTTTCTTTTAAACTTTTTTTGAAAAGTAACTTCCATTTTCTTACTAAATGCTGACTTTTGCGGAATCCATTGGGATGTCGTCACAAGTCTAATATGTGTTTTTTCTGGTTTGATTTTTCGCATAAGGTGGAGAAAGTTGACCGTATCAATGGCTGCGACCATGTAGGGTTCTCCCTCCATGGCTGCTAAAATGCGACCAGCAATAAGATCGCGAGTTGGAACAAATAAAATATCTTTTTTGGTTGGGTTCCAAACTTGGGAATTTAAATCTTTTAGTCGCTCGATACCATGAAGTCCTCTAAATAAAACTTCGTTATAGTTGAGCTTTACTCCGGTCACATTTATTCTAAATGTGTCGGCTAAATCGATGGAGTAATCGTCAGAAAGATCTTTGAACGAAGTAATATTTAACGAATGCTTTTGTGCTTCAGGGATCAAAAATTCAGCCATTGATTTGACCAAACGCCTATTTGAAGCGCAAATTCTAAAAATAAACCGACTATTTTTTGTAAGATCGTTATGAGTTGCAAAAATAGAAATCATGGGAATTTCGGATTTATTGACGAGCTCTTTGAGACCCATAGCTACATTGGAGTAGAGGGGGCCAACTATGGCCACAGGCTTATCTGATGAAATGACTTTACTTAAAGTTGCTTGGGCATGCTGGGGGTTGTCTTTATCGTCAACTGTGACAAATTTGATTCCCGATTTTACATTATTTTCTTCTTCAAATTGTTCTACAGCAAATTGCGCCACGTCTTGAAGATTTTCATATTCTTCGGCTTCGTCGTGGGACTGACCTGTATAGAGTATAACCATTGTAGCAGATTGATATTTTGCCAGCTTACTAGATTGGGGTGGCAGAGCTTTCTTTAGATTTACTGAATCCTCGGCAAAGGCGATGAGGGCAGAAAAAATCAGTCCAAAGAACAACAGGTTGATGATAATTTTTGATTTTCTGATCATTTTCACACCAAATTAGATTGAGGTAACGAGGTATATACTGTAATTTAAATGTTTTACTATGAAACCACAACTTATTACAAGCCGACAAAACAAGGTATTTAAGCACTTCCTGGAGCTTCTTGACACCAGAGGCATCAATGAGAATGGCAAGGCGTTAGTATTTGGAAAAAAGGCAGTGGCCGATCTCGTCAAGAACTCTTCGACGATGAAAAATTGTCTCGGAATTATTTACCCCGAAGGATACGAACTTGAGTTTAAAGTCGATTTTACTTTTTACAGTGTTTCCGAAGGTCTTTTTAAAGAGCTAGATATTTTCAGGACGGATTCACCTATTTTGATTGTGAGAATCCCTGATTTTAACGATTTTTCACCATCTGAAAACTTGCCAGGTTGTTCGGTATTTGTACCCTTTCAAGATCCTCGAAACATGGGAGGGATTTTGCGAACGGCGGCTGCATTTGGCGTGAATCAGATCATTTTGGGCCCTGGGGCGGCAAATCCTTTTAATCCTTTGAGTAGTCGTGCTGCTAGCGGGACTTTATTTTCGCATAAGTATTACAAATGTTTAACTGATTGGGAATTTGAATTTGGAAATAATGTTTCGGTGGCCTTGGACTTAAATGGCACTTCCTTAGACAAATTTAGTTTTCCGAAAGATTTTATTTTTGTTCCTGGCCGTGAGGGCCAAGGGCAACCTAAAAATTATTTGCCCACACATCGTGTGAATATTCCAATTTCAAAAGACATGGATTCGCTAAACGCCATGGTTGCTACGTCGATTGCGCTTTATCAGTGGTCGACTTCAACTTCTCGTAGATAACGAGTTTGCGTTCATGAGTGGTGGGACCAAGTTTATAATCTATATTTTCAATGAGTCTATATTTTGAACTCATTTTGGCTTTCGCCTCTTCAAGTTCAGTTTCGATCCCCGGTGTTTTCATAAGAATGACTCGGCCGCCAGACTGCAGGCAGTTCACCACGTTTTGTAAAGTAGCCGTGGCCGTCTCAACAGCTCGAGTGATGACCCCGTTCACGGGGTAGAGAGTTTTTACATCAATATTCCGGCCTAAAATATCAAGATTGCTTAACCCAAGATGCTCACGCAGTTCTTTTAGATAATTCACTTTCTTTTGGACACCTTCGGCTAAAATAATTCGAGTCTCTGGTGAAACAATTTTCAAAGGCACGCCCGGAAACCCCGCTCCCGTCCCAAGATCTAAAATTCGATCAGGCAGTTTTGTAAGCTGTGCCACATAAATACAATCTATAAAATGCTTTACAGCCACTTCTTCAAATGTTGTAAGTCGAGTTAAATTGTATTTCTTATTATATTCCATAAGAAATTCGTAGAATTTTGCAAATTGCTCTAACATTATTGGCGTAAGTGGCAATTTCACGCCATGCTTTTTGAAAACAACATCTAGTTTCCGTGCGGTTTTAGAAATGGGTTTCATATTTAAAAATCAAGTTCACAATTGTACTGGATTTTGAGCCAATTGAATGACTGCTTCGGCAAACGCACGCGCAGCATGTTCACACTCGGTTTGTGATCCTGCAAGTAATCCACCGGCAAAATTTGTTTCGGTGGGGGGACCATAAAACTTCACAAGTTCAACACGAGCCGCTTTCATGGCAGTATCTAAAGCAATCATAGCTTCATTAGGAGGAGCAATAAGGTATGCAAGGGAAGAACCGACGGGGACTTTGCATAACTTTGATAGATAGTGTCCCACACTTGAAACCACGTGGGGGAAAAAGTTTGTCTTTTGTTCTGGTTGGATGGTGTAAAACCATGCCTCTTTATTTAAACTTTCTTCAATAGCTTTTAATCCTGAAATGATTTCAGCGGGGTCTTGGGCTGCAATAACCCCAATGGCTTCTCCTGATAGGGGGCCGCTAGAATGGGAGCTTCCTGCATAAAAAGATTTTGCGTAAATGACTTCTACATTAGCCTGTTTGGTGCATTCATCTAGGGCCACATACAAAGCATCGTCAAAATCACAAGTGACAAGGCCAAGGCTTATGTGCTTGTCGCTTGTCACACCTAGTTGACGTGCAAGAGCTGGAGTCACTTGGTGAATAACTCTTTGACTGAGAAGTTTTGGTTTGAGAGCAGTGATTTCCATTTTTTATACCTTCAATTCTATGCCGCTGCATTGTTGTTCAAACATTTTTTTAACCATGCTCATGGTCAATTGTGCAGCGTCGGCAGGCTTGTGACCGGCCGGGTGAATATTTGATATCATACTTTTCTTGGCATTTATGGCACCGATTTTTGGACCATAAATCATATAGTTTGAAAGAGAATCACCGGTGCCAAGTCCTGGTCTTTCTCCCAATAAGATCATGCTCAGTTTTGCGCCGGCAGCTTCACCTATAATATCTTGAATTGCAATACGACCATACCTTACAAAAAAAATAGTGCCCAGGCTTAGACCTGCGCTCGTTAAAAGTTTTGTGAGTTCATCAATAAGAGGTTTTGCGTATCGCTCGGCCGCCCACGCGCTTAAGCCATCGGATACTGTGATTTGGACATCAGGGCCTTTGATGGCCTTTTCAGAAACGGTTTTTAAGCTGTCTTCACTTAGAGTTCGACCCAAATCGGGCCTCAATAAAAATTCTTCTTTAGTTTTTGCTTTTGTTTCAAGGGAGATCCAACCATTGGCCTCAGCAAAACCCGGTTTGAGTTCTGCATAGACAGCATCTTTGGCCACGGCATGATCGGCTCGCATTTTGAGGGCCACTCGTGTGAGGTAGCGAGTGCCCGCGCGCCAAACCCCAAGACGGGCCGGGGTTGATTCTAAAAGAGCTTCTAGTTTTTCAGGTTTTTTGGCCTTGGGAATGAGATTTTTTTTTGATTTGCTCTGTGTGTGTTTAGAATTTGTGCTGACTGATGATTTACTATTTTCAGTTTGAGGCGAAACGTGAGTAGAAGTTTTACCCAACCATCTCGCGATGTTTTCATCGGCCAGTATTCGGCCATTAGGTTTTAGGGAAGCTTGGGATGCTGATTCGTTCCTCATCAATTCTTTTAAAGAAGAACGACTCACCACTTCACCAATGACTTTTCTAATTACACTTTTTAATTCATCATCATTCATAGTTCACATAAAAATACTGGCATCGCCAGCTTTAGCTGTAAGCCGGCCGTTTTCCCAAAGACCAATTCTCTCCATCCAATTTTCAAATTCAGGGGTAGGTTTAAACTTCATGATAGTTCTTAGCGAGGCATTATCATGAAAACTAGTAGACTGATAGTTAAGCATGACATCATCACCCATAGGAAGACTCATCAGATAATTCACTCCAGCAGCAGCCAGTAAGACCGCCAAGTCCTCTTGGTCATTCTGATCTGCTACGGCGTGATTGGTGTAACAATCATCGCAGCCCATACTAATACCAGTGAGTTTTCCCATAAAATGATCTTCAAGGCCTGCCCGAATAATTTGTTTAGAATCATATAAATATTCAGGACCAATAAACCCCACAACTGAATTTACTAAATAGGGCTTATATCTTCGAGCCAGGGCGTAGGCTCGAGCTTCCATGGTCAATTGATCGGCTTCGTGGTGTCCATTGGCGCTAAGGGCAGTTCCTTCTCCCGTTTCAAAATACATGATATTGGGACCTTTTGCCGTCCCCAGTTTTTTTGTCATTTCAAAGGCTTCATCTAACATTTTTATAGACACGCCAAATTCTGAATTTGAAATTTCGCTTCCGGCGATACTTTGAAACATAAGGTCTAAAGGTGCTCCCATTTCAAGGGCTCGCATTTGAGTTGTCATATGAGCCAAAACGCAATTTTGAGTTGGAATACGGTAGCGCTCCATAAGGTCTTTTGTAGCTTTCAAAATCTCTGAGCAACTCTGTGCTTGGTCAGTTGAAGGATTAATGCCAATGACCGCATCTCCGGTACCGTAAGAGAGGCCCTCTTTGGCGCCTGCGATGATCCCATTTACATCGTCAGTAGGGTGATTAGTT
This sequence comes from Oligoflexia bacterium, assembly GCA_023250675.1. Lineage (GTDB taxonomy): Bacteria > Bdellovibrionota > Bdellovibrionia > JABDDW01 > JABDDW01 > JAHFAE01. The sequence continues at coordinate 1,312 of JAHFAE010000072.1, read as the reverse complement.
TGAAGCCGTGATGAGATTCGCCCCTCCAAACCTAAAGTGGCGTTACATTTTACAACGACTCTGATTTTTCGCCCTGCCACAACCAAATCCATATTAGTCATGAGTTTTGTCACTGCAGAAACCATCTCGGGCGCAAAACCGGGGGACAACGCTAAGATTTCATCTCCTGATGTAGTATCTTGAAGAATCCATTCACGAAATTCTGAGACACTCCAACCTTTAATTTTATTTAATAGAGTTTTGTTTATGGAATCTATGGCAAGACGAGTGATTTCGTCTTTTTCGTAGGGAACAACAGGTGACTCAAAAAGTTCGCTCAAAGTGATGTCGGCTAAAACCATCTTGGCGGCCACACGCTCCCGGGCGTCTTTGGCAGCAAGGCCCGCCATTTTGTCGCCAGATTTCTCTTCGTTAGCTTTAGCTAAGAGTTCTTTTATATCCCGAAATGAATAGTGGGAATCTAAGAGCTTGGTTGACAACTTCATGGGAGCTATATCTAGCAAGGCTTTGGTGATTTTTAAAGGTATTTCAGATGTACTTTTTGGCCAATTTCAAGGTTTTGGTCAGAGAAAAACTTAATGGGCAGTGAATATTTTTCGCTTTCTCCCCAATACTCATATTCGTTTCCTAAATAGAGCTGGGAAAGAACAGTCAGAGCCTCTGTATTGCCGTCTTGATCTACAGATAAATTCCATTTGCGCGGAATAAACTGTCTCATTTCGCCAGACTTGGTCTTTATACTTTGGCCACTGGCCAAAAACTCTGCGACAAAGGGTGTTGGCGGACGAGTGTAGAGCTCTTGAGGCGTACCCTGAGCCTCGATTTTACCCTTATTCATTACAATGATTCGGTGAGATAGAGAAAGGGCCTCTCGTTGGTCATGGGTAACCAAGATCGTCGTCATTTTAAGTTTTCTTTGAAGTTTTTGGATCTCAGCACGCAGTTCTTCTCTGAGCAAAACATCAAGATTGCTGAGAGGTTCGTCTAATAAAAGTATTTCTGGAGACATGGCTAAAGCCCGAGCCAAGGCAACTCGCTGTTGCTGACCGCCGGAGAGTTCGTGGCCATAGCGGTGGTTCAAGCCTTTGAGGTGAACCATATTTAGGGCATCTTCAACTTTAGAAATGATTTCGTTTTTAGAAAATTTCTTGGCCATTTTCAGTGGAAAAGCCACGTTTTCAAAAATATTCATATGGGGCCATACTGCGTAGCTTTGAAATACCATTCCAAAATTTCTTTTTTCAGGTTTTAAAAACGTCTTAGGCGATGAAAGAACAGTTAAGTGAGTTTTTATTTCACCACTATTAGAATC
>JAHFAE010000153.1 GCA_023250675.1 Oligoflexia bacterium | reverse complement strand
CCACTATTTGGGAATTCAAATGGTAAAACTCATTGGGTCTCTCTATAGACGTGGCATATGGAAACGAGGACATTGGGCTACACACGGGAGACTTCAAACCCAGACACCTTTTGGACAACTCACATCTCCCCTAGGGCTTGCAGCAGGGTTTGACAAAAATGCTGAAGCGCTCTGGGGATGGCAGGCCCTTGGATTTGGATTTGTAGAAATCGGTACTGTTACCCCCAGACCTCAAGACGGAAACCCGAGACCAAGAATATTTAGATATGTCCGGCACCGAGCGCTGATTAATCGAATGGGTTTTAACAGTATTGGTGTTAAGGCTGTGGCGGCGAATATTCGTAAAGCTCGCGTCCAAGGTTTAACAATTAAGATAGGTGGAAACATCGGCAAAAACGCCGCCACTCCAATTGATGATGCACCACGGGACTACAAAATTGCAGCAATGGAAATTATCGAATGTGTTGATTACCTCGTTATAAATGTGAGCTCCCCCAACACTCCTGGGCTGCGTGAAATGCAAAGTCAAGATACTCTCGAAGCCATCGTGATTGGGGTTAAATCCATTTCTGGCAGTAAGCCCATTTTTATTAAAGTGGCGCCCGATCATTTCAATCGATACATGAATGGTGTTATTCAAATTGTGAATAAACATGAACTAAGTGGTGTTATTTGCGGAAATACATTGGCCAATCATGCTTCGGCTACGGGACTCTCTGATATAGATATTGTACGACTACCGCCAGGTGGGCTCAGTGGTGCCCCTATTATCGAAGCCAATCTCAATTTGATAAAGGCCTACAACAAGGCTAATCCAAACTTATTTTTGATTGGAGTTGGCGGTATTCAAGATCACAAGCAGGCGGAACAATTTATTGATTCAGGGGCAAAATTGATTCAAGTTTACACGGCTCTCATATATGAGGGCCCCTCTTTTGTTAAGACTATGTTAAAAGATTTGGTGAGTATTGCCATGAGGCGATATCCTTGATCTAACTATTGGGATTGGAGCTATAGCCATGACAAAAACACTTTTGTTAGCTGTGATTGTTTTATCGATTCATTCAAGTGGTTGGGCCGCTAAAAAACAACTTTGGATTTATACGTCGATCTATAAAGAGTTTGCCACTCCCCTTGCAAAAGGTTTTGAAGCCAAAAATCCAGATACAGAAATTCAAGTTTTTCAAGCTGGCTCAGAAAAAATTCAAGCCAAAGTTGAAGCTGAACTCATTGCCCAAAAACCGCAGGCCGACGTCATTCTCACCTCTGACGCTTTTTGGAGTCACGATCTTCAAACCAGAGGTCTTGTCTTGGATTGGGCCGGTCACAAGGGCCCTGAAACAAATTATTACTCATTGATGGTTATTATCTGCCACAAATCTCTCGAGGCATCCAAACGACCAACAAGTTTTAAAGATCTCACCAAACAAGATTTTAAAAATACGATTCAACTCGGCAGTCCCCTTGAATCGGGTACTCATTTTACAACTGTGGCCTATTTGAGTAAAAAATACGGGTGGGACTATTATAAAACATTAAGAGAAAACAATGTTGCTTCCAGCGGTGGTAATTCAACAGTTATCCAAAAAATTGAAACCGGTGAGAAAAAAATCGGAATGGTATTGTTAGAAAACGCTTTGGCCGCAAAAACGCGAGGTAGCCCCATCGATATTATTTATCCCACTGATGGGAGTATCCCCATCCCCAGTGTGCAAGTGATACTTAAATCTACAAAAGAAAAAGATTTGGCTCAAAAATTTGCTGAATTCGTACTTACAAAAGATGGGCAAAATTTGCTAAGAAACGGCTTTATGTACAGCGTTCGAAACGATGTGAGCGCCCCAGATGGGGCCAAACCACTCAAAGAAGTTATCAAAAATTCTACTTCTTGGACCCAAGAAGCCATTTCTCAGGTTGCTGGTAATTCAAAAAATATCAAAAAACAATTCAGCCAAATAGTCTTACAATAACTTAAAAATGTCGTGGCTCTTTGTTCTTATTGTAATCGTCCTCTTTGCAAGTCCACTTTGGGGATTGCTCTCCCAAAATAATTTAAATTCTCTGACCAGTGTTATTCAAGATCCAACTTTTTTAAAGTCATTAAAGATAACGGTTTTTTCTAGTGTGGCTGCGGCTATAGCATCAGTCATTTGTGGGCTTTTATTTGCGAAACAATTTGCAAATTACACTTGGTCAGGCAAAAGGTATCAACGACTCTTACTGCTGTTTCCTTATCTTATTCCAAATTTCATTTTAGCCATCGCCTTTGTCATTTCATGGAATCCAACCACGGGGCTTCTCAATTTCGCATTTAAGTTTCCCTTTGGATTTTATGGAATGTTTGGAATGATATTCTTATTTTCAGTGGCCCATATGCCTGTGGCATTCTTACTTTTTGAAGAAAAAATCAAGCGCATAGACACATCTATGCGTGAAGCAGCCAGGCTCTCGGGAGCTAAAGCTTGGCAAGTTTTTATGAAAATAGAACTTCCACTGCTTCGACCAACGATGATCAGTGCCATTGGACTTTGTTTTGCGTTGAATATTTCAGCCTTTGCCATACCCGCATGGATTGGTGCTCCTGAGCACGTGTACCCACTTACTTTTAAAATTTATCAGGCCATCCAGTTAGGAGGCCTTGATGGTTTACCCGAAGCCGCCAGTTTATCTCTAGTCTTATTTATATTGGCTCTCACTCCACTAGTATTGAATTACTTTGTTAAAGATGAAAAACAATACGCCGTCTTGTCAGGGAAAAGCGCTCGACTTTCAGATGAATCTCAATCTTTAAAATCTTTTTTGATATTCCAGACGGTATTTTTTGTAACCCAAATTTTATTTTGGATGGCACCACTGACCTGCCTCTTTTTGTCTACCATTGTAAAACCCGGATGTCTTCAAAGTAGCCTTCAGACCGGGCAACTTCAATGTTTCGCTGATATTTCATTTTCTCGTTATTCCTATGTTGTTTTTGATTTAGCAGAAACTAAATTTGGACTGCAAGGAAGTCTTATTTACGGTTTTGCCAGTAGCTTTATTATTGCGCTTCTCTCTATTGTCACCCTTGGAATCCTTTCTCAAAATAAAAAACAGTTGAAAATTGTAGAAAATATTTTTTCAATTCTTCTCTCCACACCGGGCGCCATTATCGCGCTGGGCCTTATTGTGGTTTGTTCGGGAAGATACGGAGTAAACCTCTACAACACTCCATGGATCGCCGTTGCAGCATTTGTGATTAAGCATATGAGTCTGGCGTTTCAGCCATTAAGAACTGGTTATACCAACATTTCAAGCTCACTTATTGAAGCGGGTAAACTTAGCGGTGCAGCCCCTTGGCAAGTTTGGCGAAAGATTGTCTTACCCATTTTAAGGCCAGAATTCATTGGCGGATTCTTTCTCGTATTGATTCCAATTCTAGGCGAATTAACCATGTCTGTTTTTTTAGCGAGCCCTTCGTTTCGCCCCATCGGCACTGTTCTTTTTGATTTGCAAGATTACGCTGATCAAGCCTCTGCGGGGGCCTTGGCCATTCTTCTCATTGGCATGATTCTTATTCTTAATCAATTGAGTAGAATCTTAAGTAATGGCAAGTTAGGTTATTAATATGCAAAACACTTCTCCCCACTTACTCGTCACAAATTTAAAAAAATCCTACGGGTCATCTTGCATATTAGATGGGGTGTCATTTGGCGTGCAACAAGGAGAATTTGTTTCACTTCTGGGGCCATCGGGATGTGGAAAAACAACGACTTTAAGATGTATTGC
>JAHFAE010000071.1:6061-15663 GCA_023250675.1 Oligoflexia bacterium | reverse complement strand
ATTTATATTACACGACTTCAAGTAACGTCAGAAAAACTCTGACGACAACGACTAACTCCAGTCAGTGGACGACCACAGCAAATGATATCTACTATTCTACTGGAAATGTGGGCATAGGAACGACGAGTCCTACATATAAATTTGATGTGAACACGGGCTCCAATACCGGGACTATAGCAAAGTTTTCATCGCCCACAAATGGTACCTTCGGGACTGTCGAAGTGGCTGGCGAATTTGGCGGAAAAATTTTATTGGGAGGAAATTCAACTGTAAATAATTATATCAAAGGAGGATATCAGGGTGGTGGTTATACTGGAGTAATTGTTGGCTCTGATCAAGGGGTCAGCGTTTCAGTTGCTACTGCTGGTACAGTTGCTCGCTTCGGTAAAGACCAAAATGATATGACTTCCTATTTTAACGGCAACGTCGGAATTGGGATCACGGCGCCGGCCAATCCACTTCAAGTATATAAACCTACTGGGGCGCAAGCATTGTTCAATGGGTGGGATCCAATTGGAGGAGCCGGGGCATTCCAGGGAGCCATACTACTGGGCGATACTGCAGCCAATCAGGGTTCCATACATTTTGACGCCAATACTGGCGGCACGGCTAAATTCTATATTGACAATACCTATGACATGGCAACAGCAACAACTCAATTTAGAATGAGAACAGCAGGTACTCCTGTAAATGCCCTGTCAATTTTAGGAAGTGGTAATGTTGGCATAGGATTAACATCGCCCACCGCTAAACTCCATCTCCCAGCCTCCACGACATTAGCAAGTTCTGCACCATTAAAAATTGCAACAGGTGTTTTGATGACAGCTCCCGAGGCAGGGGCCATTGAATATGATGGAACTACTCTTTATTACACCAATGCGAGTAATTCACGTAAGACCGTAGCAACTGGTGTCGGAAGTCAATGGACGACTACAGTGAGCGACATCTATTTCACCGCGGGCAGGGTGGGAATCGGAACTTCGAATCCGGGAGCTACTCTTGACGTAGAAGGTGCAAACGGCGTCGTTATTCGAGCGGGACCGCTTGCGTATTGGCCGAACGATTACGGCACAGCTGAAACCAGATCAGGAATGCAAGTTGCCCCAAATCTGGTCTCGAACCAAGACTACTCCCTAAATAGGCTTACAACTCTGTTTAGCAACACGGTACTTCAAGATAACACGATCACGTATACCAATGCTCAGGCGATTGGGTCATTTAGTTACCTTGAAAATGATTTGACCTCTTCTCCGAGTTCCCTCGTAGGTTCCAAATCTGAAGTTATCAACTGGGGGGGCGGGGCAGTATCCAGCGTATACGGTACGGTAACTTCAGTAGATCAAGACGGTGGCCCAGCTACAGATGCGGGGGGTACGTATAGCTTTGCCGAAGTTGTCGGTGGGTCCACTACAAATCTTTACGGGGTCAACGCTGCGTCTTATGGCGCGAGAAACGTAGGTACTACATTGACCAATTCATACGGGGTCAAATCGACGATTTCAAATGGCGGCGGAACTACATCCAATGCCTATGGAATTTACTCCTCAGTTACAAATCCCGCCGGCACTATGACTAACGGGTACGGTATGTATATAGACACTGTGCAAGGTACTAACAAATGGGGTCTGTTCCAAACCCAATCTGCTTTAAACAACTACTTTGCCGGAAATCTAGGTATCGGTAACACATCACCCACGGCCCAATTACATCTTTCCGCATCTTCAGGTACAGTGGGATCTGCTCCCTTAAAAATTGCAACAGGTGTTTTGATGACAGCTCCAGAGGCTGGGGCCATTGAATATGATGGCACTACTCTTTATTACACCAATGCGAGTAATTCACGCAAGACCGTAGCAACTGGTGTCGGCAGCCAATGGACGACGACGGCAACGAACATATACTACACTACAGGCAATGTGGGCATAGGAACGACAAGTCCGTCTCAAATGCTAGATGTACAAGGAAACATAAATATCAAAAATACAAATGGCATTATCCTGGACGGCGGAACTGAATACAATCTTGCAAATAACTCAGGGTTTACGCGAATTCGTTCGACTTGGGGTGGAAACGGAATCGACTTTGCCAACAATAATGCATCACCAGGAGCCTCCAACAGTTGGTGGTATATGCCTACTTTAGCTGGTTCCTTGGGGTATTTCTTGCCTGGCACGGATAACACTTATGCTATCGGCAACTCTACAAATCGCCCTTTGAGTATCACTATTGGTACGGGCTCAAGTTCCTTTGCAGGAAATGTGGGTATCGGTACGACAGCACCAACTAACCCCTTAGACCTGCGAACAACTGCAGCAGGGGGAGTGGCGATGATGCAGAATATTGCGAACGAAGGAACAACGGCGGGTACCGGTTCAGCCATACGATTTAAAAACTCCGGTGGAGCCGACGTCAATATTATTTCGACAGCCCCAAATGGCAACGCCAATACCGCAAGTACCCTTCAAATTCAGACAAAGCAATCCGGAGGTACTTTTAATACTGGCCTCTTTATGGATGCTACAGGTAATGTGGGGATTGGTTCTCTTTCACCCACAGCTAAACTTCATTTGCCCGCTTCGACAACTGTAGCCAATTCTGCACCTTTGAAGCTTGCGACGGGTGTGTTAATGGCGACCACTGAAGCCGGCGCCATCGAATTTGACGGAACATCTTTGTACTACACCAATGCAAGTAACTCTAGAAAATCACTAGAAGTGACCGGTGTAAACCTTCCATTAGCTGGTGGGACGATGACAGGTACGATCACAAGTCGCGCTTCGACAACTGTTGCGGGAACTGCGCCAGTCAAGTTGGCAAAGGGTGTTCTTATGGCTACTGCCGAAGGCGGGGCTATCGAGTATGATGGGACAAGCCTCTACTATACCAACGAAAGTAATTCTAGAAAAACGATTAGCATTGGTTCCAGCAGCCAATGGACGACGACCGCAAGTAACATCTATTACACTACAGGCAACGTTGGCATAGGAACTACGAATCCCGCTGATACGTTAGATGTGGGCGGAAACATTAATATTCACGATAATTTCGTGAAGTTTCATGATGGCGGTAACTGGACGCTTGGATTACAACTCTCTCCTACTGGAGCAGGTATTGTTACGAATGCGGCGGTGGTGGCCAAGGTGTATAGCGCGTCTGATAATGGCTTTATGATCGCAAATTCTTCGACTTCGCTATTTGAAGTAGCTGGTGATGGAAGCAAGGCATATATAAAAGGAAATGTGGGTATCGGTACGACATCACCCACAGCAAAACTTCACCTGCCAGCTTCAACGACCATTGCCGGCAGTGCGCCCATTAAAATTGCAACTGGCGTTCTGATGGCCACAGCAGAAGCCGGCGCTCTGGAGTTTGACGGAACAAGTTTATACTACACCAACGCAAGCAACACGCGAAGAACAGTGGCCACAACTCTTCAAGCCACACAATGGACAACGACGGCAAATGATATTTACTACACAACGGGAAACATCGGCGTCGGCACAACGGCCCCAAGTTCACCTTTGCAAATCGGTACGGCCGGAGCTACATCAACACCTGCTTTGAAATTGACGGGTGCGCCATACACCGGTGGTACCGCAACCACAAATAAAGCTCTCGTCTTAGTAGAAAATGGTACAACCTCTACGGGGTGGAGCACAGCCGGTACTTATGTCGGTGTCAATGCCGCGGGTGCTTTCGCAGGAAATCTCTTAGATCTTCAACTCAACGGTACGAGTCAATTAAAAGTCGACTATCAAGGCAACACCGTTGTTAACGGAACCATAGTGATTAACTCAACAGCAGCAACCGATGGTGGGGCTTGCTCAACAACGGGTTCTATTGCACGGGATTCAAACGGCGACCTATTTATTTGCAAATAACCCAGGTCTAAAGTCTTGTTATCTAATTACTTTGCAATACGAAGTTTTTATCCCATAATTGATTCCAGAACAATTAGGAACACTTCGACATGAAAAGCATAAACTTTATCTCAGGTCTTCCCCGATCAGGTACGACTCTTTTATCTACTGTTTTAAATCAAAACCCCCGGTTTTCGGCCTCGATTTCTGGTCCTGCTGCTCGAATGGTGAGAGCCATCGTTACAGAAGCCCAAGCTCAAGGGGGCTATCGAATACAGTGTCCAGAAGAAAAACGGCGAAGGCTTGTCAAAAATTTATTGCATACCTATTACGAAGATTCAAACCCAGTGGTCTTTGATACCAATCGTGGTTGGCCATTGATGACGGCTCTCATACGTGATGTTTTTCCAGAATCTAAGATGATTTGTTGTGTGCGAAATATCCCGTGGATTCTAGATAGTTTTGAGCAATTGCTTCGTAAGAACCCTTACTCGGTGAGTTCACTTTTTTCTACAGAAGAATCAGCCGACGTCTACTCCCGGTCGGCGGCACTTTTACGCCCAGACAGAACTATTGGTTTTGCGCTCAATGGCCTTAAGCAAGGGGTCTATGGCGGCGAGCACGATATGATTCTGCTGGTGAACTACGATGATCTCTGTCTTAAACCCAAAGAAGTCATGCAAGATATTTATAAATTTATAGGCGAACCTTATTATGAGCATGACTTCAATAATGTAGAAGCCTCCTACGATGAGTTCGACAAAGATGTCAACTTAACTGGCATGCACAAAGTTCGAAAAACACTTAACCACCAGGTTCGAGAACCCATCATTCCTCCAGATCTTTGGCATCAGACTGAACCTCTTTCGTTTTGGCACCACGAACCAAATTGATGGATCGACGAAAATTTTTAAAATTTGCAGGTATTTCGGCGGCGGTAACCGAAGTTTTGGGGGGCCATTTACAACAAGCTTACGGCGCCACCTGGCAGAAACTCAGTGGCACAGGTTCTACAACCATATCTAAAACGAGACTCCCTTTGCGAGGAAGTCGGCGTAGGAATCGCCCAATAGGTGGAGGTCAAGCTCATTCGGTTGCGTTAAGGTCTGATGGTGCGGTTTTTGCCTGCGGGTATAACCTTTACGGCCAATTGGGTGACAACACAACGACGAGCCGATTAACCTACATTCAAGTCACAGGTATTTCTAACGCCATTGCAGTAGATTGTGGACCTTATCATACCGTAGCTTTGAGATCAGATGGATTAGTCTTTACTAGTGGATACAATCTCGCCGGCGCATTGGGAGACAATTCAACTACGGATCGATCCACCTTTGTGCAGGCCACAGGAATCTCGAACGCTGTTTCAGTAGTATGTGGAAACTATGACACATTAGCTCTGAGATCTGACGGGTTAGTCTTTGGTTGCGGGACAAACGTCTACGGTCAGCTGGGAGACAATTCAGTCACAAATAGATCCACCTTTGTGCAGGCCATCGGAATTTCAAATGCCGTGGCTATCGACGCAGAAGGTGCTCATACCGTAGCTTTGAGATCAGATGGGTTAGTTTTTACCTGTGGTCACGACTTCTATGGCCAGTTGGGAAATAATTCAACTACCAGTCGTTCAACTTTTATCCAAGCTACTGGTATTTCTAATGCTATTGCAGTAGCCAGTGGTTTTTATTACACAGTAGCGTTAAGGTCCGATGGATTAGTCTATGCCTGCGGGGCAAACGACTACGGTCAGCTGGGGGACAATTCTGTCACAAATAGATCCACCTTTGTACAAGCCATCGGAATTTCAAACGCCATTGCCATTGCTAGTGGAAATTCTCACGTAGTTGCGCTGAGATCAGATGGTTTAGTCTTCTCCTGTGGATTGAACATGTACGGCCAGCTTGGAATTAATTCGACTGTATCTAAATCAACCTTTGTGCAGGCTACAGGAATCTCAAATGCTGCCGCAGTATTTTGTGGAAGTGAACACACAATAGTGCTGAGGTCCGATGGATTAGTTTTTTCTTGTGGATATAACATCGCAGGCGGGATGGGAGACAATTCAACCACAAGTCGATCAACCTTTGTGCAGGCGTTTGGCCCATGAAAAAGCCAAATCCAGTTGCGCGAAATTTTCTACGTTTTGCCGGAATATCTGCTGTGGTGGCAATTGCCGATAAATTTATTCCTCTTAAGACGCTCGCAGGCACTTGGACAAAACTGGGCAATCCCACAGGCAGTGCCGGTACATGGCAAAAAATCACCGCCACCACTACCAATCGCATGGGTATTTGTGCTGGCGCGAGCGGAAATCAACATTCAGTGGTTCTAAGATCAGATGGATTAGTCTTTGCTTGTGGATACAACGGCGATGGTCAGTTGGGAACTAATTCAACCACCAGTCGATCTACTTTTGTTCAAGCTACAGGAATCTCTAATGCCGTTGCAGTTGCTTGTGGTTATAACTTTTCACTAGCATTAAGATCTGATGGCTTGGTCTTTGGCAGTGGAGAAAACTCCCATGGCAATTTAGGGGACAATTCAGCTTCAAACAGATCAACTTATGTCCAAGCGACTGGAATCTCTAATGCCTATGCAATAGCCAGTGGCGTTTATCATTCGGTAGCTTTGAGATCCGACGGGTTGGTCTTTGCCTGTGGATACAACGGCAGTGGAGAGTTAGGAGATAATTCAACCACTAATCACTCAACATTCGTGCAAGCACTCGGTGTTTCAAATGCAGTTGCAATTACTTGTGGCTCTAATCATACAGTAGCTTTGAGATCTGATGGACTCGTATTTGCCTGTGGCATTAACCTCGATGGCCAGTTGGGTATTAATTCGACTGTATCTAAATCAACTTTTGTGCAGGCTACGGGAATCTCTAACGCCATAGCCATAGCCGCCGGATCATTTCACACCATAGCACTGAGAGCTGACGGATTAGTCTATGCAACTGGGTATAACTTCGCTGGCCAGCTAGGAAATAATTCAACTACTGGCAAATCAACTTTTGTGCAGGCTACCGGGATTTCTAATGCTGTAGCGGTAGCCGCCGGAGGATTTCACACCCTAGCACTAAGATCTGATGGCTTAGTCTTTGCTTGTGGGTACAACTCTGCTGGCCAGTTAGGAGTTAATTCAACTGCTGGCAAATCAACTTTTGTGCAGGCTACCGGAATTTCAAACGCTCTCGCCATCGCCACAACGAGAGGAGGTCATTTCACCCTAGCGTTAAGATCTGATGGATTAGTCTTTGCTTGTGGGAACAATCTCGCCGGCCAATTGGGAGACAATTCAACCACTTATCACTCAACTTTCGTGCAAGCGGTTTCACCTTAATCGGGTATTTCAAACATATAAGAAAATTTTGGAGCTAAGGCGTATTTAATTTGTGCCGAATCATACCAAACAGATTTTTTATCGTTATTACTTCTCCATTGCCAAATAGCCTTATTTCTAATGAGCACAGTGGTGGGAGTGCCCAAGGCTCCAGCCGCGTGGGCAACCGCGGTGTCGCAACTAAACATATGATCAAGACATTTGATCCAGGCTGCTGTGTGTGCAAAATCTTCAAGCTGTGGCGCTGCATTGATAAGCTTTCCACCGACCTTATCTATTTCAATTTGCAATTCAGCCAATTCAATATGAGTGACATCTTTTTGTAAACAGACAATGAGTGAAGGCTTATTCAATATTTCTGATTCTTTTAAAAATTCTTCAAGTGTGTATGCGCGTGTTCGCATGGGAGCAGTACGAATGTCTCCATGCCAAGTTATTCCGTAGACGGGGAGATGATCGGGATTTACCGATGCTATAAGTTTTTTATAAGTTTGACTTAAGTTTTTTGGCGCAGATAAAAAACCCGTAGTGCCAATAGGCTCACAAATATCAGCACGACATGGCAATGAAAGACAATAACTCCAATAATCGGGCCGCGGTTGGAATTGCCAGTAATTTTCTTCTCTTGCTTTTTTTAACTCGTGGACTTTCATAAGAGGAAAGCTATTTTGCACAAGTTGATGCAATTCTTCATCCACAGCAATCTCAACTTGAGCACCTTCATCTGCCATCGACTGAAGATAGCGTAATCCAAAAATCTGATCCCCTAATCCATTTTCAAGGACAATAAGGAGGCTTTTGCCTTGCAATAATTCTCCCTCCCACATTGCAATATCAGCAAAACCCGTTGCCGATTCACATGGAGAACCAGGGGCTAAACCCCAGTCATAAAGCTTCCAGCCAGCACGAAATTCACCAGCTGCCAAAAGTCGCAGAGCCTGATTGTAGTGAATGACCGCTTTATCATAGGCCAAAGCCTTTGATCTTCGCTCAGCCAAACTTACTAAATCAGCCCGGCCCGCTGCCTCGGCCACTGGTGCTAATGCTTGCCAATACTCAGCGAAATTCAGATTTTCTATCTGTGTTTGGTTTTTACCAGTAAATGGCCGCAGCATAGATTTAATTGCTGATTCAATATTCTCTCTCATGCCAAGCAATGCCGAAACCGCTGTTTTTAAAGTCGTCCCTTTTGAAATCTTCAAAAACTCTTCAGCCTCCTCACTTTGACCCAACATCATAAGGGCTCGAGCCATGTGAATGCTAATCATAGGATCGCGGTACAATTCTTTAAAAGGCAAAAGGGCTTCAGACATTTTGGCTCTGTAGGCCGCTTCGCCCAAGGCATCCAGAGTTTGAAAATCGCGGACTCCATTTTGAACGGCCTCTTCTAACCTAAGGAGTGCCGAAGACCAGCCCATTCTTTGAGCTGCCAATAGCCCAGAGGTGCGAAGGTCTTCAGGTTGAAGTTTTAAAGTAAGCGCGTTTTCGGCTTCCAACCAGAGTTTGGATTGGTCTTGGTTCAAAGTTTTCAAATTAATTCTCTTTTAATGTTTTTTTTCTTACTCGAAGAACAATGTCCCATTGCGATATGCAGTTTGTGTAGTGGTTTGATGCAAAATCAAGATCAAAGGGAGCAACTAACTTATTCTTAATTCGAGTTGCCCACGGTTCGTCATAAGAGGGTTGGGCTTTTTCTAATACAAAATCAATTTCACAATAAATTCCCAATGGGGAGTTGGCATATTTTTCATTGGTATACTTACGATTTAGTTCTTGATCAAAAAGTTTGAAACTCTCTGGCAAAATTTTTCTCACATGAGTTGGATCGGCGTGAAACGTCCAATGATCGTGGTGAGGCACTTGGATATAAATCTTGGATCTATCAACACAAACACGGTACATCTCCTTCATAATTCCCAAGAACACTTTAGTTTCTTGGCCCAGATGTTCTAATATATGCGAAGCTCTTATTTTATTCACAGAATTAGTTTCAAATGGCCACGGCCCCTCAAGATCGACAACTTGATCGGGCTCACAGGCTGGCTCTTTGTCAATATTGACAAAGCCTGGGAGCTTGTCAAAACTACAGCCCAAGTTCAGCTTTAAGAGATTTTTAGAGGTGTTCATTGTTAGACCTTTCAAGAAATTTTTCAATGACGTTGGCGATCTGCTTGTTTCCTTTTAACTCGTGGGTTTTCATTTGCTGAATAAGTTGACCCTTCATTTCTGCCGTAAGTGCAATTGAACCGACGGGGGACCATTGGGCTTTGTTAGTTTGCTCCAATGTATTTTGGCCCGCAAGTCGAAATCTCTTTTGAACATTTGACTTTTTTGAATGGACATTCGTGTCTATGGTCTTATCAGCACTTTTTACGAGCCAAGAAATTTCAGGTGCCAGTG
>JAHFAE010000071.1:0-6051 GCA_023250675.1 Oligoflexia bacterium | reverse complement strand
AACCGCTTGTTCACCTCGGGCGAGCCACTGCCAAATAGCTTTGTTTCGAACCAATACGGTAGTGGGGTGCCCCATGGATCCCCCCAGATGGGCCACCGAAGTATCGCAGGTGAGTAAGTGATTTGAAGCGGCTATCCAAGCCGCAGTGACTGCTAAACTAGAAAGCTCAGTGGCCGCATTTAAAAACTGGCCGCCGCTTTTAATTGTTAAAGCATTCAATTTTTCAAGATCGTCGTGGCAGGCCTCTTTTTGAAGAGACACAATAAAACACGGTTTTTTATTGATTCCTGAAACTTCAATGAATTCAGAAACTGAAAATGCACGACTTCGATCTGATTCAGTCTCGATGCGACCATGCCAATTAACAGTATAAACGGGTAAATTCGTAGGGTTCATGAGTTTTATCTTCTCTTTTATTTCTTGAACCAAATCTGGCGGCGCAATTAAATATCTACCTGTATTTATGGGGCGCCAAAGGCTAGCGCGAAAAGGTATTGAAAGCCCGTAAACCCAAAAATCAGGAGCCGCCAAATTCTCCCAATAATCTGCAAATGCAACTTGGTCTTCATCATGGGTTTTAATCTGAGGATAGGCGGCATGAATCAATGGCAAAATGGCGGGTCTGGCGACGATTTCGATTTTAATTCCTTCGTCTAAAAGGGGTTGAACATACCGTAGTGAAAATATTCCGTCTCCAAGGCCCTGTTCTAAATATATTAATAGGGTTTTTCCGTTTAATTTTTCGCCTTCCCACATTGGGATTTTACCAAGCTCAGTGCGATTTGATTGATTAGCCCCTGGTACCAAGCGCCATTCGTAAAGCCTCCAGCCGGCGCGAAATTCGCCTTTTCCCAACAGACGCAGGGCTTGATTAAAATGTATATTAGGATCTTTGTAGGCATAGGTCTTTGATTTTCGTTCTGACAACTGTGTTAGGTCCACCCGACCTACGGCGTCGGCCACTGCCGCCAGGGCGCGCCAAAATTCTGGGTAATAGAGGTCAGGGTGTTTTTCTGCTACAGGCAAAAAAGCGGCTGCGGTTTTTTTTATGTCCACGCCAAGTTCCAACATGGCAAGCAGTGCTGATTTTAGACTTGAGTCTTTTGCATATCCTAAAAATTCGTATGCAGATTGGGAATCTCCTAACATCAAAAATGCTCGGGCCATATGAGAAGCAATGGATGGGTATTTATAGTGATTTTGAAACGGGCCAAGAGCTTCAGGGGTGTCGGTTCTGTAGGCGGCTTCGCCGAGATTATCTAGTACGTCAACACCGACGTGGCCTTGCCTCGCCGCCCGATTTAAATAAATCAAAGCCGCCATCCAGTTATTTTTGCTGGCAGCTTCAAGCCCCAATACTTTTGAGTTACCCTTTTCGCGCTTAGTAAACATCGTCACTTAATTTAACTCTTCACTTCGCCCCTATTTCAATAAAAAGGTGCCAGGCGGTTTTTCCGCAAATATAGAGGCATCTGGGGTGCCCATCTCGATCCTAGAGGTGCCAGGCGGTTTTTACGCAAATATAGAGGTATTTGGGGTTTTTACTCCGCTTATATTTGCGGAAAAACCGCCTGGCACCTTTATAATTGATCTGGGGGCGAGGGCTCGGTA
Source organism: Oligoflexia bacterium (assembly GCA_023250675.1). GTDB lineage: Bacteria > Bdellovibrionota > Bdellovibrionia > JABDDW01 > JABDDW01 > JAHFAE01. Next base: position 4,440 of record JAHFAE010000071.1, on the reverse strand, counting down.
GAGTTCCCATGTGGCCATCAACTTAGATTTTCCCAAGCAGCTTATGAAGACGGTCATCGGTGGTTTTAGTACCATCGATGTTCCGCGCCTAGATTTTCATTCTCTAGAAGAAGTGGGCGAGTTTCTCAAGGCCTACGGTTATGACCTCACTATTCCTGAAGAAGTTGAAAATGCCTGGAACATCTTTGAACAAGCCGTAGAAATCATGGAAAAGAATATTTTAGACCCCACAGAAAAAATTCCTGAGGTTCTGCGGACTCGAGAAAAACTAGAAGATATTCGCCGTCTTCTTTTATATGCAAGCACCCACGAACATTCAAACAACGTCATTCAATCTTGGTCCTGTGCCATCTTGAGAGTTATGCATTGTGTGGCTCATGTGGAAAATGACCTCTTTTTTAACTATACCTCAGAAATTCAAGACCAGGTCTTAAAGCCCATTCAAAATTGGGTTCATGCAAAATTCGGAAAACAAATTCTGGGTTCGGAAAATGATCCCGATCAAATTCCACTGGTTAAATTTGAACTCAAAGCCTTTAAAGAACGCCACAGCATGGTTATTAAGACCTTAAGTAAGCCTGAGACGGTGGCACTAGAAATTTTTGACAAAATGGGAGTGCGTTTTGTTACGGCAACGGTCTTTGACGCTTTTCGAGTGATTCGATTTTTGAGACGTCAAAATGTATTTTGTTTTGCAAACGTCTTTCCAAACCAATCCCGAAATACTCTTTACCCCACTAACTTATTCTTAGAAACCATTGATGAATTTTTAGAAACTAAAAAGCCCGTTCAACCCGAAGAGGTTGAAGCCAAACTTAAGGCCGTGGTCTCCTCAGATTCTCACCGGGCAAACTACAAAGAGAAATTTAACCCCTTCTCAGACGATACATATAAAGTCATAAAATTTATTTGCCGCCACATGGTTAGAATTAAAACTGAAAAAGGACTTGTTCGATTTTTTTATCCCTACGAAATTCAGGTGATGGATTACCAAACTTATAAATCAAATCTAGAAGGCACGGCCGCTCACGGGGAATACAAAAGGCGACAAAGAAAAGCCGCCCACGATCGTATGATGGGTGAGATTTACTTTTCACCGGATTCTCAAGGGTAAATATGAAGTCTCTCCTCATCGCCGTGGCCATAGATCAAGAATTAAAAATTATCAAAAACTCCATGTCCCAAATAAAACCTGTTAAAAGTGAACAACCCATGTTCTCAGGGTTGATTGCCGGCTTTCCTATAGAAGTTATCCAAACATCCATGGGCCCCGAAGCTGCCGCAAAAGCGGCGATTCGAGCTATAAATCCTGATCGTCACGGTGGTGTGTTTATTTTGGGTTATTGCGGGGGACTTTCAAACACGTTAAAAGTATCTGACGTCGTCATTGCTTCAAAGGTCATTTCTCCATTTGACTCAAAAATGTTTTCTATTGAACCCACAACAAATGGAAATCTTGGTAAAGCCCTGATTCAAGAGGGAGTAGCCTATCGCTGTGCTCCACTTTTGTCGCAAAAGCTAGTTGTTCAAACAAGAAATGAGCGCCAAAAACTCAATGAATCAACCCATGCCGAAGCGGTTGATATGGAAGCCTCTGAGATCACCCGTCATGCTTTAGAAAAAAATCTAAAAGTTGCGGCGATTAAAATTCTAATCGATGACATTGATACAGAAATGCCCGATTTTAACGAATATTATAAAAAGACTGGCAAGATGGACAAGTTTTCTGTGACCCAAACGCTTGCCAGTCGACCTGCGTTGAACCTTCGGCTTTCAAATAATATTCGTCAGGCAGGAATAGTCCTCAAAAAAATCATTCCGGTTGTTATTCCCTCTGTTTGTCGGCAATGGGGAATCACCCCACATTGAAACTTGCGAGCTACCCAAGATCTATATTGATCTTTATTTTTGTAAATGTATTTACGCTCTTTTGTTCCCTCCTCACTCTCTTTGTTATCGCCCCATTCATGCCAAGAAAAACCTGCGACGCATTTATTCGTTTTTGGGGCAAAACACTTTGCCGCGTCTCATTTGTCAAAGTTAAACTTAAAGGCAAAGGAAATCTCAAAGGTGTTTCTTCGGGGATTCTCGTTAGTAACCATTTAAGCCTTCTTGATATTCCTGTTTTATATACTGTTTTGCCCTTATCGTTTCGAATGGCGGCCAAAGAAGAACTGTTCAAAATTCCATTTTTTGGCAAAGCGATGGCGGCCTTTGGTTTTATTCCTGTGCTTCGTGAAAATCCTGAAACATCGGCCAGGCACTTTCAAAAAATTCAAGATCGATTTGAAAAAGGCGAATTTTTTTGGATGGCCCCTGAAGGAACAAGATGCGATGGTAAAAAAATTGGGCCTTTTAAACAAGGGGCTTTTTTCTTAGCTCTTAGTGCGCAGCAACCGATCATCCCTATTTGCATTTATGGGACTCAATTAGCTCTCCCGAGAAACTCTTTACTCATGAATTGGGGTGAGTGGTCAAGAGAGGTAGTAGTTGAAATATTACCACCGGTTTTTGCCGAAGAGTCAGGGGTTAGGGCAAGAAAAGAATTGCGTGACAAGGTGAGAGAGCAAATAGTTCATGCCTATTCTCAGTACGCCAACTATAAAAGTGCCCATTAATTTAAAAAGGCGTGGACCGAGGGCCCTAGCCATAATGTTTTAACGAATACTAAGAAGGCATAATCAAAAAATCAATAAAGTTTGGGGTCACTCACTATATTGATATTGGTATTTACTTGATTGGTACAAGATCTCGGCTAAAAATAAGATCAATGAAAATTTTGATATTACTTTTACTTGGAATTTGTAGCCAGGCCTCAGCCTATTCCAATTCCCAATCCTCTACACCATCCAACATGCAGCTAGGTGAAACCACCAAATTAAAATCCATCTTATCGATGAACGACATTTTTCTTCAGAGTCAATTTCGCACGGGCGAGCCGTCCTACGGAATATTAGACAATCCCCAATGGCGGCTTGGTTTGGAAAGTCGTTTTGCCCAATGGATCGATATTGAAGGATCTTTCGGGAGCAATCAATTTTTGTATCGACCCCGATGGTCATTCACTCCCACCGAATCTGTTAACCTCATTGATCTCAAAGGGACACTTCATACTCTCATTGGCGACATTTACGTCGGTCAATTTCGCATTCCATGGGGCCTCTGGGGCTCTATTGACGAAGAACAACTTTGGCTCCCGAGAAATCTACTATTTGAAAAAGGCTATTTTCTTTTGCGGGATGTAGGCGTTGGTTTTCACACAAATTTTGAAGGATATTACATGAACCTAGCTGCCCACAATGGGGAGGGAGCAGGATTGTCGAATTATGATAATCGAATGTTTGTCACAGGCCAATGGGGCTATCAAGGTCCTGCCAATATTGATTTTGGCGTCGGGGCAACGGCCGGTCGATTGGGAATTCCCGTAGCGACCACTGAGACTCAAATTCGAGGGGCCAATGCTTATTTTGGATTTAATATTTTTGGCTTGGGCCTTCAGATCGAAGGTTCGGTCATCGAAACACATAATGAGACGGGGAATATTGATACGGTAGCATGGCATGCCGACGCTCAGCATCCTGTCTCTGATCGAATTAATCTGATTACGCGCTATGAACAGCTAAATCCAAATTCCAAAACCGCAGCAAACGTTTTAGGAAGAGGCTATTTGGGAGGAGAATTTCACAGCCGCGACAATATTTCGCGCCTCTTTGTTTACATCATTAAGAATAATGAAAGCCTCATTGAAACTCCTAATGATGAGTTCAGAATTATTTGGCGTATTACTCCTCCAATTATTGATATGTAGAGAGGTGCCAGCTTGAACAGCCTCGTTTTTTCAACAGCAACTTGGAGGCCTCGTATTGACACCTGAGGTCTGGCGGTGTAGCTCTAACTAAAGAGAATCATTAAATTTTAAGGCTGGAGGAACTATGAATTTAGTTGGTATCTTAGGTGCGGGGCAAATGGGGAGCGGAATCGCTCAAGTCGCAGCCGCATCGGGTTTTGACGTGGTCCTCTTTGATATCTCCCCTGAAGCATTGTGTAAAGCTATGGGAGTTATCATCGCAAGCCTTGATCGCCAAATAAAAAAAGAAGTAATTGCGGCCAGTCAAAAAGACATTATCATTAAAAAAATCAAAACCACCTCAGAGTTCAGTGATCTAAAAAACGTCGACATTGCCATTGAAGCTGTCACTGAAAAAGAATCTCTTAAATTAGAAATTTTTGGAAAGCTTGATCAAACACTAAAACCGACAGGTATCTTAGCATCTAACACCAGTTCCATTAGCATTACCAAAATCGCTTCAGTCACAAAGCGCCCTGACAAGGTGGTGGGAATGCATTTTATGAATCCTGTTCCTGTCATGAAATTAGTTGAGGGAATCAGAGGCCTTGCCACATCCAATGAAACATTTAGTTCAACAAAAGTCTTGGCTG
>JAHFAE010000070.1 GCA_023250675.1 Oligoflexia bacterium | reverse complement strand
AAATTTTTTTCTTTTTGATTTTGCCCGTTCCGAGGCATGGTTACGCACCGACTACCCCATTCCCGTGATGCATGTAGAAGGAACACAACCTAAAATAATCAGAGACTATGGAAAATTCGTAATAAAAGATCCTAAAGGAAAAGACACGATCCATGCCATGTCATCACTGATAACCGGCAATCTCTTGTCCAGTGGAAAACTTAAGGACAATAAATTTTTGCAAAAAATTGCCAGTTGGATCTATAGGGAATTTGTAAAAGAACCGTTGGTCAAGCACATTCCTCAAGCAAACAAAGAAAATTTTTTATTATTCGGAAAAGCTATCGAAATTTCCGAAGATGAGCTCTGGGATACGGTCATCATGCCCGATGCCGGTCAAAATCTATTGGGTACGGCACGCAAAACAGGTTTACAACCGGGGTTTCGACCTCTGGGCTGTACATCGATTCTTTGGTCTTCAAATGACGGAAGTGTCTCTATGCATGGGCGAAATTTTGATTATCAAGGCGCTGGCACTTGGGATCGAAACCAACTCATTTTTCATGCCGTTCCTTCAGAACCGGGAACTTTAGCCGCGGTGTCTGTCGGCGCCATGGGAATTCTCACCCCAGGAATCACCGGTTTCAACGAATCGGGACTTACTATGGCCGTTCACCAACCCAGCATCACTGAAAACACTGTGAATGGTGTTTGCATGTCTGTGATCTCTACAGAAGTTATCAGACGCGCCCATAGCATAGATGAGGCCATTGCGATCATAAAGAGTTATCCCCGGGCAGGAAGTTGGCTCTACGTTTTTACTCAAGGTATAGAAAAAGCAGTCGTAGAAACAACATACAAAGAAGTCTACGTCAGACGTACAAAAGATCTTTTTTATTTTCAGACAAGTCATGTTTTCTCACCCCGCTTAAAAAAATTCGAATCGTTTATGTCGCCAGGCAGTTACTTTGATTCAATAGAGCGCTACGAAAGGCTTCAAAGTCATGGAAGCGCAGTGGCTCAATCCATCCAACCCAACTATTTCTCACTCATTGATCTTATATCCGATAGAGTGCGAATCGCCCCGGCAACAATCAGTCGTTTAGACACAGTTCAATCTGTTGTTATGGATGCTGGCAATAAAACTCTTTGGGTGGGACTTGACTCTGCAGGCCTCCCCCCAAGCGATGTGGCTTATGCCGGGTATCAGTGGGAAGATCTAAGATCTTCTGCTCCTCCTAAGTATTTGGGAACTTATACTGTTCCCTCTCAATTCAGTGCTTTGAATATCGCACTCAGGTCAATACTTAGAAAAATTCAAATCGCAGATAATGTGCACTCTTCCGATGAAATTTCTCGCCTCCTAGATCAATACCTGCAGACAGTATTGGCTCACCACATAGAAAACGAAAATCTTGAGAGAGGAACTTCATCAGGATTAATGGCCTACGTTTGGAACAAGTTGGCAACTACTGAAAAGTACGATGGGAAAATTGTTGGAAATCTCCTAACTGTCATAGACCTGGCCATGAAAGACCCAGACTACCGAATGACTACGGCCGGCTCCACATACAGAAAGCACTTAGCCATTTTGTTTAAAGCCCGACTCAATGATCTTTTGGGTCATCGTCATGTCGCCAAAATACTTTACCGCAAACTTTTAGATAGAAATCCAATTGAACCCGTAGCCAAAGCGGCAGAAAAAGATCTTAAAAAGAGTTACTCCTGGAAGAAAACTAAAGACATTAACATCAATTGGTCTCAAACTGATCTAACAAAATTATAAAATAAAAACCCGCTACAATCTGCGGGTTTCTCAAGCATTCGATAGCGAACAAAAATTCTTACTTAGACTTTGCTTTGGTGGAGCTGGCTAGAGAACGATTACTTGCCACTATTTGATCGTACTCTTTTTTAAGTCTATCAACGGCGCCCTGGAGCTGATTTCTCTCAGCCTCTGACCTAGCATTTCTCTTCAACAAGTCTTCACGCTCTTTTTTAGCCTTTTCAATTTCTGACCGGCCAGCTTCGATTTGACCCTGAAGACTTTTAGAAGCCGATTCATTTCTCTCTACAGCCACTTTTAATTCTTTAACTTCATTGGTCATTTGGGCTGCCTTTGCGGTGATTGCTTGACTTTGCTTCTCATTATTCATACGACTTTCTTCTAGCAACTGGTATCGATTCTTAAGGTGTTCATTTTCAGTTTTGAGTTTTTGAATCTCTCCTGAAGTGGCTTTATAGACTTCTTCGATTTTTCTACTTTCACCTTCAGCTTTAGACGAGTCTTTAAACAATTTATCATTTTGATCTCTAAGTTGATCTAATTGGGTCTTTGCATATTTCAAAGATTCCTTAGTCGCATCCAATGACTTTTGTTTTGAATCAAAATTTGCCTTGAGACCTTTTAATTCCTTTTCTAACTTTTGATTTTCCTTTTCTGTAACGGCCAGTTCTTTTGCCGATCGAGCTTGTTTTTCATCTAATTCTTTTGACTTATACTGATATTCTTTTTCTTCTCGTGCTGAATCAGAAATAAATTGGGCAGTCTGCTTTTTCATACTTTCATTTTCTTTATTGAGCTTGTCTAACTTGGCATCCAAATCCATTCTTCGTTTTTTGGCCCCATCAAAATCTCTTCGAGCAGAATCAAGACGCTCTTTTTCTGAATCAATAACTGTTTGTAATCCGCTAATGGTACCTTCAGACTCAGAAATTTTAAGTTTGATGTTGTCTATTTGCTCATCAAGTGACGCACGATCAGTTTCCTGGGTGGCCTTTATTTTCTCCAGTTTTTTCTGATTTGCTGCCAGTTGGACCAGCTGATTTTTTCTCTCACGCAGCTCTTTGGCCGGATCTTCATTTTCCACAGCAAAGCTTGGCAGTGAGAACATTAATAAAACAAAAATCAAAACAAAATTCTGGTTCATGGATAAACCCTCCGCTACTCCCATCTTTTCGTCCAGGCAACCTCAAAACTTAAGTTCTAAATTATTGAAATTATGAATAAAAATTAGACAAGAGTTTAGACTTCTAAGATTTCACGACGTTTCGCATCAGTTCGCGCACTGCCATTCCGCAATCTTCGTTAACCTCATGGTCCATTCCAGAAATAATTCGAAACTCACCAATGACTCCCCTATTCACCAACTCACCATGGGATCGCCGCGCCACATCGATTTCAGCAATTCTATCTTTTTCACCGAAGATTCCATCTATTCGAAAACTAAAACCTATGGGTAGATCGTCGGGTAAAAATTCACAACTTATACAAATAACTTGTTTAGAATCAGAAAGTCTCAATGCCGCAAATGGGGCCACATAGGCGCCTTGGGAAAATCCAATAATTATTTTTGGCAGATTTAATAAACTAAAATTTTCTAATCCCGCTTCAATGCAGGCTAACGAAGTAGTCATATCAACTAAGTATTCTTGGGTTTGTGACTGATAAAAATACCAAGAATAGCCAAGGCGTAGCTTCTGTTTTCGCCAGCCAGGGGCAGGAAACAATTTCGTATCCCAATGTGGAATGGGAAAAGGAGCCGTAGGCGCAAACACCACAAAGTCTTTTGGTATGAATTTTTCTAATTTACTAAAAATAGAAAAAGCATCTTGGTCATAGCCATGAAGTAAGAGGGCTAGTCCCTTGGGCGCTGCAGGCGGTTTTCGAATTTCAAAATCAAGGGCCATGGGAGCTTTGACCTGGATTCGGTTTGGCACTGGCTTTGTCGTTCGCACATGAGAATTATATATAATTCCCTTGTTTTTTATGACCAAAATCTAGCTATAATTGATTGTTTTTTCATTAAGCTTTTTTCATAATTCATTGCGTAACGAGGTCGTGAGATCTATCGTTCAGGGGAGGAAAAAATGAAAATAAACTCTATTGCTCTATGGCTACCAATTCTATTTGTTCTTACTACGTCAAACCCAAGCTATGCGATTTTTAAACCAGATTTTTCGCGAAAAATTGGAAGTTCAGTTATTGAAAACATGCCCATCCTCGTCATTATGAAGGATCAGGCTGATCTTACAGGAGCTGAGAAATTCACCACAAAACTTGAAAAAGGTCAGTACGTATATGACAAACTTAGAAAAAAGGCCCTTACAAATCAAACCGATCTTGTGGGCGTATTGCAAAAAAAGGGTTTCAAATTTCAAAGATTTTACATCATGAATATGGTTTCCGTAGACGGAGCCACGGCAGAACTCATACAAGAAATTGCGGCACGGCCCGATGTGGCCAAGATTATCGGCAATCCTACAGTTCACGTATTTTTAAGTCCCCCTGCCCAATTAGAATTGTTTAGATTCGACGATCCCAATGCGGCGGCAGGCGAAAACATCATGAGCACGGGGGCTCATAAAGTATGGAGCGATTTGAAAGTTCGAGGGGAAGGAATCGTCGTCGCGGGTCAAGATACAGGGGTTGACTGGAACCATCCAGCCCTCCACAAACAATACCGCGGAATAAGTGCTACCGGTTCCGTCGACCACTCTTACAGTTGGCATGATGCCATTCACCAGGCCATCACATCAACCACCAATCCATGTGGGTACAATATCAGCGCTCCATGTGATGATGACCGTCACGGCACACATACTATGGGAACAATGATCGGAAATGACGGAGCCACAAATAAAATTGGCATGGCACCAGCAGCCCAATGGATAGCTTGTCGAAACATGGATGCGGGCACCGGTCGTCCAACCACTTACATCGAGTGTTTCGAATTTTTCTTGGCTCCCTATCCCCAAGGTGGAAACGCTTTGACCGACGGCCAGCCTGCCCAATCTCCACACGTGATTAATAATTCTTGGGGATGCCCTCCCTCAGAAGGTTGTGAAGGTGACGAAATTCTACCCGTACTTCAAAATATGAAAAAAGCTGGAATCTTGGTGGTCGCGTCGGCAGGCAATGACGGGCCCACCTGCTCTACAATACAAGATCAACCCGCCGATCACTCAGAAGTCACTTTTTCTGTAGGTGCTCTTAATCACCGCAATGGCGAAATTGCATTTTTCTCAAGTCGCGGCCCCTCTCGATTTGATGGAGGAATTGGGCCCGATGTCTCAGCACCTGGGGTTGAAGTTCGATCCTGTGTGCCCGGAGGCGGTTACGAACAAGCTCAATGGAGCGGAACTTCTATGGCAGGTCCCCACGTCGTAGGGCTCATCGCACTTTTATGGTCAGCAAAACCTGATCTCGTTGGCCAAATAGAAAAAACCGCAAGTATTGTTCGATTAACTTCTGATCCTAAGAAAACGGCTGAATCATGCGGCGGATTGAGCGGGAACAATATTCCCAATAACACATACGGTTATGGCTCCATTAACGCATTCAGAGCCGTGAGCTCCGTTCAAATGCCTTTTAATTTTTAGGAGAAACTTCTTTTTGATCTTTAAGTGCATCTTTGGGGGCGTCTGAAGCGACGCCCTTAGTTACTTCACTGACCACTCTTAGATTTATCTTATCTTTTTTTGGCATCACTGACGAAACACTTCTCCCACTTGCTTTGGGCGTGATTTCAGTAAGTTTCACGGCCTCATTGACTGGCTTAACGAGAGCTTTTCGGATCTGATTATCAAAATCAATCTCATCAGGAAATAAATAAACATTTTCTTCTCTGGCTTTGTACCCAACGTTTTTTTCCATCCGCTTACGAATGGTGACAAAATTTTCTCGGACGCGAAGACCCTCGATGAGCTCATGTGTGACGTTTTGTGGATTATTCCTGAATCCCTCCATTCGGGTAAATGTAGGAATAATCGAGAGAATACCGCTTGCTGCAATGGTCAATTCATGCACCGTTTTTGTATAGCTCCAGTATCCTGAACTGATGTAAACCAGGGGCCCCAATTTTGCCTTTTCTCTGGTCGCCATCCATCGACCCAGGTCTGCGTCAGAAACCAATTGCTCATCGTTTGATTTTTGATTTTCACTCATGTAAACGAGCTCAATGATTTCTTTGCCCTCTTTAGATTTTCGAACGCCTCGATAGACCTGCCCGGTTTTGTTTAACTTGAATGCATTTCTTTCATCGCCATCAGAACGGGACTCTTTAATAAAATAATCAACTACTTCGCCTTCAGAAAATCGACGTTTTACAAACGATTTTACATGAGGAACGGGTTTGGGATTTTGAAAAGTAAAACCGACCCCAGAAAAATAATCTTTATATTCCTGAAATACAGCCTTCGCGTTTTCACCATATTGAAGAACAGCCGAATCAGACCCAACGACAACTAATCCGTGCAAAACATGATCACTTAACATTTCGTTGTATCGAAATGTTTTTTCTTCAGGAACCAAATGGCTCAGTGTCAATTTTCTTGTTAAATTCACTTCTGCCAAATAGTTTTTTCCTTCATGGCTCCAATTCATTTGTTCTTTTTTTATTTTCATGTAGGGTAAAAAATCTACAAAAAGCGATGTACCTGTTTTGTAATAAAATCCACCTTCACTAAGAACACTCTCCTCGCCCAATGATTTGGTTCCAAGTCCGACAAGTTTTATTTGCTGATTGTCTCTAATGACGGCGATATCTGACTCTTGCTGAATAGGAAGTCCAAATAAGCCATTGGCTTTTTCCATTGCCATTTTTGTCAGCTTTCCAAATGGAACAAGTTTTAGCTCTTCAGTCTCGGCAGCTCTTGCGGCCAATTTTTCAGCAACCAATCGGGCAAAGGCAAGTTTTTCATTGTCGGCAAGGAACTGGCCTTTGAGGGGTTCGAGTAGTTGAAAGTCTGAGTACTTAGCAAATGAGGGTATAAGTCTCAAAATTTCGCTTGTGTAATTAAAAACGGTTTTTCGAAACGCTGCTTTTTCGTTAGAAGTAATACATGACGAATCCACGGGTCCCAGAGATTTTAGTTTTGGAAAGTGTTCAAACAACGATTCATACAATAGGTTTGATGAATTTAGCACACCCACTAATGCCGGATAAACAAGTTGGGAATCCCCATCACCGTATTGAGACTGCAGAATTCCGAGTAAGATATTGAGATGCTTCTTAGGGTCAAATCCTGAAGGCTTTCCAAAACGCCTGAGATAGCCTTCAACTTGGGACCGCTGGAGAGTTCCATTTTCGACAGGGGTAATAAAATCCCAAGACAAGGGATTAAAATCAACAAGACAAGGTTTTGAAAAAATAAAAGGAACCTGAGTTACCTTTTCTATTTTTTCTGGCAGGATTGTGTTTGCGGGCTGGGATTTGCATTCTTGGTCCAAATCCATAACCTGAGCAAAGCGGCCATTAGTTGTTAAGAGTCTTCGCCCCTCAGGTGAAAAATAAGCAGAGGTTACGCCGTTCAAATGAACTACAACTCGTTCATGCCCAGTGGCAAGCTCGATGATCTTAACAATTCCATCTTGAGAAGCTGTAACGAGGGACTTTCCATCGGGCGAAAAGTGAGCAGGAATAAGTGGCTTTATGCCTCGAACTTCCTTCATTTCATTGCGAGCTAATTCCCAAATTTTTATTGATTTGTCTGTGGTAGTTACGATTTTTCTACCATCAGGTGAAAACTGTGCACCCTTAACCCAACCCGCATCCTCGGCTACTTTTTCTTCGCCGGTGCTCACTTCGATATACCTGGCTCGGCCATCACGGCTAGCTGTTACGAACGCACCAGCGGTAGGAGAAAAACCCGCTGAACTTACTGTATCTGAATGCCTAATGGCCCGTTCAATTTTTTGGGTGGCCAAGTCTACCGCATCAACTAAACCATTATAGTAGGTTACTAAAATCTTCTTTCCATCGGTAGAATATTGGGCCCCTGTCACGGGGCTTGGTCCGGGATAAGACTTTTCTATTTTACCCGATGTGATACTTACAATGGCTACTGTCCCGTTATCCCCAGATAAAAGTAAGGACTCACCGTTTGGCGAAAAATCGGCATCATTAATAAAGAAGCTTTGCTTAATGGTTTTTTCTTCGCCAGATTTAAGTTTGAAAACATGGGCAATGCCATCATCAGATATGGATACGACCTTCGTGCCGTCCCGAGAAAATCGGGCACTCGTGACTTGACCGGCATGGTCGAAAACTTTTCGATTGCCCAAGGGCCAACATATTGATTCTTTTTCTTTATCATTATCTTGGGCAATACTCAAAGGTGAGAAAATGAGAACTAATATTATAAAAAAATACTCTAACCTCAAGACCGCCATACACACGCCCAAAGAAGTGATTTCCCATATTTTTTATCGGTTTACGAAGACGTAGACTTAAGAAGTTTAGAATTTACTCTTAGTGTTTTTTGTCGATTTCTTATTCGTTTTTCGAGGAGAAATACAAATATCGCTGGTTCCTCCCAAAATGCAGCGCGAAGCTTCTTCGGCCCAATGATCAGCTTTGTCTCTGTCCCAATAATGAATTCCGTCGCCGGCAACAGGATCATACTTGGTAACTTTCGAGTCAAAACTTTTAAAAACTTTGCAAAGATCAGCGGCAGTCAAGACTTTTTGATAGAAACTTTCGATAAGTTTTGGATCGGCTTTGCGCATGGAGGGGGGTGCAATCCATACACAATCTAATTTCTTGGGTACTAACTTCATAAAATCTTCAATATGCTTTCGGGCCTGTGCGCCTGGATATCCCAACTGATTTGAACCTAGTGCTACGACCAAAAGATCTGGGTTAGGTATGATAATTTCTCTAAAACAAGGCGCTTGTTTAAGTTCTTTAGAATTTATGGATTTGTCTTTTATAGTCCCGTCATAGTTGGTCCAAATAAACCCCCAAGTTGTCGAGTAACAAGGTTTAGAAACAGACACCATGAGGGGAGTTCCTACCAACTTGGGTCCATCGTCCAAATAAGAATAAGTTGAAGCCCCAGATGCAGCCACTCGTGATACTTGGTATTTTTCGCGCAATAGAGACTCCAACTTCTCACCAAATAAACCAACGGTGTGACTATCCCCCACAAATAAGAGTTTTTGTTTTGCGCCATCAGCAGATGTTTGCGACAAAAAAAAGCCAATCCAGATTAGAAAAACCACGACCATTTGATTCATTGACACATATATTAGGCCAACAGCTCGCCACTTCATAGTACGACTACTTGAATCATGTAATAATTATAAGGCGCTGATTTCTCAATGATTTTTCCCATTGTTCGTTGACCCGTCCAAAGGCCGGTGCTAGCCTCACTATTAGTGGAGGGTAGTATTATGAAGTTAGGTAAAGGGGTTTTCTCAAAGGCTTTAATAATATCCATTTCTCTGTGTTTTAGTTCGGGTGCACTTTCGAGCCCCGATATTTCAGCTGACCCAAAAAATTCCGAAGGCAACACCGAGTACGTTCGAGTAACAAAAAATATTGATGACACCATCTCATTTGAATATTGCGAGAGTGCAGCGGCAAGAAACTGCCAGCAAATTGGCAAAAAGAAAAGCTACCGGGTCATGGAACTAAAAAGAAAGCACAGACAACTTCGCAAAGACGGTTTTCAAATGGCAAGAGCTGATCTTTTGTTTGTTGTGGCCTCCGCACTCGCAAGCACGATTACACTTACGATCAGTTCAACACCGGTAGGTTGGGCCGCTATCGCCGTTACGGCATTAAGCGGTGGGGTTGGAAGCGCTGTGTTCGTATTTAAAGGCTACTTAACGCCTGGCTCGGCAACATTTTATCGAAACCTCGTCTTGTCAGATACAGTCACTGACCAAATCTTGTCAGATGCACCAGTTATGATCAATGAACCTATCTATAGATTTGTTGCGAAATTGGACGAAGTTTTAAAGTCTATTCCGTAACCTGAATTAAGAACTTGATGATGCCGGTTTTTAAGTCGGTCATAAGACTGATGACCTTGGGCTAAAAGTAAAACTTCAACCCCAAGGGCTTGGCCCACATCTAAATCGTGTTCTGTATCACCTACCAAAATGGTTTGGTCAGGTTTGAAGTTCGCCACTTCCATCAGTTGTCGACCTCGATTTACCTTACTCGCAGCGTACCGATCTGGGAGGCCATATATAAGCTCGAAAATTTCATAAATATTAAAATGCTTTACTTGCTTTATCAAAAACTCTTCGGGTGTTGCCGAAAGGACCGCATGGCGAATACCCTTAGATTTAAGTTCTACTAACAGACTTTTAGCACCCTCGAATAATTCACATCGAAAAATGCCCTCAGAAAGTTTTGCAGAAAACTTAATGCTCATTTCTTTAAATTCATCATCAGAAAATTTAAATCCAATCTTTCGATAATAATCTACAATAGGAAAACTAAATTGATTCTGATGATGTTCTTTTGAAATGGGCTCTAAATGATGCCCCTTCATTTCTTTGGCAAGAAGAGAAACGCAAAGATCTACGTCGTTAACGAGGGTACCGTTCCAATCCCAAATGATATTTGTCTTGTTTCCTAAATACTTTTCAATAGCTCGCATAAACCTTATTGGGTTCCTGTCCCTGTCGCGTAGTGTGCCTTCACCGTAGTAAGGGGAAGTACAGAATCATATATACTGACTTCATCAAAGAGCCCACTGTAATAATCGCTTGAGGGTCGGCTGGGCCATGACGTAAGGTCATTGCCGGCGAATTCCCAATTCCCCGTAGCGGAAAAATCTGAAATTGAAACGGTTTGATTACAAATCGATGTTCCATCGACATAGAGTATTAGCCCCGTTAAACCGCCGTAGGCAGCAACGACTTGGTGCCAGGCACCATTGCTGTAACTATTTGTCGACGAACAAGTTACCATGGTGCCGCTGTCAAGACCCCAATACAGTATACCACCGTCAGTCATATAGATTTGAAAATCAGCGGTTGTGCCACGATTAAAAGAGATTGCCGTAAAGCTTGCCAGACTTCCTCCAGCGATCGATGTCTTAAACCAAAATTCAATAGAAAATGAATCTGTCATGACGACTTGTCTTACTAAATCTATATAAGATGACGTTCCATTAAAATTTACAGAACCCTCACTAGAATTAAAGACTCCCCCATTTGAACTTAAAGTATAGCCACCCCTAAGTTGGCCCGTATTCCCCTGAACGATTTCTCTGATGAGTCCATCAGAATTATTTTGTGCCACTCTCCAGTAATAACTTGGACCTGAATTTAACACTGCAGACTTGTATTTGGTTCGCGTATCATTAGAACCTGAGGCGCTATAATTAACGAGGTCAGCGGTTTTGGCGCATCCTGTGACAAGTAATGAAATAAATAAGAGACCGATCAGTTTCATAGTCGGCTGGCATTATATCACTCCCCAGAGATTGAACTGATAGAAAACCTCTGAATTTAACTACTTTTACTTAACTAACCCATTGAAAGCCCAAGGTAAGTCCCCATCTTGTATATATCTTTGACCCCCGCCCATATCTTAAACAGAAGAGCTCACTCAAAACGTAGTGATTTTAGTAGTTTAGCTGATTACAGAATGTGCTCAGTTCTTGCTTTATTACCCGGGCAGAGGGGACAAAGCATATGAAAAAGCGTATTGGGATTTTTATTTTAGCATTTCTAATCGATAGTACAATCCAGTCAGATCTAGCAAATTCAAACGAAAAGACTGACCAAGATAATGAGGGATCTTTTGTTGCTTCCAGAAATTTAGCTGCTGATTCCGCAACGGTTACAAATACACAAGAAAACCCTATCTCACAAGATGATATGGCTACTCTTATCGATATCATTAAGAAGGACATGTCAGGAAGAACTGTAAAAAATGATGCAGAAGAAGTAGCCCGTCAAACCGAACTCACCATCAGACTAACCCACGCTAAAGAATTGATGGGAAGACATTATCGAAAAAGTATCGTGAGCAAGACCGAAGGTATTTCTGACCTTCGCTCTTTTGTTTTCACCCAATCAAAAATTTCTCTTCGAAATAAATGGAAGCATTTGGCTCAAGGTATTGCTCAAGCCGTAATTTCTGAAAGTAAGAAATATGATTTTGATCCTATTTTCTTGATGGCCGTAATCGGTCACGAAAGCAGCTTTAATCCTGTCATGAAAGGCCAGTTCGGTGAGATTGGTCTGATGCAAATTAAGCCCTCCACCGCCCGCTGGATTGCAAATAAATTTGGTCTCTACTATAGCCATCCCAGCGATCTCAATAATCCTATGGTCAACATTCAATTGGGTGCGGCTTTCTTAGCCCAACTGAGAGAGCAATTTGACTATCATAGTCGCCTCTATCTTTCGGCCTACAACATGGGGGCTTCAAATGTCAATCGCGCCCTTAGCAATAAGATTTGGCCTAAAGATTACGTGACAAAGGTCATGCAACATTACGTTAGATTTTACGCTGAACTTAAGAAGCCCGCCAAAATGGGTAAGATCTCAACGACATTGGCTAATAACGATCTATAGGCCGTGTAAGTAACCCCCATCACAAGCGATGGCTTGACCTGTTATGTAGGCTGCTTGTTGGGAACATAAAAAGGCCACTAAGGCACCTAGTTCTTCGGGTTCCCCTAGTCGCCCTGCAGGAATTCGCGAAATCATTTGAGATTCATCAACTTTCAATTCTTTAAGGCGCTCAGTACGAGTATAGCCCGGTAAAAGGGCATTAACGGTAATTCCAAGTGGTGCCACATCAAGGCTTAGACTCTTTGCCACTCCAAGTAATCCAGCCCGCAAACCATTTGAAACCGTAAGCCTTGTCATGGGCTCTTTGGCTGCAACAGATGTTACTAATAAAATTCGGCCCCATTTATTTTCCTTCATATTTGCAATCACTTGAGAAATTGCCTCTGTGGCACTCAACCATAAACTCTGAAATCCTATTTGCCATTGCTCAGTGGTGATGTCTGCGAAAAACCCTTGGGGAGGGCCCCCCGTATTTGTAACTAAAATATCTATGCCGCCCCAACGCTCGTTAACGTTTTTTATCAATTCTATAGAACTCTTGGGCTTTGAGAGGTCAACGGGAATGGCAAGATGGGCGTGTATTTCATTTTTAATATGCTCTAATTTTTTGGAATCCCGAGCACAGATAGCAACTTGAGCGCCCTCAGCAATGAGGGATTTGGCGATTCCTAATCCCAGGCCCGCACTTGAGCCCATTACTAACGCGCGTTTACCTTTAATATTTAAATCCATTAAATCCTCACTTCATGTTTATCAAAAAATGGTTTTAACTTTTCTAATATGAGAGTTCTTGCCTTGTCTAAATCTACTTGTTCAGCCATTTCTAATTTCGTACAAAGTTCAGATAAAATTTCATTTTGAATGAGACCTGCATCATAGGCCACTCGATAGGGGACTTGGCTAAATGTGACCAAGGCATACCTTGATATATAGTCGTGAGGAAATCTATCTTGTAAAATTTTTTCGACTTTTTTTGCCAGTAAAAATTTTTCGTCTGCTACTTTGTCACGCATTTCAATAAAATTTTCTATAGCCATATCTGCAATGGCATCGGTATGGGTTTTACGTTGGAGCCCGAATTCTTTGAAAATACTTGGTAAATCCCCTCCTGTTTCACTTAAAAGCTTATCGAATACAGTACAATCCTCAAATCCACAATTCATCCCTTGACCAAAAAACGGGACAATTGCGTGGGCCGCATCACCTAGGAGCATAACTTTGTCTTCAAAATTCCATGGCGAGCATTTAATTGTGACCATTTGCCCGGTCGGGTTAGTGAAAAAGGCTTCTTCTAGTTCTGGCATGAGAGGTGTGACATCGCTGAATTCTTTTTCAAAAAAATCTAAAAGGGTAAATGGTGAAACAAGTTCAGAAAAACTAGGGGAGCCCTTAAAAGGTAAAAATAAAGTGGCCGTAAAACTTCCATCAAAATTGGGCAAGGCTATAAGCATGTATGTGCCCCGCGGCCAAATATGAAGGGCATTTTTCTCCATCAAAAAAGATCCATGGGGTCCGGGTGGAATGACTAATTCTTTGTACCCATACTCTAACAAAGATTCTGTGTTTTTATATCCAGGTCGCTTTGCTAGTTCGTAGCGAATAGCTGATGCACTTCCATCTGTACCTATCAGGCGCTTGAAATTGAGCCCGCCCGTTTTACCGTTGGTTTCATCGTAGAGATTGAGAATATTTGACTCTACGTCCATTCCTGTAACTCGTTTATTGAAGTGAATTTTCACCTTTCCTGAGGATTCAGCCGCTGTCATGAGAGATTTATTAAGTTCTGCTCTTGAGATAGAATTGATGTATTCAGTTTCACTTCGACCATAGGGTTGAAAGTTGACGTCCCCCGAGGACGGATGAACCATTCGCCCCCTCATGGGAATTGCTTTTTTTAGAATATCTTTTTCTAATCCTACTTTGTCTAAGGCACGTAAGCCTCGGGCAGAGACGGCTAAATTAATTGAACGACCAGCGGAAATTTCATTTTTTCTCATATCGGGTCGGCGCTCAAAAATTTCTACTTCATACTCGCGCTTAGCAAGAAAAACTCCCAACAGAGAGCCCACCAGACCCGCCCCTACTAAAGAAATTGACTTTTGATTTTTCTCATCGCTCATAATTGATCCAAAATATTTGCCATAATATAGACGTCAGTAAAGGTATTATACAATGGAACAGGGGCCAATCGAATAAATCCTGGCTCTCGATAGTCACAAATGATCCCATGCCTGGCCATTTTTGAAACAAACTCCTTTGAGCCGATATGGGATTTTTTCTTGCCTGTCTTTAAAGAAATTTGACAACCCCTCTGACTTGGCGTCGACGGAGTTACTATTGAATAAAAATCGGTATCTAAAGATTTTATTAGAAATTCTAAGTACCCCGTGAGTTTTTCACTCTTAGCACGGAGGCAATTCATTTCCGCCCTATCAAAAATTTCTAAGGAAGCCCGCAAGGCCGCAAGTTGCAAAATGGGGGGATTACTCAGCTGCCATCCTTCGGCACCGTGGAGAGGATCAAACTCAGAACCCATTTGAAAACGAGTGCTTTTATTATGGCCCCACCATCCCGCAAATCGAGGTAGTTCGAAATTTTTTGAATGTCTTTCATGAATAAAACTTCCCGAAAGCCCGCCGGGGCCAGCATTGAGATATTTATAAGTACACCAAACTGCAAAATCCACGTTCCAATCGTGAAGATTTAAAACAAGGTTTCCGACACCATGGGCAAGGTCTAGCCCCATTTCACAATGATTCTTCTTGGCTGACCTCGCTATTTCGTGAAAATCATAGGCTTGCCCGGTAAGATAATTCACCCCACCAAGTAAAACTAAAGCGATGGATTCGCTTTGCGAATCGATTGTTGAAACAATGTCTTCAGTTCGTAAGCAAGCTTCCCCGGGTCTTGGCATAAGTTCTATCAATGCAGTCTTTGGATCAAACCCATGAAATTTAATTTGAGATTTAACAGCGTACTGATCTGAAGGAAACGCCCCTCCTTCAATCACAATCTTATATTTCTTAGCCGTAGGTCTATAAAAAGTAACCATCATCAGATGAAGATTCACCGTCAATGTATTCATGACTACGACTTCGAAAGGTTTTGCCCCCACAAGTCTTGCCATAGATTCGGTGACACTCTCATGGTAAGGTAACCAGGGGTGCCTGGCATAGAGGTGACCTTCTACTCCCAGCTTTGCCCAATCATCTAATTCTTCATTTACAAATTCTTTAACTTTTTTAGGTTGTAGCCCCAAAGAATTTCCGGCCAGATAAATATAGTCTTTCCCATCGCTGGTTTTTGGAATGAAAAATTCATTTCTAAATTCTTTGAGTACGTCGTCTTGATCTAGACGTTTCGCGAATGGGAGATTTACTTCCATCCGTAGTCTCCGGAGCTTTTTCCCATCCATTCAAAAGCGTTTTCATACATTAGCTTTTTGAGAGTTTTGTCTCCCAATTTCATTCCTTCAATCATTTTTCCCGCAATTTTCTCGCCTAAAGGAAAAGGATAATCTGAACCCAATGCGATTCGATCTTCACCGTATAAATTGATCAAGAATTTTAATTTTTCAGGGTCGTGAACGAGAGAATCCACGTAAAACCGTCCTAAATATTCCTTAGGATTTACGTCGTTATGAACCGCGCACAAATCGGGTCTCACGTTAAAG
>JAHFAE010000069.1:936-15986 GCA_023250675.1 Oligoflexia bacterium | reverse complement strand
CCATTGCTAACCAAGCTTGTCATAAGAATTAGTATTGGAAGTAGCTTCATTTGATTCTCCTCTGATTCTCCTTAAAAAAAGTTAGAATAAAATTTAACGATTAGTTCGAATCAATGTAAATCAAAAAAAGGGGCCAATATGCATTCCTTTGACGTTGACAGAGCTGTGCACGGATAAAAGAGGTCTTTCCAGTAGCTAGAGGCCCGAACAAGAAATAATTGCCTTTTGTCAACTTCAGTTCGTGACCGTCACCCCCATATTATTGACAACTCGCCCATTCCACCATATAAATTTTTCACTGTACCTGGGGGGGATTGATGAAACTAAGAAAGCTATTACATTTACTAGTAGTTGCGTTACTCGTTTCTATTATGGGTCAGGCGGGATTGACTCATTTGGCACCCACAGTATTAAGTGGAAACGAAACTCGGTTTATCATTCAAACCAAAGTTTTTAATCCTCTGATGTTAGCAAAACTAGGACGATGGCTGACACAAAATCAATTCGATGTGGCTGGCTCTAGTTGGAGTAAGGGCCAAATTGAAGTAGTCACAAATTCAGCCGGGATTGCCTTCTTAAAAAGCAAAGGGCTCGATGGTTTTATTAAAAAGAAAACCAACCCAAACCTAGATGAATCCTTGCGCGTTGATCCGCGATATCTGAATCCTGCAACTATTGAAGCAAAACTCAAAGCCATTGCCCAGGCCTACCCCAACCTCACTCGCCTTGAACAAATCGGAACTTCAATTCAAGGTCGACCCATTTGGGCTCTCCTCGTGTCAGATACTCCACTGGCCAATGATCCACGTGCCTTGAATAAACCATCCATCATTTTTGACGGTCTCCATCATGCTCGCGAAGTCATGACTCCAGAAATTGTAGTCGACGTTGCGGTAACACTTTTAAAAGGTGTTGAGACAAACCTTCGTGCTAGGCAGTTTGTAGATCAATGGATGTTTTGGCTAGTACCCATGCTCAATGTCGACGGATCGAACTTGGTTTTTACTTCGGATAATATGTGGAGAAAAAATGCCCGGGGTGATGCGGGAAGAATTTATGGCGTCGACATCAATCGCAATTACACATACCGATGGAACGGGTGTAATGGGTCATCAGGAAGCACGGGCGCCCAAGACTACCGAGGCAAATCAGCGGGAAGTGAACCCGAAACCCAAGCCCTCATGAAGTTGGCCGACAAAGTCCACCCCACGGCATCTCTTTCGTATCATTCTTATAGCGAATTTATTCTGTACTCCTATGGATGCCATGGTGAGTACCCCAATGAAAAAGAACTTGTTCTGAAAATTGCTTCAGAACTTCAAGCCCTTCTTCCCTCAGATAGCGGAAATCAGAAATACGAACCGGGAACACCTTGGGAGCTTTTGTACGACGTGGATGGCGATTCTATGGATAACGTATACGCATCTCACGGCGCACTCTCGTACACCTTTGAAATTAATCAAGACTTTCAACCCGATTATGCCATTAGAGATGCTACGGTCGCAAAACATCGAGCCGCTTGGATTTATTTTATTAATCGCATGAGTCAAAATCTTCTGACTATGACAATCACAGATGCAAAAACGGGCCAAGGTGCTCTTGCAATGATCGCTTTTGATACCATTGCACACACGAAAGGGGAGTTGCCTTTTCGTTCAAATTCCGCAGGAAACTTTTTTAAGGTTCTCGACCCCGGTAGGTATACTATTACGGCAAAACTTGCCGACGGAAGAACGGGGCAAATTACAGTCAATATGGATGGTAAGCCACAACGCGTCGCATTGAACATACAGTAGTGGTTAAGTGATGATTGATTGACCTAGTGTGATCAAGGCCCTAGACTTTCTAAGGATTTATGGTCGAGACACTGTTTGAATCAATCAGTTCCAATTTCTTTTTTGCCTTCTGTTGCGTTCTATTTAATGCATTTTTTGTAACAGCCGAATTTGCCTTAGTCAAAGTTCGTTCATCAAGACTTCAAGAACTCTCTGACACAGGAAGCCGCAGGGCTCAAACCATCTTAAAAATGCTTGAAGATCTTGAAGGTCATCTGGCGGCAACTCAGTTTGGTATTACTCTGATGAGCGTAGGCCTGGGCGGTTTGGCCGAGCCATCTCTAGCCCGAATGATTCAAACTCATTTGCCTGTGGAGGGATGGTGGAGTCCACTTATTGCCCATACTGTTTCTATGGTGGCGGCTTTCATCGCCATTACTTACTTTCAAATTGTTTTAGGCGAATTGGTTCCGCGAGTCATTGCCATTCGCAATGCTGAGCGCGTCGCTATTCTCACTGCACCCTTTGTTTATTGGCTGAGAAGACTTCTTAGACCCCTGCTCGCCATCTTTGATTCAAGTGCCAAACTTGTTCTAAGGGCCGTTGGAGTACGCACGGGCACGAAACTTAAAGAAAAGCTATCAGAAGAAGAACTCAGGTTAGTCCTCATTGAAAGTATCGGCAAAGGTGCTATGACCGACACGAAAATGGACCTTATTGATAACGTCTTTGATTTTTCAAAACGTACGGCAAAACAGATCATGATCGCCCGCGACGATATCGTGAGCTTAGATTTTTCTGCACCCATTGAAGATAACCTCGCCAAAGCAAAACAAAATAATCATACCCGGTACCCCCTGTGTGAAGGGTCTATTGATCACGTCATTGGACTTATTAATTTTAAAGATGTCTTGTGGCAGAGCGAGTACAACCGCGAACATATGGATCTTCAAAAAATCAAAAGAGAAATTTTGTTTGTTCCAGAAACCAAACCCCTGACGAAACTTCTTAAAGATTTTCAGAGAAACAAAATCCATATGTCTATCGTTATTGACGAGTTTGGAGTAACCATCGGGCTTGTGACTTTAGAAGATGTTTTAGAAGAATTAGTTGGAGATATTCAAGACGAATACGATCAAGAGGTTTCTCGAATACAATTGATGCGAGATGGCAGCTATATGATCGAAGGAAGCACGCTCATTGAAGAAGTTGAAGAAAAATTGGGAATCAAAATTGAAAAATTAGACAACACCACCATTGCTGGCGCTATTTTGTCAAAATTAGGCAAACTCCCCCGCATTGGCGATGTGACTGATTTTGAAAATTTCTCATTCATAGTCAAAGCCCTAAAAGGTCGTCGTATTTATTCTGTCATGGCCATTAAAAAAGCCAAACCTCCGACTGGGCAGTGATGTTAGCCACCCTTGTTATTTACGCCTATTCATCTTTTGCAGCGTCATGGGGCCCGGGGCCAGAAATCGCAAAACGATTTGAGAAGATTTGCCAGTGTAAGGTGCAAATCGTCGATGTAAGAGATGGCGGAGCCATGCTCTCTCGACTAAAATTAGAAGGAGACAAAATTCAGGCCGATGTCGTGGTTGGCATCGACGAAACTGTTATTGGTAAATATAAAACAGAGCTGAAATGGCAGGGCGAATTCAAAGCCTTTGACTTTGGACCCTATGCTTTTGTTTATAATTCTAAAACAGTTACAGATCCTCCACAATCGCTCGATGATCTTTTGGACCCAAAATGGAAAGGTCAAATTGCAGTCGAAGATCCCCGGCTTTCAACGCCGGGATTAGGTTTTTTACTCTGGGTTATTCGAGAGAAAGGCGAAAAAGGTGCCTGGCACTTTTTTCGGAAATTTAAAGACCAAGTCAAGGTAGTCTCGCCTAGCTGGGATTTGGCCTACGGTATGTTTAAAAAAGGAAAGGCAAAACTGGTTTTTAGTTATTGGACGTCCCCCGCCTATCACATACAAGAAGAGAAAAATCATGACTTCAGAGCGGCAAAGTTTTCACACGGTCATTTTAGTCAAAGGGAATACTTCGTTTTGAATTCGAAGAGCAAAAATCTGGATTTAGCAAAAAAGTTTTCTGAATTTTTTCTAGGAGAAGAGGCCCAAGGTCTAATTCCTCTGAAAAACTTTATGTACCCGGTCAATAAATCAGTAAAGCTCACCCCCGCATTCGAAGAACTAGGTGCTGTTCAAGTTTTAAAATCTTTTACTGATGACGAATTAAAAAAAATAAATGAATGGCTTAAGAATTGGCGTGAGATTTTCTCGTGATTTGGATTTTAGTTCTCGCCGTCTGCTTTAATTCGCTTTTTATCCTGTTCGCTTATCTTGACTGGAACACGCTGGTTCAAAGTCTTCAAGATGTCATTTTCTACAGAGTTCTTGGGTTTACTATTTTTCAAGGGGCCGTAAGCGCTGTTTGTAGCGTGGCAATGGGCATCGTGGCTGCGCCAGGTTACGCACGCCTGGCCTGTTATTGGCGCAAACCCATTCGAGGAATATTGTTATTCCCCAATATGATGTCTCCAGTAATAGTTGTCTTGTCTCTTATTCTCACCATCAATCGGTTTCCCTATGGATTTTGGGGGATAATCATCGGCCATGTGTTTTTGAATTGCGGATTAGCCACCATTTGGCTGGGCGAAGCGTGGCTAGATTTAGAATCAAGGTGGCGGGCCGTCGCTCTTGTTTCGGGGGCAAAAAGTTGGAGTTATATTATTCGTATCATTTTGCCCTTGCTGAAAAATCATATTCTATCAACTTTGGGCGTCATATTTTCTCTTTGTATTTCAAGTTTTGCTATTCCTCTTGTTTTGGGAGGAGGACCTCAATATTCGACCCTTGAAGTATTGATTTTTGAGAAAATTCAAACTCAAGGTGACGTGAGGGGGGCTGTGACTTTGGGTTTTCTTCAGTGCCTCATACAACTTGCCTTATTTGCGGTTATTTTAAGGCCGATGCTCTTAAATAAAGAGCGTCGGCTTACTTGGAATTCGAAATCAGGACCTTCATCTTGGTCTCTTGTTACTTTAGTTGTTGCGGGCTTCTCATTTTGGCCCGTATTAATTCTCTTCTGGTCAGGAATTGATTCGTTAGCTTCGTTTTCAGCCAATTTGAATTCAGAAGTATTTATCAGCGCATTTAAAACAACGTTGGAAGTTTCAATATTTGTGGGGGCCACTGTAGGAATCCTCATGATTTTACTCACGACATGGGGTTGGCGCCATGTCCTTTCTCTCTTACCTGCTTTAAGCGGAGTTGCAGTGGGGTTGGGAGGAGTTCTTTGGTTTGGAATGTCGGTCGTTTCAAATTCTGTAACCTTGATTTTGGTTCTACTATTGGGACAATTGGCGGTCATTTTTCTGCCCATTTTTAGATTATCGGTAAACAGTCTTCAAGAAATTCGAAATCGCTATAGTCTCGTATTGCAGCAACTAGGTGCTCCCTCTTTTTTTAGTTTGAAAAGAGTTTATTTAAAAGTAGGTCTAAAATATTATTTGGCTGCTGCCATTTTGGGCGCCTGCTGGTCGGCTGGAGAATTTTCTGTGGCCAGTATGGTGGGCCCCTCTCAATCTACGCTGCCCCTGTATATTCAAAGCCTTCTTGGGAGCTATCGCCTCGATGAAGCTGCGTTGAATTCTTTGACTTTATTATTTTTGAGTGGCTTAAGTGTTCTCATGCTCGAGGTCATCAGCTATGGCATGGATTGAAAATCTCAAAGCAGATTTTGATGGATTTACTTTAGAAATTCCACGCTGGGATTTTCCAGAAACCGGTATTAGTTGCATTTGGGGAGCGAGTGGGTCTGGTAAAAGTACAAGTCTACAGATTATTTCTGGATTAATTCAATGCCCGAGCTTTAGGCTTTCAGTTGGTGGAGACCTTATCAGCGAGTTGCCTTTGCGAGAACGTAATATCGGATATGTTTTTCAGGATTATCTTCTTTTTCCTCACCTAAGTACTTGGGAGAATATTATTTTTCCAGCGCAAGCAAAAAATTTGCTCCCCCCCATTTATGAAGAAAATGCATTTAATTTACTGAGTCGATTGGGTCTTGAAAAAATTAAGAATCAAAAAGCATCTACTTTGTCAGGCGGGGAGAGCCAGCGCGTTGCTTTGGCTCGGGCATTGGTCACTAGACCCAGAATGGTTCTTTTGGACGAACCCTTGAGCGCCTTAGATGAAAAGTTGAGAAACGATGCAAGAGAGATTATTTTGGAATTGAGTCAACAATACCGTGTTCCTTTTATTTTTGTAACCCATGACATTCGTGATGTAAGAACTTTAAGCCAGTCGCTTTTAGTATTATCAATGGGCAAATCAATAGGCGGGGGGTTGACTCAAGAATTGTTGTTGAGCCCTCCGAGTCTGGATGTAGCGAGACTCATCCCCGAAAATCAAGTTTTGAATGTTGAGATCAAGAACGGAAACTGCTTTTTGGCGGGGCAACAAGTTCTTCAAAATGTCGTGTCGGTTTCACGAAAGCTTGTAGCAAAAAAATGGGCTTTTGAAGTCGAATCTGAGGATTCAAGTACCAAATTAAGAGGGCGTTTGGTCGCAAAAAGTGATATGGGTTATGGAATTAAATGCGTAGTGAAATTAACCGATGGCCAAACAATTGAGGCATGGTCTAAATTACCTATGAAATTAGATTTAGGTCATGAAGTGAAATTAAATTTGGAACAAAAGGGACTGGTATTATTCTGATGAAATTCTTGATATTTATTACCACAATTTTAGTTTGTTCGCCAAGTTTTGCCATTATGAAAAAAATGGTAGCGGCTCCCAGTTCAAATATCGGTGGCCTTTATGTTTTGGAAGGGCTCATCGCTTTCCAAGCGAAATTTGATAATACTTCAAATTCAGTAACTGATAAGACATTTGCATCTTCTGAAACCAGTTTGGGATATATTTTGAGTGATTGGCTATATTTAGGAGGCGTTTTTAATTACACGGTTTTAAAAGAAAAAACTTCTGATTCCAGTAGCAATGTTATAAGTCACGATGGCACCCTTCAATACTACGGGCCATCGCTTGGCTATATGGGTGAAACGTGGTTTCTCATAGGACATTATTTTGCGGCAGCTGAGCAAAAAGATAGTGTTTCGGGCGACACAATTTCATCCTACACGACAAATCGGTCGGGAGCAGGATACGGATTTAATCTAGGATATAAAGTTGTGACTTCAACATTTATTGAATTGGCACCTATGATCGCCTACAAGTCTATAACCTACACCAATTGCAAAGATCCCAATACGGGTGTGACGGGCAACTGCAGTTCTTCCATCACGCAATCAGAAGTTACTCCCTATCTTACGATTCTATTTAATTTCAAATGAGCATTGGTAAAAATATCCCTAAAAAAGATGCCTTTGAAAAAGTCACGGGTAGAGCGCTCTATGTAGAAGATATCAAGATTCCAGATATTCTTTGGGGGCAAACTATCAGATCCACCATTGCTCGAGGAAAAGTAAAAAAAATTAACTTTCTCCCTGGGATTGATTGGGATGAGTTTACCATTGTCGACCATCGGGATATCCCAGGTAAAAATCAGGTAGCGTTAATTGAATATGACCAACCAGTTTTGGCTAAAGAAGAAATTCAACATGCCGAAGAACCTATTTTACTTATTGCCCACCCCAACCGAGAAATGGTAATCAAAGCGCTAAATCATATTTCAATAGACTATGAAATTTTGGAGTCAGTTTTAGATTTGGAATCTGCTACAGAAGTTCAAAAGAATTTTCATATCAAAAGAGGTGATGTGGAAGTTGGAATGGGTAAATCGACCTATACCCATTCTGGGATCTATTATGTACCCCATCAAGAACATATTTATATCGAAAATAACGGAATGATTGGGTGGGTTACCCGAGATGGAGTTGTAACAGTTAGGGGATCTTTGCAATGTCCCTATTATATTCAAAAAGCCTTGCGTCATGTTTTTAATCTTTCTGATTCAAAAATTCGGGTAATTCAATCGGTCACAGGAGGCGGTTTTGGAGGTAAAGAAGAGTATCCTTCGATTTTAGCTGCACACGTCGCACTATTAGCGATGAAAGCGAAAAAACCTGTGCGCATGATCTATGATCGGGCAGAAGACATTGCGGCTACGACAAAACGACATCCGGGATTTACAAAAGTTCATTTGGGTTGTGATGAAAAGGGTAAGCTCACGTTTATTGACTTGGAGTTTGTATTAGACGGAGGCGCCTATGTCACGCTTTCCCCCGTTGTATTGTCCCGAGGAACTCTTCATGCAGGTGGGGCCTATTGTTGCCCTCATATTAACATTGTTTCTCGATCCATGAAAACGAACACTCCTCCCAACGGTGCTTATCGCGGTTTTGGCGCTCCTCAATCTTTGTTTGGTATCGAATGTGCCATCACTGAACTTGCAGAGAAAATGAAAATGGATCCCGCACGATTTCGTGAGATCAATGCGTATAAATTAGGAGATGAAATGCCTACGGGGCAAATATTAAGATCAAGCGTCAGCGCGCGGGAAGCCCTCACCGAGACTTTGAAAATTTCTGATTACAAGAAGAAAAGAAAAGAATTTTCTAAATTCAACTCTGAAGCTATGAAAGAAAACTTGTCTTTGAGAAAAGGGATAGGTGTTTCTTTAATTTTGCACGGTGCAGGTTTCACGGGTTCTGGAGAAGTTTATCTAAATTCCAAAACCGGAGTTGAAATTGGTGAAGACGGCCGCGTTCGAGTTTTAGCCGGCAGTACAGAGATTGGCCAAGGCACAAACACGATTTTTGCACAGATATGTGCTGACAAAATGGGTCTTTCGCCGTCTGATATAGAAGTTGTCGTACCCGATACACATAAAGTTCCTGATAGTGGACCAACAGTGGCTAGCCGCACATGTATGGTGGTAGGGGGATTAGTCGGAAATGCTAGCCTTAAGTTAAAAGATAAAATTTCTCAAGCCGGCGTGAATATTAATTCTAAGAATTCTAGAAGTCTTCTACAAAAATTATTTAAGACCAAGGGGCCACTTACCTGTTATTCCGTTTACGAAAAACCAAAACACGTCACTTGGGATGATAAAACATATAGGGGCGATGCCTATGGCTGCTACGCGTGGGCCGCCGTCGTTGCCCAAGTCGAAGTTGATATTTTAACTTATCAAATCACATTGAATGATCTTTATTCAGCTGTTGATATCGGAAAAGCCATTCACCCTATCTTGACCGAAGGTCAAATCGAAGGGGGAATGTTACAAGCCGTAGGTTATGCATTGTTTGAAGAGTTAAAATGGAAAGATGGCCGGATTCAGAATAACAGTTTAACAAATTATATTATTCCTACTTCTATGGACACGCCGAATATGCACGTAAAACTCTTAGAAAATCCCTATTCTTACGGCCCCTTTGGGGCAAAGGGGGTGGGCGAATTGCCTGTGGATGGTCCCGCACCAGCCGTCGTAGCAGCTATTGCCCATGCTACTGGAGTTTTTGTGCCTGAAATTCCCGTGACTCCCGAGCGACTTCTTGAATCCGTGGAGAATGGAAAAGGTGGCCAATCAAGATTCGTACAGCGATCATTTATGAATGAAGTCAGATGAAAATTCAATTTACGGTAAACAAGAAAAAATATTCCTTAGATGTTTCACCTATGACGAGACTTCTAGATGCGCTTCGAAATAATTTGGGATTAACGGGCGCTAAAGAAGGTTGCGGAGAAGGGGAGTGCGGAGCCTGCTCAGTGATCGTTGACGGAGAGGTCGTGAACAGTTGCCTCATACCTGTATGTCAGGTACAAAAATCCACGATAAAGACCGTAGAAGGGTTGTCTTCGGGCGAAAACTTAACTGTATTGCAAGAGTCTTTCACCCGGTTTGGTGGCGCTCAATGCGGAATATGTACACCCGGGATACTATTGGCCACCCAAAATTTCTTAGATCTATGGAAGAAAAAAAAGGGGGGAAAAGTACCCGGTGAAGCCGAAATTCGCGAAGCTCTGGCGGGTAATCTTTGTCGCTGTACTGGTTATACAAAAATATTTCTCTCCGTAAAAAAAGCCTTACGAAATACACCGAGGCCTGAACGGAATTGAGATGAGGGGAATTGCTTCTGAAATAAAAATTTTATCTCCTAAAAACTTAAAAGAGGCTCTGCAATTTTTGTCTAAAGAAAACTCGTCTAAACTGCATTGGAAGGTACTGGCTGGAGCCACGGATTTGGCCGTAGAGTTTAATGCCGGCAAATTAAAACATCACCAACTCATCAATATTTGGCCCTTGCGCCAAGAACTAAATAAGATCAAATTTTCGAAAACCGGTGTCACCATCGGAGCCATGGCCACCTTTACAGAAATTCAAAATGATTTGGGGATTAATAAATACTTCCCCAATCTCGCAGCTGCTTCTCGTTTGGTTGGCGGTGTGCAAATTCAAAATCGTGGAACCATTGGTGGCAATATTGCAAATGCATCGCCCGCTGGAGATAGCTTGCCGGCTCTATTGGCTTACGACGCATTGTTGAATATTCAAGACTCAGATGGATCTCGTAAAATTCCCATCACTGAATTTTACCGGGGGTATAAGGATCTAAATCTTTTTCCCCGCGAGCTCATCGTGTCTGTAGAGATCGAATTCAAAAAACATGGAACTCGCCACTACTTTCGAAAAGTGGGCACTCGGCAGGCTCAAGCCATAAGCAAAGTCGTCGCTGCTGGAACTGTGCAAGGTAAGACTTCTATTCAAGCAGTTACCTTTTGTTTGGGCTCGGTTGGTCCTACTCCTTTACGATGCGAAAAACTAGAAAAATATCTTACTTGCCCCGAGGTCGAGTTGCCAATTCGAGATCGATCGGTGATAGATGGGGCGAGACAGACTGTGACCTTAGATATTAGTCCTCAAGACGACATTCGTTCTACAAAGAGTTATCGCCTTTTTGCTAGCCAAGGACTGGTAGAAGATTTTTTGACGAGTTATTTTCGCCCTTCGAGGATTTTCATAAAAGATCGCCCGTAAATTTCGTTAAGAGTGAGGCCCGTAGCAATGGCCTCTTTTTCGCTGATGGCACCACAACTTAGTCCACGCAAAAAGAAATTTAGTAGTCCTTGGCCTGTAGCTGCATCGTCAAATACATCCCCAAGCAAAGTTGCCCTAGCTGCTTTTTCGACAAATGATTTGAGCCGTTGAGTGGTGGAATCAAGGCTTTCTAAGAAAAAGTAATAGACAGCGGCGTAGCGAATTGGAAGTTGGGCCGGGTGTAGATCCCAACCTTGGTAAAATCCATTGATCATGGAGTGACGAATATGATCGTAGCTTAGTTTCCACGCCCGGTGAACCACTTCACTATTGCCGACGGGCATGACATTGGTCGCACCATCAGAGAGCATGATCCCCGTGCCCGTGAGAGATACCTTCATCATATGTTTTGCAAAATCACAGGCCGAGTGAGCCATGGTTTGGTAAGCGGCTGTTATTCCATTTCCAGCTGTATAATCGTAAGTCCCAAAATGCGCACCGATACACCGGCCTTTTCCCGCACTCACAAATTCTCTTAAAGGACATTGACCGATTTCATTGAGAACAGATTGGGTTGTCTCCACCATGATTTCAAACTTCAAGGTGCCTGAGCGTAATTTCAATTTCTTTTCTAAATCTTCTAGAGTTTTCGTTAATGTCGTACTTTGTTCTGTGATGGTAATTTTAGGTAATGTAATAACAAATCCATCGGGCAGCTTACCCTTGGTTTTGTTCACAATCTCTGAAATTACTAAATCAAGGGTTCTTAAACTTCGTTTCATGGACTCGTTGGTCAATGGCTTAATGCGAATTCCAATAAATGGGGGAAGGGATTTGTCTTTCATCCCTTTAACCATTTCTGCTGCGGTATTACCGGCGTGCCCATCTTCTTCTTCATCGGCCCTGATCCCGTATCCATCTTCAAAATCGATTCTGAAATCCTCGACAGCTTCTTTTTGAAGTTTTGCAACAACTCGAGAATGAATCTTTTGCCAAAGGGCATTGTCCTCTTTGGACGCCCCAATAATTTGAGCCAGGGACTCAGGTTTTGGTGCAAATTCGTTAAGCGTTTTCAAAGCAGATTGACTCATTTTTGAAGCTAGCTCAGAAGAAAAGAGATGAGCGCCCCCATAGACAGTGTGAACGGGTTGACGGCCAATGGGCTCCCCGGGATAAAACGACAAAAATTTCTTATTTGCCTTAGAAAGATCTGAAAGAATTTTATTTTGGGCCATCACGAACCTCTATATGTGGAATAACCGTAAGGACTCAAAAGTAATGGTACATGATAATGGGCTTTCGTATCAGAAATTTGAAACACAATGGTGATCTCGGGATAAAAAAACTTAGATTTATTGCCTGAAAAATACTCTAGTGTCGAAAAGGTAAGACGGTAAGATCCAGATTTAACGGTGAAGCCCGGTTTAAGAAGATTTTCAATTCGTCCATCGCCATTAGTGGTTTCTTCTGACAAATTTTCCCATTTGCCTTTTTTGGCCTCAAACTCTAGTTTGACTTTCATATTTTCGACAGGTTTACCAATACTAGTATCAAGAATATGAGTTGTTATCGGACTTCGCTTGCTCATGATTTTAAAAGTTTCTCCAATCTTAATTTCGTGATTTTGGCCTGTTCATCGGCAGCTATTCTTAGTTCTTGCTCCGGCGAATTCTTTATTCTTGTTTCAAGAAGATGTAGCATCTCTTTTGCTGTTTTACCAGTGGCACAAATCAAATAGACATGTCCAAAAATCTTCTCGTAAGATCGATTTAGTTGATTGAGCTTTTCAAGGGTTTCTCCCGAAGCATCTTTAACCTTACTTTGCTCCTCGCCTGCTTGGCCCTTGGCCTTCATATCACCAATTCTTGGATGATGGCTGAAAGCTTCTTGCCAATCAGTCGCCGCTAGCCGTCGCCATATTTCTTCAGCTTTCAAAAATAGTTTTTCTGGACTCGAAAATGGTCGACTTAGAGACATCTGTTGGGCCCAAGCTTTTGAGCCGCAACACTCCAATAGTTTTGTGAGTGCTTCTTCATTGGACCAATTGTTTAGGGCAGCCAAGCTTGGCATTATATATGACCCCAAGCCCTGAAGCGGCTGATTCCACCATCTGGAAAAATTTTGAGACGAAGATGAGTAAACTCAGTTTTTTTCGCAGCATCTTCAATCTCTGCTTCAAAATAATGTTGATGATGGCCTTGAAGTTTGGTGCGCTTTAAAAGCTTCTTCCACTTTAGTTTTGAAACTTCTTTTCCGTTGGCCCCTTCGATTTCACAGCTTTCAGGAAAGTTCCCTTTATAATGATTTGTGTCTACTTCAATTTTTTGAATTTTTCCGACGTGTCCCAACATTACAATAAGCCAGTCATGACTTTCGTTATCAATGCCTCGCTTGCGCTTTGTCTCCCAACCTTCACCCATCACCTTTGCCCGACCGGGCATAATAATATTATTTTTGTCTCCATAAAACATATCATTGCATTGGACGACCCGGGCCCCATAGAGAGCCGAAGCTAGATCGACGGGTCCTGCAAGCTTTTTCCAATCGGGTTTTGCAATGCCATAAACTCGCAGGCGTGCCACACCGCCGTCGGGATAAATATTGAGTTTCAAATAGGTCCAAGTATCTTTGCTTGCTATGGAAAAAAAGTTGGACTTGTCACCTTTAAGAGGTTTACGTGGCAAAATTTGAGTCCAGTTATTTACACCGCCAATGTTCTCTGAGTTAGAAGCCTCAATGGAACAGTCTTGGGGATAGTTTCCGGTAAAAAATCGAGTGTCCACATCGATACCCAAAATCGGTCCGGGAGCTCCTAATTTTAAAATACAATGGTCATGGGAGTTCTTATCTATTCCTCGTTTTCGTCTGGATTCCCACCCATCCATCCACTTGCCAAATTCCGTGTACTTACCATCGATGAAAATAGGTTTTGAATCTTTGACAAGGTTTTCTTTGGGGGCAAAAAAATCATCGCTGGCATATAGGGCTTGGGCGCCAAGGCATTCTGATGCCAGATTTAACTCTAAAGTGAATTTGGGAAGTGAATTCATATTACTTGTCTTTTTATCCATTGTCCCACCATCGATTTTGAAAAATGGCCGTTATCATAGACTGAATTCCCACGCACATAAGTCTTTTTTACAACACCGAACATTGTCTTACCTAAATAGGGTGTTAGCCGATGTCTATGTTTAACTTGGCTTTCGTTTAAGGTAAAAGAAGTTTCAGGATCCCAAATTACAAAATCGGCGTCCAATCCTTCAGCAATCTTGCCTTTTTTCTTTTCTAAACCAATAAGTTTAGCAGGATGAGCGCTCATCCACCTCGTTAAATCTTGTATGCTTAAATTTCTTTGGCGCATTTGAGTCCAGATGGCTGGCAAACTAAATTGAATGCCTGAAATTCCACCCCAGGCTTCCATAAAATCGCCGGTTTCAAGTTTTTTAAGTTTAGGAAGACAAGGGGAATGATCTGATACAATCATATCAATGTGCCCATCTATGAGGCCTAGCCAAAGTCTTTCTCGATTTTCTTTTTGGCGTATAGGAGGTGCGCATTTAAACTGTGTGGCTTTTTCAGATATTTCTTCAGAAGCAAAAGTCAGATAATGGGGACATGTTTCTACTGTCAGCGGCAATCCTTCGCGCCGAGCCTTCGCAATCGTTTCAAGAGCGTCACTCGCAGAGAGGTGAACGATGTGGGCGCGACACCCGGTATTTTTTATTAATTCTATAATGAGTTTGATAGCATCGACTTCCCACTTTTGGGGTCTTGACTCTAAATAACTCTTATATTTTTCGGGTGCTTTAGAATTTGATGAGACAAGCGACTCAAGTTCTGCATGCACGAGAAGTGGCAGGCCCGCCTTTGCCAAAGCCTTCATCCCTATTTCTAATTCTTTTTTGTGAGTCATAGGGAATTCGTCCACACCTGATTCAATCAAAAAAGTTTTTGCTCCCATAACACCGCTATCACCGAGGCCTCCCAAGTCTTTGCAATTTTCGGGGACGATTCCTCCCCAAAATCCATAATCTATAGTGCAACGATTTTGAGCTGAGGCGGCTTTTATTTTGAGAGCCTCTAAATTTAGAGTAGCAGGAATGGAATTAAGTGGCATATCAATCACTGTTGTGACACCGCCTGCTGCAGCGGCACGGGTTGCGGTTTCAAATCCTTCCCACTCGGTTCGACCTGGTTCGTTAATATGAGCGTGGGTGTCGACAATTCCCGCCATGATAACAAGATCTCCAAAGTTTTCACATTC
>JAHFAE010000069.1:0-926 GCA_023250675.1 Oligoflexia bacterium | reverse complement strand
TAATCTGTGTTATAACCCCGTTAGTGATTTCAATCAGGGCTGGTACTGGGGCGCTTTCATGGAGCAAAATTACACGTTTGCTCTTAATTGCAAAACTATTACTCAAGGTTTGCCCCTTGGTCGATCCATTGTCCTAAAATATTTCGCTCTTCTTCTGTCATACCCGTTTTATTTGTAAGAGGCATTGTCTTATTCACTACGGCTCTAAATTTAATTCGGTCTGCAAAAATTTTCATTTTTTCTGGGGAATCAAAACTAATACCTGCAGGCGAAGGTCCAAAAGTACCATCTACCGGATGGGTCGAATGACAAACCATGCACCTTTGGGCAACGATCGTTCGTGCTTGCAAGAAACTCACATGTTCTGACGCTGTAACCGGGATAAGACTTTTGTTTGAGTGCGTTGTCGTTATTGAGACAAGCGCAATAAGCACAATGGCAGCCGAAACCAGAGCCCATGGGCCTGATTTGTCTTTTGCCACCATAAAGTGGCGAACTCCTGCACCAAAGACAATAAGCAAAAGCAGAATGATCCAACTAAACTCGTGGCCATAAGTCATGGCGTAGTGATTGCTTAGCATCATAAATAGAACAGGAAATGTCATGTAGGTATTGTGAACTGATCGTCGTTTTGCCTTTAGACCCAGATTATAATCAGGAGTTTCTCCTCGAGATGTGGCGTCGATCATTTGTTGTTGGGCAGGCAAAATTCTGACCCAAACATTGAGAACCATCAATGTGCCGAAGATGCCACCCATATGAATGTAGGCTGCTCGGCCACTAAAAAAATGACAAAGCCCAAACGAAGTACCGATTAAAAGCAAAAATGAGATGAAGGTTGCGGATTTATTTTCAGCTAAAGCACTTAGGTACAAGAGGTCGTATACAAACCAAGAAATAACTAAAATTCCAAGAGCAACCAAAAC
>JAHFAE010000068.1 GCA_023250675.1 Oligoflexia bacterium | reverse complement strand
TAAAATCCCACCCTATATTAAATTAAACTATCAAGAGGTCGAAATGTGACTACGAATCAATCTACCGAACTCAAAGCAAAGAAAATTCTTTCAGAAGTATTTGGTATTTCTGAAAATGAGATCACCGCAGAAACTTCTTCTAGCAATGTAGAGGCATGGGATTCACTTCAACACCTCAATTGGATAGCCGCCTTAGAACAAGAATTTGACGTCATGTTTACTGATGAACAACTGACCCGAATTAAATCTTTTGGAGACACTCTAAAAGTTCTTGGCGAAGTTAGAAAATGATACAAGTGTTAGTTGATTCGCGACACTTTTGGTATGAATGGATTTTAAAATGAGCCGCCGCCCCCTCTACATCAAAGACAATTCCCTCATCTATTTTGAAGATTTTCGAAATGCACTTGAGATAGTTGGTGTATCAAGAGGCGACACCCTTTTTGTACATTCAGATATAGGAGTGTTTGGTAAACTTCCAGGTCCTGATCGTGAATCTTATTTACCCAAAACATTGGTCCAAGTTTTGACTGAAGGTGTGGGGCTCGAAGGCGATATTATTTTACCTACATTTACCTATAGTTTTTGTAAGAACGAAGTTTTCGACGTAGCAAAGACACGCTCCACTGTGGGAGCGTTAACTGAGTTTTTTAGGAAATCAGAAAATGTAATTCGAAGCCCCCAACCTATTTTTTCTGTGGCCTGTTGGGGGAAAAACGCCGAAGAGCTCGCCGACGTAAGCGATGATAGCTTTGGCACCAATTCTATTTTTGATAAATTATATAAGAAGAATGGTAAAATTCTATTTTTCGGGGCGCCCTTTCAATCTTGTACCTTCGTTCATTATGCAGAACAGTCCTTGGGTATTCCTTATCGCTATATGAAAAAATTTAGCGGCATTGTTCGCAATCAAGATAAAGACATACAAAAAGAAATTAATTACTACGTTAGACGTTTAGACATGGATACTCTGACCAACTTCAGCCCCCTAGAAGGAAGCCTTGAGCAAAAAGGAATACTGAAGAGAGCCACAGTGGGCGGAGGCGAAATACTTTGCGTAAATTCTAAAGATCTATTTTTTGAAACCCAAAGAATGCTTAAAGAAGACATCTTTTTTCTTCTTAAGACAAGACCCCAAGGGCCCGTTGGGGCGAGTTTATGAAATTTGAATTTCATCACATCGGCGTGATTTCGGGAGATTTGAAAAAAAGCCGGCAGTTTTATGAGTCATTAGGCTACGAAGCTGCCAAGACGTTTATAGATCCACTCCAGATGGTTGAAATTGTTTTCATGAATCGTGGGCAAGATCCACTTATTGAATTAGTTACTCCCACTAGCCCCGAGAGTCCCGCTCAAAGCTGGCTTGAACGCTTAAAAATTGGACCCTATCACATCTGTTATGAAGTAGAAAATTTGGACCAAGCTATATTAGAACTTAGAAAATCAGGTCTCACCACCGCCTCAAAACCCCAACCAGCAGTGGCTTTTAGTGGCCGCCCCGTGAGCTTTCTTTGGAGCCTCAAATCGGGTTTGATTGAGGTATTGCAGAAAAAAATCTATTGACGAAAAAGTCAACTGGCATGAAATTGTTTTCTAAGTAGAAGAAAATTCCAGAGTATCAGGCAAGGGGTAGTCGCATATGGGATTCGGCATAAAGACATATTTTCGTAAAGTCTGGAAAAAAAGTAAGAAGATAATAAACTTTCCAAAAACTATTCGAAACAAAAGAGCGAATACCCTTGGGCAAGTATACATGGCGGCTCATCCCTTGCGCATACAAGTAATAGACCGGATAAAAGAAACAATTAGTACTGGAATGGAAATATCTCAATACAGTGCTATTCATGAGTATGTTAAAAAAAGGAAGCCTAAAATTTTATTCGAATTTGGGGGAGGAGCATCGACAGCCGTGCTTTGCGCAGCTTATCGCGAACTTGTAGATGAAGAAGGGTTCAGAGGTAAGGTATATTCTTTTGAGGATGTGCCAAAATATATAGATCATACAAGAAGTATTTTATGCTCTTCAGACCTGAAGTATTGCGAATTAGTTCATCGTAAAAAAGTAGAGAACATCCTTAGTTGGTCAGAGAAAAAAATTTGGGGATTTAGTTATGAAAAACTAGTGGATGTTACTCCCTCCGCGATTCTCATCGACGGACCGTTTGAGGCTCGCGAAAAAGATAGCCCGCGTGGAGTATGTTTGGACGGTTTATTGTGGCTCGCCAATCGTAACTTTGTTTCGGTGGACATTCTCGTAGAAGGAAAGAAGAAAACTGTAGATGCCCTTCAGTCAATTTTACCGGGCAAACAACTTCAAATTATAGAAGGAACAGGAATTCACATTGTATACGGAGTCACTCCTTCTGACCTCTTATTGGGCGACGTAAAAGTACAGCCTCAAAGAATATTTGAAAATTAATTTTCTCTTTCTAATTTCAAAAAACAATCAGGAACAAGATCAATGCCTAATCAATAATCTCATTTTGCAGAAAGTCGCGAGTGGCCTTTTGACCCAATAATGATCTGTATTTCGTAGGAGAAATTCCACGGCCACCGGTTCTTTTTGCCGTTAAGTTTTTTTCTGTAAAAACATCCCCTTTACGAATGGGATCTTGAGCTACCAAGTTTTTTTGCATAGAAGGTCTCGTCAGAGTCTCGGCTCGCGTAGGCACTTTGTCGGATTTCCCGATGTATTTTTCAACTCTTCTGATTTCCAGAACGTAATTTCTCAATTCATCAGGCTCTAAAGATGCCCTGTGATCAGGGCCAGACATATTTTTATCGATTGTAAAATGCTTTTCTATAATTTTAGCACCCCGAGCAACCGCATAGGCCCCTGCGCCTAAACCTTCTGTATGGTCTGAATAACCGACGATGACATTGAATTTTTCGCGGTAAATATCCATGACGGCCAAATTGACCTCGTCATCTTTAGCGGGATAGTTAGAAGTACATTGAAGCAGCGCAAGTCGGTCGTTATGAACATGTATTTCTTTAAGGGCCAATTCCACTTCATCTAAAAAAGACATTCCCGTTGAAAGAATGATGGGTTTACCCTTCTTTGCGATCTTAATAAGAAAAGGGATATTAGTCAGATCTGCTGAAGCAACTTTATAGGCCGGTAGATTCAGTTCGTCCAAAAGATCTAGGCTATAGGGGTCGCAAGGGGTTGTCAAAAAGAGCAAACCCTTTTGACTGCAATAGTTCTTTAACTTCTTAGTGTCTTCAATGGTGAGCTCTAGTTTTTTTATCATATCAAATTGAGACTCATTTTCGCCTGTCGTTACTTTTTGATAGGGCGCTTTTTCAATATTTTCTAAAATAACTTCTTCAGTTTTAAAGGTTTGAAATTTTATGGCGTCTGCACCACCTTGTTTGGCAATATCGATCAATTTAAAGGCAAGATTCATATCGCCATTATGATTAACCCCGGCTTCGGCAATAATAAATACGGGAGCTTGGTCAGAAATCATAAATCGATCAATTTCAAATTGTCTTTTAAAGTTCACTATTCACCTGCATTGAATGTGAAGGTACACCTAGTTCCAAAGGTGACTTCATGGGTTTTTGATTTTGACTAATATTTTGCAAAGACTCCCCGTCTTCCTTGGGATCCACGACCACATGGGCTGGTTTTTCTCCCCAAAAAAGCCGTTTGCCCATAATATTCTCAACAGAAGTGAGAAGTCTTAATCCGTACGAAAATGAGTCTCGATAGACACAGTGGTCATAATCTCGACGGGCAGACTCTTGAATATTTTGATCCCCGATTTTAGTCATAAGGTTTTCTAATCCAACCAAAAAAGTCTTGGGGCTATTGCACTTAACCGCCCAAGGGGCCACAAACATGGGAATATGGCTTGAATTTCGTGCATAGACATACCAGTCATGGCCAGGAAATTTAGGATCATTGTAGTAAATAGTTAAAGACGGTGTACCAAAATAAGCACCCTCAAGCATCATGGTCGAATAGGGTGTTATGACGGCATCGCAGGCAGCCAGGAGGGCCGAGTTATCAGCCCCTGATTCATTAATTTCAGGCCATCGAATGATTTTTTTAAATTCAAGAGTTTCATCCACATGTTCAAGACCCTTGATTCGAGTTACAGGATGGGTCTTGTAAACAGAGTAAACATCGGGACCAAAATGTGCGTTATCTAAGGCTTCATCAAGAATTTTTAAAAGTGGGGTTTCGTTAAACGTCTCCCCTGCTCCTGCAAATAAGAGCATTTTGCCCTTTTCAGGAAGACCTAATTTTTTTCTCCATTGGTCTTTTGGCGTCTTTGCCGCCGCATAATGATTTTCAAATCGATTTACGCCTAGTTGAAAAATATTTTTTAAAAGAAAACCATGACAAAGCCTTGCAAAGTAAACACTTTGGGCGCCCCAAACTCCCACATAGTCGGGCCTTTCAACAAAAGGCTTGCCAGGTAAGTTATCCCAATTCGTCGGCACACATAAAACTGAAATTTTATGGGAATGGGCCCACCTGGTGATGTCGTCAAACCAAGGGTCTTTTATCCCACCATAGGCAATGACTAAATCATATTTTGGAACCAGCGATCTATAGGGATTGGTTAAAATCAAAATAGCCCGCGAAACGTACGCGACAAATCTTAGAAGATGAGTTTGTCTTAATGCAGTAATCGTCCGTCGCAT
Organism: Oligoflexia bacterium; assembly: GCA_023250675.1. Classification (GTDB taxonomy): domain Bacteria; phylum Bdellovibrionota; class Bdellovibrionia; order JABDDW01; family JABDDW01; genus JAHFAE01. The sequence goes on along the minus strand of JAHFAE010000068.1, from coordinate 11,589 downwards.
TCGAGAGTTTATTCCCTTAAAGAGGTGGGGAGCTGTAAGATATTCAGGATCAAATTTTTCTAAAAAAGGAAAGAGTTTATAAAAATACAAGAACTGCCAAAGATATTCTCGAAAACCGCTAAGCTTTACGGGATGAAAAGGAGCAGGGTGACCGATGGTCAAATCATTTTCATCCATTCCCAAAAGTGTTTCCACATGGCAAGTATCAAGAAGTTCTTTCATCACCTCATTGGTAAAGCCAAGGGCACCCCTGCGGCGGGTAGAGAACAGAAGAATACGACATTTTTCTGACATTTTTTAAGAACAACCTCACCCTAAAAAAATGAAGACAAATGCTTACAAATATTGGTACTTTTTGCAAGTTAAATATACCCTCGAAAACCAAAGTAGGAGAGCGAATCATGCCAGAGACATCCGCAGAGAATTTGCCAAAGAACCAGCCAAGTAACCAAATAGACAAGACCATCGGTTTACTTATTACGGCGCGAATGGGTTCGTCTCGGCTTAGACAAAAACATTTATCCCCAGTTTCAGAAAAACCCATTCTTCAATTTCTTATTGATCGAATGGCCTTTGAGTTTAAAGCAGAACTTGAATTAGGTATTGCCAAAATAGTCATTGCCACTTCAGATGAACCTGAAAACCGTGGGTTTGAAAAATTTAGCAATAACAATGTCTCAGTATTTTATGGAGCCGTTGATAATATTCCCTTAAGACATTTGCAGACTGCCAATTGTTTGGGATTTGGCGCCGTTGTTTCGGTGGATGGAGACGATCCCCTTTGTTCGCCTAAAGCCATGCGAGCGATTTTTGAGGAACTTAAAAATGGGGGCGCCTATGCAAAGACTGAGAACCTTCCTTTAGGCATGAACGTCAGCGGTTACTCCACGGCGTTTTTAGAAAGTTCTGTGGGAAGTGCCGGCCACGGTACCTTTGAGACCGGTTGGTTTAGAATTTTTGATCAGACAAAACTTAAAATAATCCATTTGCCTTTTCACTTTGAGGGCCATGCAAAAGATTTAAGGCTCACACTCGACTATGAGAAAGATTACTTGTTTTTTAAGGCTGTCATTGAGGACTTTGGAGAACAAATCGTTTCTGCCACCGATGAAGAGATTTCATGTCGCGCCTTAAACAGGGGCTATAACAAGATTAATTCTGATCTCAATGAGACCTATTTTAATAATTTTTATAGTAAAATGGCTGAAGAACAAAACACTCCTCAACCACAATAATGCATTGCGTCTTAAACTCTCATTGGGTTTTGTGAGTTTTCTAGACAATGCCGCTAGAGCCACATTGACGGCCACCGTTGCAATGAATTATTAAAGACGACTAAAGGGGTGAACAGCCGATGCTAAAAACTTATGTCATAGCAGATATATCGTCAAACCATATGGGTGATATCAACATCGCCAGATCTATGATTGAACTCGCCAGTCAAATTGGACTTGATTGTGTTAAGTTTCAATCCTGGACAGCCGATTCGCTCCGTAAAGATTTCAATGATTACGATTCAACTTATGCCCGCCATAAAAAAACCCAACTCTCCGATGACGATCACTATGTTCTTTTAGAACATTGCAAGCAAAACAAAATTGATTTTTTGACAACGTGTTTTGATATTTCAAGAGTCGATTTTTTAGCTTCGCTTGGCCTTCGTACGATAAAAGTCGCAAGCCCCGATTGCGGAAGCGTTCGACTTTTAGAGGCTCTAATGAAAAAATTTAAACGCCTTATTATTTCAACGGGAATGACACCCGAAGGTGAAGTCAAAAAAGCTATCGAAGTCACCCGTGGCCATGAAGTTGTTTTTCTCCACTGCGTTTCTCTTTATCCCACGCCCTTTGAAAATGTAAATATGAAGCGCATGGATTGGCTTAAAAAGATGGGTGTTCGAGTTGGATTTAGCGACCATAGCTCAGGTACAGCCGCCGGGAAAATGGCCATTGCCCGAGGCGCTGAGATTTTAGAAAAACATTATACCCTATCAAGAAATCTCCCAGGTAAAGACCAATCTGTGTCTATGCAGCCTGAGGATTTTCAGGACCTTGTGGAATTTGCCCGAAAATGCCAAATCATGGATGGAGTTGAAACCCCCCCTCTAAGTTCTGAAGAAGAGAGAATGCGGGGAATCTACGTCGGAAAATGGGGAAACAACATATGAGCAAAAAAAGAAAAATCGCTGTCGTCGTTGCCAGTCGAGCGAATTATGGACGCATCAAAACTGTATTGAGTGCCATCAAAAAAAATCCAGAGCTTGAACTTCAACTCATCGTCGGCGCATCAGCCCTTCTCCATCGTTTCGGCAATGTGATAGATGTGATTCGCAAAGATGGATTCGAACCAACAGCCACAGTTTATTCTATCGTCGAAGGTGAAAATCCGACGACCATGGCAAAATCCACAGGCTTAGGAATTTTAGAACTAGCCACTCAATTTGAAAATCTCAAACCCGACGTTGTTTTGACCGTGGCTGATCGATTTGAAACCATGTCTACAGCCATTGCTGCTTCTTATATGAATATTGCACTGGCACACACACAAGGTGGTGAGGTGACGGGATCTATCGATGAAAGTGTACGTCACGCCATTACTAAGCTTGCCCATATTCACTTTCCAGCTACCGAAATTTCAAGACAACGATTAATAAAGATGGGCGAGGAACCCGATCGAATTAAGCTCTCGGGATGTCCTTCTATCGACGCCATAAGTGAAATTGATTTATCATTACCCGCAAATTTATTTGATCGTTACGGCGGTGTCGGACCTAGTTTTGATATTAAATCAGGTAAGTACGCTGTTGTCCTTCAACATCCCGTCACCACCGAGTACGGAGCTGGCTTTCAACAAATCAACGAAACGCTCAAAGCCATGGCAATGTTAAAAATCCCCACGGTCTGGCTATGGCCCAACGTCGATGCAGGCTCTGATGATATTTCTAAGGGTTTAAGAGTATTTCGTGAGCGTGAAAAACCTAACTACATGCATTTCTTTAAAAACTTTTCTGTAGAAGATTATGCAAGGGTTATAAATAATTGTGCGTGTCTTATTGGAAATTCGTCTAGTGGTATCCGAGAAGGGGCTTACTTAGGTGTCCCCGTTGTCAATATTGGTTCGCGTCAGCAAGGTCGAGAGCGAGGCCAAAATGTGGTTGATGCGACCTATAACCACGAAGATATTCTCACCAAAATCAGACGGCAAATGGAACGGGGAAAATACACGAAAAATCCGGTTTTTGGAGATGGAAAGGCGGGCGATATTATCGCCAATGAGCTAGCCCAAATGCCCCTAGATAATCTGCAAAAAAGGCTCACCTATTGAACTCCCTTGAAACTGTTAAACCTTCACTTCACGATCACATTGCTTTTTTAAGCGAAAAAATATTTCAGACGAAAACGAAATGGCCTCACTTTCAAAAAATGATCGAAGACATTGTCCAGATAAGCCAGGAAGCTAAAGAAAACTCTGATGTTGTCGTTCTTGAAAGGGCTTATGTGTACGGGGGAGATAGTCTTTTTGCGGCTCTTTTCGATAAGCAAAAAGTGACCGTGGTGGATTGTGAAATTAAGACCACAAAAGAGCGAGATGGCTACCAAAAATCTTGGACCAACGATTCAAGATATTTGCGCGTTCCTTCAGAAATCAGAGCCCCCATCGAAAATACGGGTTTGCCTTCTCAATGTGCCGATTTAGTATTGGTTCCTAATGTGGTCCATCATGTTTCTAATCAAGAGGCAATGTTTGCTGAAATTGCACGGCTGCTCAAGGTTGGTGGTACGGGATACATATTTGAGGCATTGATTAGAGAACTACATCAGATTCCCGACGATTATGTTCGGTATACTCCTTGGGGGTTTAAAGCTATTCTAGCTCGACATGGTTTAGAAATGACAAGCTGGCATCCTGCCGGCGGGCCTTTTGAGGCCATTTCTTATTGTTGGATTCAAGCCCTTCAGTACATTCCAGAAAATGAGCGCCGTGAAAAAGAGGATTGGTTTTTCAATAAGCATTTACCCGAGTTGTTAGAGATGGATCAAAAATTCACGAAAAATCAGGTTAGGCCTCATACTTCGTTTCCCGTTGGCTATTCCGTTTTTTTCAAACGTGTTCAATGAGTATGATTCGGCCTTCAGCCATTGCCCTGATTCCGGCCCGCGGGGGTAGCAGAGGCGTTCCAAATAAAAATTTAAGAAAACTTGGTGGAAAATCTTTGGTACGCATAGCCATTGAATGCGCTCAAAAAACTGAGCTCTTTGAAAAAATCGCCGTTTCAAGTGATAGTGACGAAATATTGGCAGAGGCAAAGGCTCAGGGCGCTTTAAGTATCAAACGCCCTTTAGATTTAGCCACTGATACGGCAAATGTTGTCGATACGGTAATCCACGCCTTAGGCGAACTTTCTAAACTACAAATCAAACCCGAATTTGCATTTTTACTAGAGGCCAGTTCACCCTTAAGAACGGCCGGCATGATTAAGAATGTTTGGAACAAACTAAAAGACCACGACCATGTATTTACGGTGACCCAAGTCGATGTAAAATATCACCCTTCTAAACAATTTTCCGTTGGTGAAAATGGAATAGCCCGCAGGACAAACGAAAATTTACAGGCACCACCGAATCGGCAATCCCTTGAACCCACATTTATTCGTAACGGAGCCGTCTACGGATTTCGCGTTGATTCGTTTCTAAAAACAAAATCTATTTTAGGCTCATCGCCTTATGCTCTAGTCATCGACGAACCTTTAGTTAATATCGATACTTTAGAAGATCTCCAAAGGGCAGAAGAATTTTTTAGTAATAGGACATTGCATAATTTTTAAAATGACCTATCAATGGTACATGAATTTTATAGAGCTACGCCTTGATAAACAAAGCTCAAAATCTTGGGATAATGGGGAATATAATTTTTGTTCATAGAGGCAATTCGAAATCCTGCTTTGGCTAGTTCAGCTTCGGCATCGACATTGAGTTTGCAACCACATCCAATCACATTTTGGACAGGGTTTAAAAACCTTTGAAGTCGAGCGACGTTTGAATCATGGCTCAGTCCGTGCTCTAAGAAAATAAATTTGCCGTTGGGTTTTAAAACTCTTCGAATTTCGGTAAGCCCCTTTTGCAAATTTGGAATTGTGCACATAGTAAGAGTGCTGACCACCGTATTAAACTCTCCATTATCGAAGGGCAATTTTTCAGCGGGGGCCAAGAAAAAATTAACTTTGATCTCACGCTTTGCAAGCTTACGGTTTAGCTCTCTTTGCATTCCCGCATTGGGATCCACTGCCCAGATTTCTGAAATCTCTTTAGGATAGTAGTCAAGGTTAAGACCTGTCCCGATTCCAATTTCTAAAATCTTGCCCTGGGCCTGCTTTAATACCTCTTCGCGTTTTTCGTCAAAACCCTTATGGGGCACGACCCAATCAAAAAATGTAGGAAAGATGTAATCAGAATAAAGGCCCATATGGTTTACTTTAGCTATCTGCCAACGCTAGGCAAGGGCTATTTATTAAAAGGCCCTGATTTCTTTAATTTTCTAGCGATGTGAACCCTTGCCATAGGCATAGCAATAGAATAAAAAGTTATTCCATGGAATCAAACGAAATGAAACATCAGCTCCTCAATAGAATCCACAGCAAAGAGGCCGTTATTGGCGTTGTGGGCATGGGTTACGTGGGTCTACCTCTTATCTTAAGATTTATTGAATCTGGATTTTCTACATTCGGCTTTGATGTCGATGAAACTAAAATAAAAAAGATTGAGCAGGGGGAAAGCTACATTCGCCATATTCCCCATGAAAAAATTGCTCAAAGTTTGGCCACCAAACGTCTCAAAGTAACTTCTGATTGGGCAAATGCTAAGAACTGCGATGCCCTTATTGTCTGCGTGCCGACTCCGTTAAATACCCATCATGAGCCCGATTTATCTTATGTAGTTGAAACGGTGAAGAGCCTCACTCCCTATATGAAGCCAGGCCAACTTTTTAGTCTTGAGAGCACTACTTACCCTGGCACCACAGAAGAAGAATTTCGCCCCAGAATTGAAAGCCGTGGGCTAAAAATCGGTAAAGACGCCTTTTTGGTGTTTTCACCCGAAAGAGAAGATCCTGGGAATCGTCAATTCAGGACCCAAATAGTCCCCAAAGTCGTAGGGGGATCAACAAAGACCTGTTTAGAGTTGGGAATGGCTCTTTATGGCAAAATCATCGATAAGATCGTGCCCGTAAGTTCTACTCGAGCTGCTGAAATGACAAAGCTTCTTGAAAACATCTATCGCGCAGTAAATATTGGTTTAGTTAATGAGTTAAAAACCGTTGCTGATCGAATGAATATAGATATTTGGGAAGTCATCGACGCCGCAGCTACTAAACCCTTCGGGTTTACACCATTTTATCCTGGTCCCGGTTTAGGAGGGCATTGCATACCCATTGATCCGTTTTATCTGACTTGGAAAGCTCGGGAATATGGTATTCACACTCGCTTTATTGAGTTGGCCGGCGAAGTGAATACGGCGATGCCCAATTGGGTCGTCTCAAAAATTGCCTCTGCGTTGAATGATCAAAATAAACCAGTTCGAAATTCTAAAATTCTAATTTTGGGTTTGGCCTATAAAAAGAATATAGATGATATTCGGGAATCTCCTTCAATAGAGATGATGGAGCTCCTCCGAGCACAAGGGGCTAAACTTAGTTACAGTGATCCGTATGTACCTCATTTCCCCAGACTAAAAGAACATTCTTTTGAGTTGAGTTCGATGTCATTTTCTTCGGATAATTTAAAGGAATTTGATTGCGTTGTTATCGCTACTGACCATGATGACTTTGATTACGAAAGTATCCAAAAACATAGCGCACTTGTTATCGATACTCGAGGGCGGTACCGCAATGCCCATCAAAATGTGGTGCATTGCTAACTTACAAAATTTTGATTTATCCGAGCCCATAAATGCCATTATATTTGAATTGAACCTCGATTAATCCAAAACTCGTCCGGCCGTCTTTTCTCACATCCGACCAACGGATATTTTTTGGTAAATTCAAAACTGTTGCTCATTGAAGACTGGCACTATCTTTGCTAAGTTACTCGAATATGAAAAAGGCTTCTCCAAAAGTATCCAAAAAATACCCACTCCAACCGTCGGAGGTACCTGTCACACAAAAGATGCTCTTTGAGGTTCGGGACGAACTAAAGAGTCACATTAAGTCCGAAATCTCTGGCGTGAGATCTGAAATGATTGGTGAATTCGCATCAGTTGGTTCTGAGATCTCAAGCCTAAAGTCAGGAATGAAATCAGAGATCTCAAGCTTAAGAGCGGAAATGATTGCAGGTGATCTAAGTTCGAAATTAGAGATCTCAAGCTTAAGGTCGGAAATGAAATCCGAAATCTCAACTTTGAGAGAGGAAATGATTGCGGGCGATTTGAGTTTGAAAACAGAGATTTCAAGCTTAAGAGCAGATATGATTGCGGGCGATTTGAGTTTGAAAACAGAGATTTCAAGCTTAAGAGCAGATATGATTGCAGGTGATTTGAGTTTGAAATCAGAGATCTCAAGCTTAAGGTCAGAAATGAAGGCTGAATTCGCGTCAATGAGATCAGAAATGTTAGAAATGAAATCAGATATTTTCGCAATTAAGTCTGATGTCCATAGGCTTGGTGTTTTGATTGAAGAACAAAACGCTAGAAATACCGTGGTGTTGGACGCAATTTCAAGCTTCATTCATAGGCAGAACCGATTTGAAGAAGAATTACGTCAAGTAAACAGCGTCATATCAGTTTTTAGACCGCAAAATTAACTGCAAAAAATCAGAGTCGCTATGGGTTAATTTAACCTCTTAAATCCCGACATAGCCACAGGTCCCCGTAGCATCTTCAAGACTGAATTTTCTTTATGGGCCTTAGCCATCAAGGCAAAAACTTCATCACAGGTTTTGAGATAATCCTGGGCTATTTTTTCGTTGTGAGAGTAGGTGGGATAAAAAGTCTTTGCCGCCAAATACCCTCGATCCAGCATTTCTTGAACGTACAGTGTCGCTAGGGCCTGTACTTGATCACCATCATGAATGTCATAAGAAAGAACGCTGAGCTGGGGCATACCCATGATTTTCACGGGTAAATCATGGGACTTGGCGATTTTGGCCCAACCCGTTCTGACTTGATCAGCGATGACACCAATATGTTTTGCCACATTGTTTTTTTGCATCTTCCTGATCGTGGCAAGAGCAGCCGTGGGTCCAATTTTATCAGTCCAATAAGTACTGCTGATAAAACTTTTCTGAGCACAATCCATGATCGAACGTTTACCAATAACGGCTCCCATGGGATAACCGTTGCTCAGACCTTTGGCGAAGACGGCCATATCTGGCTTAACGCCATAGAGCAGGTGGCAACCACCCAAGGTCATGCGCCAACCTGAAGTCACTTCGTCAAAAATCAATACAGCTTTAGATTTATCGGCAAGCTCTCTTACCTTTTCTAAGAAACCGGGCTGAGGTTCAACATTTCTAACGGGCTCCATCACAATGGTTGCAAGTTCTGACCCATGTTGATCGATTATGGCTTGAAGTTCTTCGGGCTTATTATAATTAAAAGGCAAAATAGTTTGTGAAAGCCCTCTTGGTACACCGGCGGGTTCTAACCCCGGCAAAAGCTGTGCATCTAAATTTGAGCCCGATGCTAAATTTGCAGACAAATACCAGTCGTGCCAACCATGGTATCCACAAAAAGCAATTTTATCTTTGCCTGTGGCTGCCCGAGCAATGCGAATTGCAACGACAAGTGACTCTCCCCCACTTCGGGTAAAGCGGCCCATCTCGGCCCATTTATGAATATCGCAAAGTAGTTCAACAAGCTCGATCTCTTCGGGACAATTCAGCGTTGTTAAGTTGCCCGCATCCACCGCTTTTTTTACAGCAGCATCCACATCAGGGTCGGCATAACCTAAAATACAGGTGCCAATACCTGTGCTTCCAACATCGATATATCGATTGTCATCTATATCCCAGATCTCCACACCCTTAGCGCGGGTGTAATATGATGGCCACTGCTCGGGTAAAAACATTTCTGGACGCTTGGACAATAATTGGGTTCCACCGGGAATTAGTTTTTTTGCTTTTCTGTAAAGCTCATTTCCTTTTTCGCATTTCATATGACGGCACCTCTGTTGGTTGATTCTGATTTTTCCAAAATGCTCAAAACTTTAATATCATCTGATAAAGTATTCGGGAAAGCTGCGCCACCCTTTGCCGCATGAATAAATCGACCCAATTCTTCTACATACATTTCTTCTAAAATATTCACATTATAACCAACGGCTGCTTGACCTTCGGGCTGAAAGTAGTGAACCCAATTCTTAGTATTAGCATCAAAAAGTTTTACGATTTTTTCTTCCCAATTCCAACGAATTTGGCCGCGCTCCATATTTAAAATCAAAGACCTCGTTGCAAATCGAGAAACCACATCAACGGTGAGCGTGCCCAAGGCTTTGCCGGGCAATCGCATGCTCACCGAATAGGTGTCGTCGATATCGACACCCATGTCATGAGTGCCACCATGAAAGCCGGTTACCTCACGAGGAATTCCCACCACATCCACAAGCCATGTCATTTCAAAGGGCACCATCTCACGGCCCGCACTGGTTTTTTTCTGACCCACATAAAAATCTCTGGGGTGCTCCCACGGATGCCAATCAGGCAGGTACTGCCCCATGTGGTAAGAAAAATTACAGACGGCTCCGTACCTTCCAGATTTTACAAGCTCTCTAATCACCTTAATGAGCGGGTGAAATCGAAGAGTGCATGAAGGAGCCACAATAACTTTTTGCTTATGGGCCTCCATGGCGACCTCAGAGAGGCCATCACTTAAAACACTGGCTTCAACAAAAGTAGGTTTTTTGTGTTGAACTCCAAGTTGCAGATATTCGAGGTGGCGATCGGGAGGAGTAGAAATAATAAAAAACTCCCGTTCGTCCATAAGCTCTGGCGTCAAATGACCCGTTGTTTTGATTTGGTACTTTTCTTCTGCCTCTTTGCGACGAGCTTCACTGGGGTCAAAACCCACGATGTCTCGATGCCCTAGGGCGTGAAGATTACGAAGTCGACGCTTACCCATAGAACCAAGGCCGATATTCAAGAATTTCATAGTCTTACCCTCAATTTACTAAAGATCATTTTTATATTATGAAGACGAAGTCATTGTAAACAAATTAGATCTGTGTTTTCTTGGTTCAAAATGGCTAGACCTGGTTCTAGATAGGGATTTCGTAAGTTCATGAGTAGACCCGAAAAATTTAATTTAAAAAGGCTTTTAGACCCATCGTTTCATCTGAAAATTTATGGTTTCTTGGGGCGCCCCGCACTTTTTCTATTCTTATTAATTGGCGTTGCTTCTATACTTCTGTTTGTCGTCGAATATGGGTTCGCTTATTCCATTCAAATTCTTTTTAAAACTCTTGGCTTGTTTCAACAAAAACCTCCAACACCTTCGTATATGCGGTGGCTCCAACTCGACACCTTGTATCAGGTTTTAGCTCTGATTTTTACCCTAGGGCTGTTAAAAGCCCTTCTGACTTGTTCACAAATGTATTTTACTATGGTTATCAAAGAGCGCCTTAAATACCGAATGAGATCTTGGATCGTGTCTTGGGTATTCAGAAGTGAATCGGTAAGTAGTGGATATGCCTCTTCTCTTTATAATGAGCGCATGCTCAATTCTCTGACAGGAATTACAACCATTCAAGAGATATTTGCCAAAGCCGTTACTGCATCGGCCCTTTTTATCCAATTGTTTTTTATGAGTTGGAAGACAACATCTCTGGTTTTTTTAGTCCTATTTTGTTTATTTTTTGTTTTAAATGCTTTTGATAATAAAGTTCGAAAAATAGGAAAAAACTTAAAGCTCGAAGCGGACAAACAAAACCGTCATTTTTTTATGACGATTAAAAATCTTTTACTCATTCAAATCTATGGGACCCATCTACAAGAAGAAAAAAAAGCTGACCAAAGCTTAAGATTTTACCAAAATAGTTTTGTGGATTTTGCCAAACTCAGCGGCATCAAACATTCCATACCCCAAGCCATCGGTGTATCGGTATTCTGTTTAATTGTTGTCGTTATGAACTCTGATTCAGAATTTAGATCCATGATTCTTATTCCTTACCTCTATTTATTTATGCGCTTTGTTCAAGATGTGGCCGATATTTCTAAAAATACCACGAGCATTGCTTTTTTCTTGCCATTTTTGAGCGACATGGTGGTGTGGTGGGAAAATTCGTTTAATCAAACCGTCTACAAAAAAGAAACCGTAGAGGCCCCATTAGTTAAGATTAAGACTCCCATTGCATGGTCGGCCCAAAATGTGAGCTTTCATTATCCGAAGTCTGAAAAAAATATCTTTGATAATTTTAGTTTAGATTTAGGCGCCGGAAAAACTCTCGTGATCTCTGGCCCCTCAGGAGTAGGGAAAAGTACTCTATTAAATCTACTCATCGGAATTTCAACTCCCCAAGAAGGTAAAGTTAAGGTTCAATACGACGATCAGCCCGCCATTAACCTCGAAGAGGCAAGGCAAGCCGTGTCTCAAAATATCGGGTACG
>JAHFAE010000152.1 GCA_023250675.1 Oligoflexia bacterium | reverse complement strand
CTAATGCTGAAACCCATGGCGAAGAAGCAAAGCCAGCTTCTGAAGCAAAGCCGGCAAAATCGGCCGAGACTGACCCAAAGTCTGAGGAAAAAGAGGCGACAGGTGCTGAACCTGAAAAGCCTGTTGCTAAGCCGGCCCAAAAGACTTGGACGACTGAAGACATCACTCTTTTTACGAAGTTAGAAGCTAGAAAAAAGCAACTTGATGTAAAAGAGGCTGAACTTGCCAAGTTGGAAGAAGAATTGCAGAAACAAAAGCTTGAGTTAGAAAAACGTCTTGGGGCTTTAGAAGAGGTTAGAAATAAAATTGCAGCCAAACTTGAAGACAAAGTGAAGGTGGACCAACAAAAAGTGGAAGCTTTAGTGTCTGTGTATACAAACATGAAGCCCGTTCAAGCGGCCAAGGTCATTGAAAGTATCAATGAAGACCTTGCCGTTGAAATTTTAGTAAAAATGAAAAACAAAAGTGCTGCTGAAATATTAAACCTTATGGATTTTGAAAAGGCTAAGAAATTATCAGAGCGCTACGCAGGTTTTAGAGAGCCAGCTGTTGCTCGATAGAAGAAAGGTCAAGCCAAATAATATTGGGTAGCTTTATTTAAGCAAATCTATAGAAAGGAGGAAGCAAAATTATGGCGCAAGAAAGTATTAGTCCCGTATCATTTTTTTCTGATACGCAAAGTACGAAGAAGACCTCAGCCCGAGAATCTAAAGGCAGTGATAAAGGAGAGGGAATGACTTTTGGCCAAGTATTAAATAGCACGGCCAGAACAGACAAACCTAAACTTGGAAATCGAGAACCGTTTTTCCTCGAACTCCAATGCCTTTTCATCCAGTACCTGAAGCCTCCATGCCTCAAGAAGAATTGGCTGAATCCACTGACGATGCCTATGAAGCAACGGCACCCCAAGGGCCGACTAAAAAGCCATTTATGCAGCCTAGAGCCAGCAGTAACAGGGACGATGAATCCTACGATAATTATTCGGCCCAGTCATTGAACTCAAATGGTTTTAACCCAAAGGCTTTGAATGGAGACCACGATGATTTAATGGCCGAAAGTTATGAGGGAGCCGCTGTCAGTTATCCTGTTGCTCGTGTTGCAAACTTAAGTATCGACGAAGATGCCAAAGCATCATTGCAAGAACAAGGGCTTTGGAATGCTCCGACGATGATGGCTATGCAGCCCTCAAACAAAGTGATGATGATGGCCGAGACTGTGGAAGCTAGTAGACCTTCTGTGCCTGTTCAAAAACCAATCGCTCAGTTTATGGCCTCGCTCGAGAATGAACTGGGAGTTTCGCGAGACCGACTTGTCAAAGCGTTTGAACAGTTAACCCCGGGGCAAATGCAAATGCCGCCCGAGCAAACCATGGTTCAAGTGATTAAGAATTTGAATTTAGATTCTACCGATGAATCAAAAGCACTTGGGATGTACTCCAAAATGTTAGCTCAAATGCAGATGATCGACAAAAAAGATCAGATGCCTATGGCTAATATTACTGTACCCCCTGCGGGTCTTTTAAAACCTGAAGCCAAAGAAGTAGCGTCAAAGTATGGGCAGAATTTAGGACCAAGTAATCATGCAGAATTGAAGAACCAAATGGTTCAAGTCAAGCCCGAGGCAAAAGAAGGTATAATTGCCGTTCCCAATGATGTTTCGACTTCGGCTGAAGTTTCAGCACCATTAGTAAGAGCTGAGTCTAAGGGCCAAGAGTTTGAACAAGGTCAAAGTCAAGCTCGAGGGCAAGGTCAAGAAAGCCAAACCCCCATGCCTCAGCAAGCGCTCAATCAGTACAAAGCTCACAGTGAATCACCAAAAGCAAATGTGAGTGGCCATGAGAAATCAGCTCAAATGTCAAAGCTTCAAACTGACACCCGAGCGGTTTTAAGTGATCGCAAAGCTGATTTAGCAGATGCAATGAGTAATGTGACTACGGTAGACAGCAATGTTGTTAAAGCTCAGCCGGGGTCAGATTTAGCTATGGTTGGTGGAAGTAAAGCTGTATCGGGACTGCACGGTGAATCTCGAATGGATTCAAAACACGAAGCCATTCAATCCATCATCAATAATGCCCAGATGCTAGCTCAAAAGGGCGGGGGAGAAATGAAAATGACTCTCAAGCCTGAGCATCTAGGTGAAATTCAACTCAAGGTGGCTATGGATGGCCCGAGAGTTGATATTCAAATGGTGACGGAGCGAAGTGAAGTGAAAAAGCTGATTGAACAAGGCGCTCACGAACTTCGCCACGGATTAGCGCAGCACAGCCTCAGCATGGAGAAATTGGATGTCTCCGTGAATGACAAAACCGCAGGCGGCTTTAATCAAGGTCGACCTGATTTTGGTGCTGCACGAGAGTTTGCCAGTCAGTTCAATCAGCAGCAAGAAAATCGTCGCGAGCAAATTCTTGAAGGTGCCGCTATGAGAGGTGATTTGGCCTCAAGAGTGAGCACTTCGAGAATCATGCCGCCACGACAAGGAGTGAGTTCAGGACGACTTAATGTTGTAGCTTAGGAAAGGGTTGAGATGATTTCTTCAAAAGTAGGAACGCAAGGTTGGTCAAAAGCTGTGCAGAACCACGATTTTGGTGACCAAGCTTTGCACTTGGAGGCGGCCACTCCGTCAAGTAAAGGTGGCGATGGTGTTAAAGACATCGGGGAGAAGCTCAATCAAATAGCTAATCCCGGTGGCAAAGAAGTTTCACAAAAAGTTCGTCGAGCTCATAATACTTTAGACAAAGACGATTTTTTGAAACTTATGCTCACCCAAATGAAGAATCAAGACCCCATGAATCCCATGCAGAGTCACGAGATGGCAGCCCAACTTGCCCAGTTCACAAGCCTTGAGCAATTATTTAACGTGAACAAGAACTTGGAGAATCTCGGCAAGGCCCAAGACCCCATGCAAAAGTTTGAAGCTCTCAACTTTTTGGGTAAAGCCATCAAAGCTGACACGCGGCAAATCTTTCGCCAGGCAGGTGATCAGGCCACAGATTTAAGATTTAATTTAGGCACTGATGCAGCCAAGGTAAAAGTAACTGTCGCCGATGAACTTGGTGCCACGGTTAAAATTATTGAGTACGGCGGTCTTAAAGCCGGAGCCAATAAGATTGTTTGGAATGGTGTTGATTCAAACAATCGAGATGTAAAGCCGGGCAAGTACATTTTTAATGTGGAAGCTGAGACGACGGCCGGTCACAAAGTGGCCGTGATGACCGAAACCAAGGGGACCATCACGGGGATTAATTATACTCCTGAGGGACCAATGTTAATGGTCGGTGATCAAAAGGTTAGGATTCAAGATGTTCAAAGAATTGAAGATGACAGCTTAAAAGAAAAGCAGAATACTGATGAGGCAATGAGATCGGCTGCTCCTACTACTGGTAAAGTCCTACAGAAAATAAAAGGGCAAGACACCCAAGCGGCCAATCATATGATGCCAGAAGGGGGTAAAGTTGGTCGTCGATAAGTCTCTGGGTTCAGTGAGCACAGGTGGGGTAGGTGCAATTCCTACTAGCGCCCCAAGTGTTTCTAACGTTGAGACCAACTCTAAGGCGCCGGGCTTTGGTGAGATACTCAATACAAAACTTTATTCTCCCAATGCAGGTCCTGCGGCTCAGTGTAATATTAATGGAATTAAGTTTAGTCAGCACGCTTTAGATCGAATGGCCATGCGAGGAATTACTTTTAAGCCAGAAGATTTGGCTCGACTCAATGACGCTGTTGAAAAAGCAGCCAAAAAAGGGAGCCGTGAATCGTTGGTGCTTATGGGTGATAACGCATTGATTGTAAGTATTAAGAATAAAACTGTTGTGACAACGCTTGATCGAGAAGCCATGAAGGAGAATGTATTTACGAACATTGATAGCACTGTAATTTTATAAATTAGGGCTGGTCCTCATTAGAGGGGGCCCTCTTGAGGCGGA
>JAHFAE010000151.1 GCA_023250675.1 Oligoflexia bacterium | reverse complement strand
AGTTAGTATTCTTAACTGGCGGATCAGAAGGCATAGGTAAAGCCATTGCAAAAGATTTAATTCGCTTGGGAGCAAATGTCATTATATGTTCTCGAAGTCCTTCAAAACTTCAATCGGCAGTTAAAGAAATTGAACCAACAAAAATTTCTGCAAGTCAAATTCTTGCATTCTCGTCATTTGACGTGACCGATTTCTTGGCAACTAAGTCAGCATTCAATAACTTGGTGGATACTTACGGCACCCCAGATTTCTTGATAAATTGTGCTGGGTTTGCGCACCCTGGATACGTGAATGACCTTGATATTGATGTCTTTAAACAAATGATGGACCTCAATTATTTTGGTCTCGTGCATACTGTGAAATCGATTTTGCCTTATTTTCTCAAAGGGAAAAAAGGCCATATTGTAAACACTTCATCAATGGCAGGGTTTTTAGGGTTGTTTGGCTACACGGGTTACTGCGCAAGTAAGTATGCCGCGATTGGATTTTCAGAAAGCCTACGCCAAGAATTAAAACCCTTTGGCATTAAAGTTTCGGTTTTATGCCCTCCCAACACGAGAACGCCTGGGTTACAAAAAGAAAATAAGAATAAGCCTCAAGAAGTCTTAAAAATTGAAGAAAAAGCTAAAGTCGTTGACCCAGAAGAGGTTTCAAAGGTCCTACTTCGCGAATTGCCCAAAGGTAAGTTCATGATTCTGCCTACATTTGACGGTAATCTTGCCTACTATCTTTCTCGGTATTCGCCTTGGGTTATTGACCGATTCATTAAGCGACCATCCTTGCCAATCCAGTAAGTATTTGGAATAACTAATTAAAATTGAGCCTTGCGTGAATTTTGCAGATAAGTTATAACATTCGGTCTTCAATTTTTGCTAATAGGAGCATTTTGTGAGCGAAGAATCAGTCCCGATGACAATTGAAGGTAAGAAAAAACTTGAAGAGGAACTAAAAAACCTCCTTCAAAACGAAAGGCCCAAAGCAATTCGAGCCATCGAAGAGGCTAGGGGCCATGGCGACTTAAGTGAAAATGCCGAGTATGACGTAGCCAAAGAAAGGCAATCGTTTATTGAAGGTCGCATTCAAGAAATTAATAGTAAGCTTGCCCGTGCCCAAGTCATTGACCCAAAAAAGACCAAAAGTGAAACCATCGTGTTTGGGGCTACAGTCGTGTTAGAAGACATCAGTAATGGAAATAATAAAAAAGTAACCTACAAAATTGTAGGTGTGGATGAAGCCGATGTCCAGGCGGGGCGATTATCCATAGCTTCGCCTTTGGCGCGGGCTATGATTGGCAAAACCGATGGAGAAGTCATTTCAGTAACAACTCCCGGTGGAATTAAAGAATTTGAAATTGTAGAATTTTCTTTTAGATAAAGGTGAGCCTGAAAAACAATAAACAAGAATATCTCCATGGGTTTTCTGACAAAGAGCAAAAAAGACTTATTTTTCAAGCCAAATTCTTAGAGGAACATACATACGAAAATATCGATTTTTCACAGTGCAAACGAGTTCTCGAAGTCGGATGTGGAGTTGGTGCCCAGACTTTGATTCTAAGAAAGAGATTTCCGAATACTCGTCTGGTTTCAATAGATTCTTCACCACGCCAAATTGAAACGGCAAGACATCTTCTTAAAAAAGAAATAAATAGGGGCGATGTGATTTTGGAAGTTCAGGACGCGCAAGAGATGCACTTGCCTGATAAGTCATTTGACGGAGCATTTCTATGTTGGTTTTTAGAACACGTTCCGAAACCGCAGAGAGTCTTAAAAGAAGTTCGACGATTGTTAAAACGGGGATCTGTTATTTATTGTACCGAAGTCCAAAACGCTTCACTTTTTGTTGAGCCCTATAGCCCTGCTATCATCGAATATTGGTTTAGGTACAATGATGTTCAATGGAATATGAAAGGCCACCCTTTTGTTGGGGCCCAACTTGGACATCTTCTATCTGAAACTGGATTCAAAAACGTCGATCTCAAAGTACGGCCCTTTTTGTTTGATTCAAGACAACCTAGAAAAAGAGCTCAATTTATTAAATACTGGACCAAACTCATGCTCAGCGGAGCTCCAGCCCTACTCAAAAGTGGCAATGTTGATTTTAAATTGGTCAACAAAATGAAAAAAGAGTTAGATCGACTTCGTAGGTCCAAAGACAGTATTTTTTACTATTCTTACTTTCAAGCCAGAGCAGAATCATGACTCAAAAATTAGCTCAAGTTTACGATGAACTGGGAGGCGAAGAGGGAATCCAAAAAGTATTGACCCAGTTTTATCAAAAAATGGCCGGAGATATTTTAGTCGGTTTTTTCTTTGTAAATAAAGACTTAAACCGTATCGTTAATCAGCAAAAATCTTTTTTATTAAAAGCCATGGGCAAGATACAAGATTACGAGGGGAAAACTCCTAAATTTGCCCATACAAAACTTCCCCCCATTTTAAAAGGGCATTTTGACCGACGACTGGTTTTACTTCGTGAAACGCTCATTGAAAATCATGTTTCTCAATCAGGAATTGAAGTATGGATAGAATTTGAGAATCAGTTTCGAAATGTTATACAAAAAAAATGAGCCGCTTCTTTCAAAGCGGCCCATTTTAGAATTAAAAACTTAATTATTGTTTGAGATAACGATTGCAAACCATATTGGCGACCCAGTGACCGTTGTCAGCGTTTACAACAAGACGGCCATGGTGTTGAGTTCCATCTGAACCAAGCAAAGGCTGTTTTGCAACAGAAAGAGAAACTGACAAAAATCGGCCAGTTTTGTAGTCGTTGGTTCGGCCTTCATAAACGACGGTGCTAGAGGTGGAACTTTTGTCAATTTCAGACCCACGGATTGTGGCGATTGTACCGGTTGAATCACCAGAAACAATTAAGATGGCGGGATTTTGTGTTCCACGGCTTGGATCAACTTCGTTGTACAATTTGGCTGAATAACCTTGGCCACGGCAGACAAAACCGCTTGCAAATGTATTCATCGAGAAAAGGGTTGTTGCAGAAATTAAAAGAGAAACAGTTAGAAACTTCATATGACTACTCCTAGTCTTAAAAATCACTTGCTCCGAAAATTCACCCACGATGGGTGGTAAAAGGACGCAACAAACTTTTAGGAATCTAGAAGACAGTCTGTTTTAAGCAGTGCTGTCAGTACGAAACGGTTTATAGGTAAGAACTCAAAGTGAGTCAAGTGATATTTTCAGGAATAGTTAATATAATATTTTTAATCAGTGGATCTCATTGATCATGCCAACAATCTTACAGACCATTAGGTGACAGACCTTGGTGCGAATTCTTGCATTCTTTCTATGGCAAAATCGGTGATAGCCCGGTGAGTGTTATGACGTTTGCAGTAGAGCTCGATGTTCTCTAATAGGGGCCTGCCCCCTTTGGCAAATGGTATTTCGTGATGATATTCAAATTGAAATCTTGACCCACATTGTTCGTGGTTCTCTGATTCTTTAAATACGCACTGGCCCTTATCTCGTTTCCAAACGGCCCTTTTGACTGCTGCAGGAATATATCTTGAGTTCTGTTTGTTTGGCTGTTCCACCGCCGACGTGGGAGTTTTTGGCTTTTGATTATCCGGTCTTTCTACCGCCGACAGCGGCGGTGTTGTACTCTTAATCTTGGTAGAGTTTCTTCTTGATCCCATCTCCTCAGGATCTAGCTTTTTTATGGCCATGTTTGTAAGTTCGTCTATGAGCTCAGAGTAGGATAAATTGGGATGCTTATGTAATAGTAGCCCTCGAAGTTTATCTAATTTCGAAATGACCTTTTCGTTAAGAATCAATTTAATTTCTATATGGTCGGCAGTAGCTTGACGCGTAGATTCATTTAAGATCACTTCTGTATAAAAGCAACACCCAAAATACACTTCTGCCCATTCCTGCACCGGTATAAAAAATATCATGCCGGTGTAGCGACCAACTTCTCTCAAATTAGGGCGCAGAGCTTTGGTCGA
>JAHFAE010000150.1 GCA_023250675.1 Oligoflexia bacterium | reverse complement strand
AAGACAAGCCTACCTTCACTCCGAATGTGGACACCGGTGATTTTGTTGTTGTCGTGAATGCAGAAAAAATTGAAATGACCGGAAACAAGTGGGTAGAAAAAAAATATTACCGTCACTCCGAATGGTTTGGCGGATTGACGACCATTTCAGCTCAACAGATGAGGGCCACGAAGCCTGATTTTATCATTCGCGAAGCTGTCAAGGGAATGTTACCTAAAAACAAATTGGCTCGTCGAATGATTATGAAGCTCAAAGTTTATGCAGGACCCGATCATCCCCATAAAGCGCAAAACCCTCAGAGCTTAACGCCGTCTGAATAAGGAGATATTTTTAAATGGCAGCAGAAAAAATATTTTATGCAACTGGACGAAGAAAAACCAGCACCGCTCGAGTTTTTCTGAAACCCGGCCGTGGAACTATCATTGTTAATGCGCTGCCCTTTGATAAATATCTTCAAAGAAAAACAGGTCGAATGATTTTGCAACAGGCATTGGATGTAACTGCATCCACCGGCAAATTTGATCTCAATGTTACTGTAGCAGGAGGCGGAGAAGCGAGCCAGGCGGGGGCTATTCGCCACGGAATTGCCCGAGCTTTGATCCTTTTTAATGCTGAGCTTCGCCCTACTTTAAAAAAAGCAGGCCTTCTCACTCGCGATCCCCGCATGAAAGAGCGTAAAAAATACGGTCAACGTTCAGCTCGCGCTCGCTACCAATACAGCAAGCGATAGACCTCTCACTAATACCCACATATTGACAGAAACCGCAAGGCATTGTCGTAGCCCTCACTATTGCCCACAAATAGTAGAGGTTATTCTTCTAATATATAATTGATGGGATTAATGGGCGCGCCGTTTACCCGCACTTCGTAATGAAGATGGGGACCCGTTGAATGACCAGTGTTACCCACAGCAGCGATGAGATCGCCGTGCCTGATTTTTTGCCCCAAAGAAACGTGAATTTGGGCGTTGTGCCCATATCGAGTTTCAACACCGTAGCCATGATCTATAACGACAAGTTTACCGTATCCGGCATCGTAACCAGCAAACGTCACCACACCATCAGCCGTGGAATAAACAGGAGTTCCCGGAGCAGCAGCGATATCTAGTCCTTCATGCATCATAGGCTTATCACTGTATGGTGAAAGCCTGTAACCAAATTGTGAAGTGTACCAACCTTGAGCTGGCTTAGATGACGGAGTAGCCGCTAGAAGCGCTGAGCGATCTTGCAGCAATTCCCAAAGTTCTAAAACTCCTTGTTCACGAAGCTGGCTAATTCGAGCCACTTGATCCATGCGAATGCTGAGTTTGCTGTAATCATGATCCTCTTCTCGCGCCAATTCCCCATTGGTCAGTTCACTCAGAGATCTTGGTTTAAAAAGAGGTTCTTCCATTACCCTATTTGCCGGAATTCGATTCTGAGGATTTTCTGTTAATTCGTCCACGGCTTGAGCTGAATGTGAAATTGGGCCCATGGCCAAATTAAGGCCTCTATCAGGATCATTGACAGCAGTAATCAATTTGAGTTTTGTCGAAAATGTTTTGATGCGATCAAGGGCCGTTTCGAGACTATTTAACTTGCCTTCAACGACCTGAAATTGGGCACGAAGCTCTGAATTTTCTGCATGGAGTCTTTTATTCTCGATGCCTTGAGTTAGAAGACTAACGTAGTCGACCAAAACTGCGGCAAATAAAACCAAAACAAAAGCTCCAAGACATAGGCCTAGCTTGAGGTGACTTGCCGAAATCACAAGCTTTTTCAGCTTACTTTTGCGGTCTGGAATAACCATTACCGTAATGAATTTGTTATCCAACACGTACCCCACACAAATATCAAAATAATCAGTCAAAACAACTTCTTATTTTGTATACGTATCGGACTTTTGAGTCAAATTCTTAAATAAAATCAGGGACTTTTTGACGCTTCGCTTTCAATAAAGGTACCTAAAAAGATCACCGTAATATTATCGTCTCCGCCATTTCTCTTTGCTTCCTCGACAAGCCTCGGCGCGACTTCTTCAAAGGGAAGAGTGAGACAAACATCACCGATCCGACGGTCAGAAATCATTCCACTTAACCCATCAGAACAAAGCAAAATATAATCACCTTCTTGAAGTTTTCGTTCAATGACGTCACACGTTACATACTCTTCAAAACCAACTGATCTTGTAATTACGTTTTTGGCTGCAAAAACTGCGGCGTGTTCTGGACGAACTAATCCCGCTCTTATTTGCTCATTTAGTAAAGAATGGTCCTCTGAGATCTGCCAAATATGGGGGGGATGGATAAGATACGCGCGACTATCACCTACGTTGGCCAAATACAGAATTTGACCTTTGAGAAGGGCTGTTACCGCGGTTGTTCCCATGCCTTTGAGATTTGAAGTCTCTAAACTTCGTTTAAAGATTTTCTCGCAGGCCGAAGCATAGGCCTTTTGGAGAACTTCTCTTGGGGGTTGGGGGTTTTCTATATTCTGAAATTCTTTTACAGTCTGATGAATGGCTTGAACGGCCAACTGGCTTGCCACTTCTCCACCTTGATGGCCGCCCATTCCGTCAGCCACGACAAATAAACCGAGTTCATCATCAACAAGAAAATGATCTTGGTTATTTTCGCGCTTTAAACCCACATCTGTCATTCCAGCCACACGCATCCGCATCTCTTGATATTAACTCTTAGTTTTAAGTTGTCCAAGGTGCGGATTTGGCGCCAGCCCTTGGTATGGCGGCTTTCAGGCCTTACGTTTGCAGTCCGATCTGGGTGATTATTAAGATATGGCCCCCAAAAGCCGATTAGTGAATACCATGAAATCTTGGTTCATCATTGCTGCTTTTGCCATTTCACTGGCTATGCATTTTGGTACGGGAATCTATGTTTATTTGATTCAGCTTCCATCCCAACCCCATGAATCAATTGATGTTACTATTCTCAATGGCAAATTTGAAAAATTAGACGAGACCGATGAAGACAAAAAGGCAAGACAAATCGTAGAACAAGATGAAAAACGAGTTAACAATGAGTTAGACAAAAATGCGAAGTTTTTGTCCCGCTACAATCAAAGAGTCGCAAAAGAAACTAAGGCTGCAAAAGTTGGCAAGTTTCAAAACGACGCCAAAGAAGGCCAGGTCGAGAAAAAGCCAACTCTTCATGCCGAACAAAAAAATCAAACTAAAGAAAAAAAGCAACGTAAAGCAACAAAACAAAAAAACTTACTTACTGCCGAATTCAGCGACGTGACTTTGCCGTCTATATCGGCCCTGAAACCCCAATTTCATTGGGACAATGTACAAGTTGGAGTTCCTAACCCGGGTCCCGTAAGTCAGACTGACGATCATCTCAAAGAAGTTGAAACAGGGCCACAAACTCTGTTGAGTTCACGAGAATTTGTATATTACTCCTATTACTCCCGAATCAAAGAACGATTGCGGATTTTCTGGGAACCTAAAATCAAAGAAAAAATCACTCGTCTCTTTATGAGTGGACGTCATCTCGCCTCGGCCGAAGAACGCATTACAAAACTTGTCATCACCTTAGATCGAGCGGGTAAATTGATTCGTGTTCAAGTACTGGGTGAATCTGGATTAAAAGATTTGGATGACGCAGCTGTCGAAGCGTTTCAGGCAGCAGCTCCTTTTCCGAACCCTCCTACGGGAATCGTTGAAAACGACGGGACAATAAAGATTAGATGGGACTTTATTTTAGAAGCAAATGATACCCAGTTTTCTGACCGACAAGTTTTTACAGCTAGGCAGTAGATTTTTCTTTTTACGCAATGACATCTAAATATTGATTTGAATTCGAAGGCTTGCAGCTGCGGTTTAATAATTTGAGCCGCAAAGGAATTGTGGATTCCACAACGAGTAAAACTTTTTGGCCCGGTCGTAAATCTTGTTTGGTTTTATTTTCTACACGAACAAGTTCACCACTAAAATTAATTATAACTTCGTTTCTTGCAATAGGTTCTTCTAC
>JAHFAE010000067.1 GCA_023250675.1 Oligoflexia bacterium | reverse complement strand
GGTGTGTTTTCATCAAACGGAAATACTCTCATGTCATAAACACCAATAGCACTGGCACCAATGAGCACGTAAGCATCTTTGAAGAGATCTTGCCTAGTGGCAGAAAACTCTTGGGTGCGACCATATTTCAATATCTTATCCTCACTCAAGACCGCAATGGCCGGTACATACGGAAACGAGTAAGAGGGACCAAGAAAATTGATTTTTAAATCACCTCGGTTGTTTACTGGAATTACTTTTCTAGACTTAATGAAACGAAGGTCATGAACATGGTAATTATCATCCATGGCCAAATGAAGATCGTCTTTTAACCCAACCCGCGCCATTTCAAGAGCAAGACTTGGGTAGACGTTTCCATTGGCCATGTAGATGGGAGTTGCTCTTCTTATAAAACCGTCAGCATCCGAATAGGTCATAAAAGCACCTTGGTGCTTTGAGACTTCATTAAACGGCTGAATATTAGATAAAAATGTGGCCACTGAAACCAGGCGGGATTGTTGGGGATCAAAAGGTTCGGGTTTTATAACAGATTTGATTGAATACCTGTCAAATCCCGGGGGATGAGTTTTTATATCGTTAGGATCAGTGACATTACATTGGTCAATTAGATTTTCATGGGGTCTACAATTTGTTTCGCTGGCCCAGCCCAAGACTAACTTGTCAGCATACTTTTGAATAACTTCAGTAAATCTGGCATCAGTATCGTACTCGGCCAATTCTGATGCAAATTGTGAATGTGCCAGTTTTTTCTTTAAATCCTCTGGGATAACTTCTTTTGCTTCAGAAAAAACAGCGTCAAATCCAACGACCTTTGCTCCCGATTGTATTATCTGATGAGTTAAAAATCCTACGATATCTCTGCTCCAGGGCCATCGACCTAATTTTTCGATAGACTCATCATCAATAGCCACTATCACTATTTTGGCATTTGGCTCCCTCGGCCCCCTCATTTTGAATTTTACGTTTGTGTAACCCCCGTCAGCAGTTATTAAAAACGGATAGATTTTGTTTTTTAGAAATGAGCTTGTGAGATTTCCTTCGTCACCTTGCTTGGTGACAAAGTAACCAGAGGTACAAACCGTAATAATGAGGATTTGCAAAGCCCAAAAAACTTTTTTCATTCTGAAAAAAGCTTAACACTAATCTTAAACTAGGCAAGTAACGAAATTGTTGTTTTTGACTAAATTTAGCTATTTAATAACATAGAGGCAAGATGACTAATTCTATTCTACGCGGGTTGTTATTTTTCTTTTTCATTTTTGAAAATGCTGGTGCTCTCGCCTGCGATTCTGGGTTAGAGATATGCAATTATTTAGGAGCCAAGGGAGTAGGAGCCGAAGCTAACCCTTCTCGTAGTTCCAGCATCAATTTGAATCCTGCGTCGGTCCCGGTAGAAGATGGGTTCGGAATCGAAGGCATCACCTACAAAGGCCTCTGGGATTTTGCCATTGTCAAAGGTACTGGCCGCATTGGTGCGGCCATAACGCCAACCAACAATGAGGAGACTATTTTTGGTCCGCCGGGTTTTGAATTAGACCCGGACTATTTAAGAAGAAAAATTGACAAAGATAAATATGTCTCTCAAAAGGTGACACTAGCCACAGCTTTTTCAGTATTAAAAAATAGTTCGACGGGCCTGGATCGTTTTCAGATCAATTTAGGACTGATGGCTAAGCACAATAAGCAGACAAGTACGACTTGGCCCGGGGCTGGTTTGGCAGGAGTTATGGGCCCGTTCACATTTGGGTATTCAAATTCGAAAGATGAAACACTCATCGACTTCGCTCCTTATGGTTTGAATCTAAAGTATAACTTTAGATATTTTTCTGAAACATATTCGGTGGGTATGTTTTTGAATAGCTTAGCCCTAGATTATTCCAGAGTTAATTTGTATTCAGAATCCTTACCAAATATGACAATTACGCTTTTGTTGGGTAGTGTTTTTATTAGCCGGTGGATTATTACCTTAGGAAACCGAACGGAGGACTCCACCAGATCTAATTTTGATTTTGGTTCCCAAACCCTCGTCACACAGGCCGTTAAAACAGAAAATTTTGTGGGAATTCAGTTTGCGCCAATCAAAAATCTGCTTCTCGGCGGTTTTTACAATTACTATTTACTTCGAGAAATTTCCCTGGGCGCTACGCTATTTTTATAGAATCAATCGATCGCGAAGTGAACTCTTGAGAAAAACAACATCATCTGATCCCAAAATAATTCAAAATTCCCTAATGTGGGGCGATCTTTTTGTTTAGCATCTAGATCGTAAGCAACATGAGCCAGCATGATTAATGAGGCAAGAACTTCGTCGTTATTGACTTCGTCATCGACCGTACTGACGGTGATTCCAGATTTTCTGATTTTCTCTTCGCCGGCGAACTGAATGGTCATTTCCATGTTTCCATTTACTTCTTTGAACTCGCCTTTTTCTTCGAATAATTTTAGGAGCTTTTTTGCAATAGGCCAGGGTTTGATTTCGTCAGCAAGCAACTCTCTTACTTCTTGGGGAAGATCTCTACGATTTTTTACTGCACGCCAAACCTTATCAAATTTTACCTCATAACTATTCCATTGAGTGTCAGTGCCGAGAATCTCTTCTCTTTTGAGTTGGGGATCCTTTGATAGTACCGATAGTTCATCAACAATTTTTGAAAGTTTGTTGGCGTATCGAAGTTTATCTTCGCCGTGATAGGCAGTATTAAAAGCAATTCTCGCCTCGTCTTGTTCTTGCCGTTTTTCTCTTAATTTTCTAGCAGCTTCAACTGTTTGAGGACTGACGTATTCTAAGTAGGCATGAGGTATATCAAAACGATTGATAACTTGGTGAAATACCAAAGAACCCATAGTTACCCATAGCAACCCGTGCATGGTGCTCAACTGCAGTAAATTCCAAGTATGGGATTGAAACCCCAAAATAGCCGGGGTCCAAACACTCATATAAGTATTTTCTAACGGATATATCACATCTACACTTCGTGGAAATGTCCCCGGAATTTCGGTGACTTTTGAAATGTTTAATTCTACTTCGGGGTGTTTTTCTGCATAGCTTACTATGTCTTGGGCAACTCCTTTGGGTGTGGCCATAAATCCCAGACCTGAAGCTTTTGACATCATCGTATGGCTAAAATCAGGGAAAATATAATTGAGCCAAAATTCGCTCGGATCCGAGCAATTATTAAAAATGAGATCAAATTTAGAGGTGTTGGGGTCTTTATTGAGACGATCCACAATCATATCTTCTTGTTCTTGGGATACTTTCATGGTGAAGGCATAAGCTTCTCGAGTGTAGACTTGTGCCACATTTGTAATCCATTCACCTTCAATAAACCCTTTTGGCGGTTTTCCATCGGGACCAAGTCGTATGGCTTTTTGAAATTCTTGAGTTACAAAGCTTGATTGCTCCGCTAAATTCTTTACCTTTTTATTTGTAATAAGAGGTGTCAAATGGGGTTGGTCTACACCGTAGAAAAATGTCGAAGGCCGGCTAATAAACCAATCGTAGTTTTCTTTACCCAGACCCGTGTGATGATTAATGACAACACCTTGTGGCTCGCCCGGATTACACTTGGCAATTTTAATTCGCCCCTCCGGACTAGAATCTGAAAGTCTGGGACATCGGTCAGTAATATAAGTTACCGTATGACCCTGATTGAGGAATATAGACATCGGGAAAATAGGTTCGCTTTCTAAAATAACCATGCTGAGGTCAGCTTGGGATTTATCTGAGAAAGCAAATATAGCGAGACAAAAAAGGGAAAGTTTAGAAAACTTCATGAACGGCTCCTCGTCAATTTTTTTGTCAACAATGAATCAACTACTTTGCCTCGCTTATTTAAAAGCAGTAAAAAGCAATTTAGATTCGCATTGAAAGTAGTTGCGAGGACTATGCCTAACGAGCGGGTGCGCAAAGCTTCCTCAATGGGGGGCGTTGCGAGATTGAAATTCTATTCGCTATACTCTGACAATCTACGGCACTCATATCGAATGTCAGAGTTATTAGTGTGAAAAAATAACAAGCCGGCCAAACCAGCCGGTAGCTTTGACTGTGCTCTGAGCAAATAGGATTCGCCTTTTCCTAAGTTTTCAAACCCCAAATAGTTAAGATATTCACCAGATGCTTCAGAAGAGGTCGGGATTAACTTACCCCAGGAATATGGTTTCCACTGATTGCTCAGAACTACTTGATTTCCAACAAATGAAACTACAAGTCGACTAGTCTTAAATAATGGCCTGTGATTTTGAAGAGTTACGCATAAAAAATCATGCGCGTTTTGAGGCCCTCCAAAGGATGCTGGCGAAACAAGAACTAGTAAAAGTAGAAATCCTACGTACCGCATTCTGACCTCCCAAGAAAATTTCAGCGAAACTAACATGTTGCATCAAATCCGTCAACCAATTCAGGTTAATAAAATCAAAGATTAATCATTTACTTTAGATAACGTGAAGTTTTGATCCGGCCACTTCCTAGACTTTCTAAAAACCTAATCCCATTAGCAAAATGAATCTTGGTCTTAGGACCCCAAATACGGTCTAGCGGCCACTTACATGGAGGTAAGTTTGATCAATATCCTGAGGTTGCTCATGAGTATTGGCCCTCTCATTTTCTTATCAGAATACGCCAGTGGCTTTGACGAAATTCTTCCCCTTGATCCCCATTATTGCCAAGAATTTCAAAAAGACGATCCCGATTGCAGTTATTATGAAGCCGGCGGTTTTTTGAAATTTGATCTTTTAACAGCCAAACAAAAAGAATTCCTTAAACCAATTCTTGAGAAGTTTGCAGGATTAGCGGACGACGACACGTTTTATAAGTGGTCCGTGATCCACAATGATTTAGCCGCCGAATTTATGGCCATCACGAAAGCCCTTTCAAGGCTAAAACTGGTTGTTGCTAACGATGAAGAAATGAGCTCCCTAGGTTTGATTGTTAAAGTGAATGATATTCAGGGAGATAGAATCGAAGTGCAATATGATCCTACAGTCTATTTTGCGTGGAAGGCAAATCATGGTAAATTTAGAGTTGATTTGGCCAATGGCGGCAAACAAAGCGGTGACATGGATTTTGCTGATCATACAGTTTGGGGCAAGGGCGAGCTCATTGATGGATTTGACTATCAATGGTTTAGCGGCACAACAAGTCGAAATTCTCCAAGATTTCATTTTAACTTCAAAACTAACAATAGAGTGGCCGATATGCATCTAGATGTGGCCGTGTGGATTTGGGGATTTATTCCCAACTTCGCCCATTTGACCTATGGGGGTGCTGATCCGAGGCAATATTTTGATAAGATTGTTAAGCGATTTGGAAATCCCGGATATTTGGTAAGAGAAAGAATTGTTCCCAACCCAATATCTCAATTTTGAAAGCCCCGCCAGAATTCTCTTGCAGCCCAGTCTAAAATAAGATCACCTCATAAAATTATGAAGATTAAAAGATTGATATTCTTAGTTTTAGCGATGGGCCTGCTCCCCCTTAGCCTTCAATCACAGGGGCTGTTCACTGACAAATTTCAAGATGGCTATGTTTGGGGTCTCTGGCAAACAAACTATACCCAAACCCAATTAGACCAAATGATAGATAGAATTATTGCTTCAGGCGCAAGACATGTTGAGATACCTGTTTTTGGTTGCCAAACTGACTTAACTTCATCTGATATTCACGACTGCGACGTAAAAGAAAAAGCTCTGGTCTTAAAAATGGCAGACCGAGCAAAACTAAAATACTTAGGCGTGAGTTTTTTGCCCATTATGAGAACCATAAAATGGGAATGGCGGGGATTTTTTGCCCCTTCTAATTTAGAAGCGTGGTTTGAAAACTATACCCAATGGATTGTTGATTGGGCCCAAGAAGCACAGAAACGAAATATGGTAGAGTTTGTCGTGGCGTCAGAATTTAAAAGTTTGATGTCCTATACGAACCGGTGGCGCGTTGTTGTAAAACAAGTTCGAAAATATTTTTCCGGAGCCGTAATTTTTACAGCCAATTGGGATTTATTTGAAAATGGCCCATGGGAAAGTGTTGATGCAATTGGGATGTCGGCCTATTTCCCGCTGGCCGCGGGCTCAAGTTCTCCCATTCAGAGTCAGCTAGATTTAAGTTGGAATAATATTAAGTCAAAATTGATTTCTTTTTCTGAAAAATGGTCCTTGCCCATTCACATAACCGAAGTGGGTTATGTCAACGCAGAATCTGCTGCGAGAACACCCTGGTTTACCGATCCCAATGACAAAAGAGATGATTTACTGCAGGCTCGCTGTTTTCAAGCATTTTCCAATACGTGGATTAAAGAAAAGAAATTAGTAAGAACTAGTATTTGGAAAGTGGGTGATATGTCACATGAACTAGAAATTGACGCTGACCCCATTGGGAGGCCGGCAGAAGCTATATTAAAATATTTTTTTGATAAGAGATCTTTCCTCGATTGATTCGTGCCTTTACGCTACCCATGCAACCTAAAAAGTAAAATTAGAATTAAATTTATGAATTACGGGCCCATTCAATAAATGAGCCCTTTTATTTTTTTAGACTTTGAATGGCCATGAGTTCATGGAGGGCTAATTTATCTTTATCTCGTTTAAGTTTTTTGTAAGAAGAAATAAGATCTTCGACACAGATGACTTTGACTTTTTGCTCAAACAATTTGATCTCTACGGCCGATTGAACTACTCGGGCGTAATTCCCAACTCCCGTGACTTCTGAGACAATGTCGATAATCCCTAAATCTGTTTCTAAATATAGGTTTTTAACTTGATCAAGGTTTTGTGGTTCGACTAGAAATGAAACTTTAGAATTTGGATTTAATCGGTGTTTCGGATTAACGTCCTTTAAAGTGGTTCTCAATTTTTGAATAAATGGGGGATTCATGGGACCACAAATATCTAAGTCTCTGGTGATCTGTGAGGCGCCGTGAACAACGCAAGCATATCCACCGATGAGAACAAACTCAGTCTGACTGCCCATAAGAAGTTGGAGAAGATTATTAATGTCTTGCACGAAATTCTCGTCCTGCTTTTTCAAGATGCGTGATTACATTTAACGCATATTGATGTTCCAAAGCTCGTTGACTTGGGGTTAGAGCTAAATTTCTTCTTATCTGACTCAAATCAACGACAATTGGTTTCATTTTCCTTGTGCCCCTATGACGCATCCTTAAATCATTCCTCAATGAAATTAATTTAGCAAACGAAACTTTTAGACTCTTGGACTATTGGGGGCCTTTATTATTCTTAACGTTTTTATCTACGAAATACATCAGTGCGGCGGTCGTCAGCGCAATACCAACCATGATATAACCAAGAATATCAAAATGGAGAAGACGGCCGCCGGGCTCTTCTTTGACGACAGTCCCAGCAATTATTGAGGCAAAACCACCGGAGACTTGTTGAAGTGAAGAGCTTACCGCCATAAAAGCGCCCCTCTGATCTGTACTGGGAACCGCTGAATTTAGAGCCTGTGCAGGAATCATTCTTGAAAAAATACCGCTAAAAAGGACAATATTCACTATCATGACTACGATAAGTGGTGTGGAACCCAAGTTGGTGTAGATGACAACCATGAAAATGGTGAGAATTGTTCCTGCCACGAAAGTTTTATATTGTCCAAAACTGTCTGATATTTTTCCGATGAGGGGGCCAAAGAAAATTGCACTGACACCTGTTGCGAAGTATACAAAGGGTAGGTGTTCAAGTGAAATCTCCATATTGTGGACAGTAAATGCGCTTGAAAAAGGCATAAGCATAAAACCACCCGTGGTCAGTAGCGCCGTGGCGGCGAAAGCCACCAGATACTGTCGATTTGTAGCTGTCGCAATGAGATGGTGAACAGCGTTTTGGTCAATTTTGTTTTGCAAATGGGAATTGATGGGCTGTAGGAATTTTAAAATGAGCATTCCAACCATGGCACTCACTGCGGCAATCATCATAAAAGGTGCGTGCCAACCCCAATGGTTGGCCAAGAATAGCCCCAAGGGCAAACCGAGAATTTGACTAGCGGCAAAAGCCGTTTGCACATATCCCATTACGCGTCCTCTCATTTGAAAGGGAAAAAGATCGGCGACGATGGCTAGTACGATACTTCCAATGACCCCTCCAAATATTCCCGTGAGGGTTCTAGCAAAAATAAGAAA
Source organism: Oligoflexia bacterium (assembly GCA_023250675.1). GTDB lineage: Bacteria > Bdellovibrionota > Bdellovibrionia > JABDDW01 > JABDDW01 > JAHFAE01. The sequence continues at coordinate 8,424 of JAHFAE010000067.1, read as the reverse complement.
TGGGTAGGTCCAAGCGATACCGCACAAAAACGTCGCAATTAAGAATCCGACGTAGAAAAAAATGAGCAATGATTTTCGATCAAAGCGATCGGCAAACCCAGCGGCCAAGAACCCTGAGATTCCGGCACTAAAAGCGTAACACGAAACAGCCAAACCAAATTGTGCCGGGGTGATTCGAAGAGCGGGCATGAGAAAAGCGCCAAGGGGAGACATAATCATAAAATCAAGAACAACGGTGAATTGAAGAAACGCTAAAATAGCTATGGCGATTTTCTGGTATGGCGTAAACGTTGATTCTGAATTTGATGCCGCTTTGCTCTGATGTGACACGTCTTATCATTCTAGCGAACAATTGCTAGGTTACGCTAGTCCGATTTAATTTAGGGTCGCTGAGTCATTGATGGTAAAAGGCCGCGTTGAATAAGATTTCTCATCAAAACTTTGGCCTCTCTCCATTGGTCGCTTAGGAAAGGGGATACATCTCTAATCCCGCTCACTTTATTCAACAGAGGGAAATGACTGGCGGGCTGACGTTTGATCCATTCCCCTGAAGGCGACTGAATCAAACTTTTTACGTTTTCAAATGAATGTCTGCCTATTCGCATAAGCCCATCAGAAAAACTTCTTTCTAAATATTCAACCACTTTTGAAATAGCAGTGTAATTGAGCCGCTGGTTTCGACGATCTGACCATTTTAAGAGAAAGTTCAGACCCCGCAATACATCATAAAGGTAAAATCTTGGGAAGCAGAGTTTGAGCCAGTCCTCTTCGTCCTCATTCTCTTCGGCATTGTGGGGATTAGAAGTCGCGTACATGAGTTGTCGTTTGATGAGGCATTGAGCTCCAAGGTCAAGAAAACGAATTTCTTCTTTGGTGAATTCTCGAGGCGTAAAAAATAATATCGCTTCTAATGGCAAAATCGTCCCAACCATGGAACTTGGTGGTGGATTTTTCAAATAGGCATTGTTGTCACAGTTAAAACCACCATCGGGGAGTTGATATTTTAGAAACCATTTTCTAATCCATGGTAACTCAAGATCGATATCAAGCCCCCATGCGGCTAGGGCTTGATAAATATTCCCTAGAGCGCAGTGACAATGGGTATCCAACGATAAATCTACTTCTTTGGGAAGTTCTCCCGGTCGAATAGGAAATACCGTCAAGGGACTTGCTTTAAGTTTTGACGTCATTTTTTGAATAATTCGTTCAGGAATTTTTCCGGCAAGTCCCATCTCGTTTAAAAGGGTCATATGCCACCAAGGTGAATTCCATTTAGGCCAATAGGCATTGGCCTCGATACTTTTGAAGGCTTCTTCAGAATCAAGGTACTTAACAGACTCTTTGATTTCAATGTCGTAATTTTTTAGAAGTTCCATAGTTGTTGCGATCCGAACAAGTAGATGAACCAAAACAAACTGTCAATAGGGGTTTTCGTGGCGGCGGCCCTGAAAGATTGTTGTTGCCGACTTATTATCGAAAAATATTTAAATGAAATTTGTAGGGGGCGGCGGCCGTGGGACCTTTCAGGAGGTCCCGCCCATCCGCCCAACCTAATATTTGTTCTCGATTTGATAAAACTGAACTTCTCCGGAATAGTGATATTTAAGATAGAACCATTTCAAGTAGTGAGGTTTCAAAAATCTCATAAGGCATATGAGTTGACCGCCGTCCGCAGAGACCCATGGAGGTCTCGCGGCGGCGGCCTTGGAAGTTTATATTTTGCCACAATTTCGAAAAGGGATTTGATAATCAAATTAAAAAAAAATCATTAAGAAGTCTCTTTAAAAATTTAAAATTTGATAAAATTATGCAAAATTATATTTGACAACTTTTTTGAGTTCCTAATACAGGCAAGGTTCTATTTTCATCTGATGAGTCATCAAAAAAGAATACTTCATCGAATATCATTTAACCTTGCCCATCTTGCAACGCTTCAGGGGCAATTTGAAAACTTACAATTGCTTTATTGAAATGGTGCTCAAAAAACCCATGGTAGAGTATCGCTCAATGAATCAAACAAAGGATCAAAATAAATTGAAAAGAAGGAGTATGAAATGAATTTTGATGTTGGTGATAAAAAACAAAGCGAAGTAGAAAACAAAAGCCGTTTTCTATCTCTTTCTAAACAGTTGAGTGATCAAAAGCTCTGGGATTTGACAAAAGAGAAAGCCCAACAAGAGCGAAACTTGGCTCTTGAAGTTATCGATTTGTTAAGGGAGGTCCGATCTCGGCGGCTACATTTAAAACGTGGGTATAGTTCATTTCATCAATATTGCGTCCAAGAACTCAAATACGATGATGGTGAAGCCCATAGAAAGATCAAGACTTTAGAGCTTACCACCCAAGTTCCTGAGACCATAAAAAGTCTAGAAGAAGGCAGTTTGACACTGACGACAGCTTCGCAAATCCAAAATTTCTTTGAGACTCAGTCAAAAAATAACAAATCCTATTCAAAGATCGAAAAACTTGAACTTGTAAGTAAGTTAGAAAATCAATCTAAACGGCAGATTGAAAAAACACTGGCGACCATAGCTCCTGAGGTCATACAAGCCACTGAAAAGTTACGCTATGTTTCTGAAACCAATCTAAAACTTGAACTTATTATAGACGAAAAGCTCTATAAAAAACTAGAACGATTACGAGAACTAACATCACATAAAAATAAGTCTTTCAAAGACGTCATAGAATCATTGGTAGATGAAGCTATTTCAAAGAAAGACCCATTATTGAAACAAACAAAAAATTATGGCTCAAAAAGTTCTTCTCTTGAAAAATCTTCTCTTCAAGAAAAAGCTTTTCCGGAAAAGCTTGATGGCCTAAAGAAGACGGCGAATTCTAAAAGTCAAGAAAGCGAGATAAAAGAGACAGGAGAGTTAGAAGAGACTCAATCTCCCAGATCAAAACAGATTCAGTCAGAAAAGTCTCGATATATCCTCGTGTCAATCAAGAATCAAGTTTGGGTCAAGGCCAATTCTCAATGCACATATATTGACCCAATAACAAAAAACCGATGTTCATCGAAGAACTACCTACAAATTGAGCATATAAAACCATTTTCCCAGGGTGGGCTTACAGAATTATCGAATCTCACATTACTTTGCACCAATCACAATCGACTTGCTGCTATAGAAACCTTTGGTAAAGAAAAAATGGAGAAATATTTGAAAATACCCTTATCAAATTAAAATTTTCAAACTAAATGGTATTGGTGCGCGGAAGAGAACTTGAATTACCACGCCGAAGCACATGCCCGTCAAGACCACCGTAATTCCAATGAATTTTCTGTTCGGATTTGGTTTGAGTCACAAAAGTTTATAATCATCGAAGGAATACTTGACATCAGAAAAGTTCAGGTTGAGATCAGTTATATATTTCTGAATTAGGAGGGGGGACATGGTCCCTTCTAGAACCCACCTAAAAATGCACCCGATAGTGCGCATCTCTTTTTCTCCCATCCCTCTTCTCGTCATTTCTTGAACGCCAATTCTTAAAACTGGAACTTCTTCATAAGTTCGGGCATTGAGACTAAAACCCGCCTTATGAAGTAAATGACAAGCATCTTCCATTGATGTTTTTCTCCATTGGTCAACCAAGATCATATGAGACTGGGTGAATTCATTGCCTCGAGAAATAACTCTAAAACCTTCTTCAGATAATGCTTGTGCCAGAGCTTGCGCATTAGCTTGAATCTGCCGGGCATAGCTAAAACTAAATGCCTGCATTTCAAACAATGTGCAGTACGAAGCTAATGAGTGGTGAGTGTGTTGAGAAGAAACAATGGCCTGAGATAATCCATCCTGGATTATTCTACCGGTTTCAAAATCACCTGTGACTATAAGAGCTTTTTGAGGACCAGGGAATGTCTTGTGGGTATTTCCCTGAAGAATCTCGCAGCCTTCTTTGATGGGATTTTGAAATGCTCCCCCGCCGATGAGCCCCAAAGTATGCGAAGCATCGTAGATCAATCGGCATTCATCACCAATAATCTTTCTAACTTCTGATACGGAAAGTGGAAAGAGCGGCATTCCGTGATCGAAGATAATGGCATGTGGGCGATTTATTTTTATCTCTTTTGCCAGTCGATCGAGATCCAGGTCGAATCTATGATGGTCCCAAGGAAGAGGTTTCCAACGACGGCCTGATTTTTCGACGATGGGTCTTGTGGCAAAGTGGCCTCCGATGGCTGGAGGCAGCGACATCATCAGGTCACCCGGCTCAGTTAATGACATTATCGAAGCGAGGGTTGCATGAATTCCAGATAGGGGGCGAAACTCTGCTGTTTTTCCATGAAAGAGTTTCTTTGCGATGATTTTAGCATAATTTTCAAATTCAAAAACACCGGGCATTGCGCGATAGGAGAGCCTTTGCGACATTTTAGTGGAAGAAGTGAACTTACATCGCCGATCAAGGCGTCAATAAGATTTGTACCTTTCTCACATTGAATATTTATGTTTTCAAACGAAACTACGCTCATAAACTCCTCATCAAATTTTCATCACATCGTTTAAGTGTGACGTCACGACACATTTCAAGGCTTGTGCCAGTGCTATAAGTATTTAAAGGAGTTCCGGACAGTCTCGACTAAGCTATAAGCAAATTAACTTGCGCAAATGCGAAAGGAATTTTTACTAATAAGTTTCGCTTTTTGGAAAATAATTAAATGAATTCGCTGTTCGGATTTGGATTGATTTAAATTCTTTCTCGGTGGGTGATAAACCCGTGGGTTGGATCGTAAGGTGAGACAGTTACGGTAACCTTGTCGCCAGGAATAACCTTTATTCTAAAGCGTTTCATCTTGCCGCTGAGTTTTGCAAGAATTGGGTTTCCTCCCTCAAGCAAGATAGAAAAATTACCACCGCCAGTTGCCGCGCCGACAGTTCCTGCAAGTTCGATATTATCTCCTTTGGACAATTCAAGATCCCCTTCCTTCAGGTAAGAATCGGAGATTTCGCCAATTACTAATCTGCCGATGCATGAGCTGGAATAATGACTTAACCACCATATCCAGGTCGTGCTCTACCGCTTCTACCACAAATTTTCCTTGAGATGAAATAACTTCTAATGCACCAAGATAGCCGGTCTTTGTTTTAGTGAGACTGGAATTTATCCCAGCATCTGAAGGAGACAAATCTAGAAGGTCACTAATTCTGCCTCCAAATACCGTTTTAAATGTTTCATCTAATTCAAGATTATTTAGAGTTAATTGGTAATTCACATAACACCACATTCCTGTTTGAGTTCATAATTTTCTTAATGACAAGCCGCAATCTACGCAAAATAGATCACGATCTCTACGCCTTAAAGCGTGTTTTTGGTCGTCACATTTTGTTTGTACGTTCGTGCTGACGGCCTTACCACAGCTTGGACAAAATCGAATTGATGCATTTGTTCGGCTATGATTCATATTTGGACAATACATCTCAAAATTCATTAGTACCTCCCGAATTGAAAACATTAGCCTTTGGAAAAAACTGCAAGGCCGACAGGTTTAATATGATTTAGAAAATAAGTTCTGGAGCTGCTGCTGAAAGAGGGTGTCGGTAGATTTACCCTAAGACTCTTTGGCAGAAGTGAAAGTATTACTAACTCCAGAGTAACACATTGAGAAACAATAGATATGTTATTCGGTGATTGAGGCCTTTTAAAAGTGTCACTCTATCAAAAGGGGCGGAGAGCACCTCCACTGATTTGAATTCGCTCATGGAGCATCTAGCTTTGTCAGAGTGTTTTTCTTACCAAGAACTAGTAACCAGCCCAACCTTCATTTGTGTTTCCTCTTATTTCGCTCCACTTGTTTTTTAAGTTTTCGAGCCATAGGCATGAAGGCTGCAATTATTTTTTCGTTTGCTTTGTGGTTCTTCTTCTCATCGGCGACTACCCTGGGAAATTCCTTAAGACCTGCTTGGATAAGTCTATTTTTTCTCTCTTGCGCTGCCCTTCGGGCCCATGCCGGCTGGTTCGGCCTTGGAGGTACTGGTCGGGTCATATTTGAGACCTTTCAAGAAACTGGGTGGCAAACTCTTTTTGTTCTATTGCATTGAGGTCGTCATAGCCGGACTTGTTCTGGAATGGTTTAGGGTGATGTCCTGAATTATTAAAGATATACCAATCAGCACAAAGTGGGCGATATAGGTTCCAGAAGTTTTCAAAACAGCGGGGATAACGTCGCTTTACGTCTTGATCGGGTACGAAGTGACCACCTTTTTTAACTCTTTGCTTAATACGTTTCAGATTTGTTTTAACTGACTTCAGAAATAAGAAGTAAATAGTGACGTCATAACCCTTTGACTTAGCTTCTTTAAGGATAGTAGCCCACGTCCTGCCAGAGAGGGTTGATTCAAAGCTAAAACTTTCTCTTTTATGAACCTTTTCGTTAACTGCATTGATAAGAATTCTTCCAGCTTGAAACGATGCTTTTTCAAAATCTAAAGGGGCAATACCAGAAGCGATTTTATCGGCGTTGAGAAAGACAGCATTGCCAATGGTTCTTAAAAAATAAGACTCACCAAAAGTAGTCTTTCCACTCCCGTTGGGCCCAGCCACGATCTCGATGATTTTTTCTTTTGAACTATTAATTGAAACCTCCTCCGGCAAGGGTGAATAAGATATTGTGGTGCCGGTGACGTCTCTTCTGACGCACATTCGGAACCTGACGATAGAATTAACTTTTTAGCGGATCGTCGTCCAATCATTTCCGAGAAAATCTTCTAGTTGTTCTAAAAGTTCATTACAGCTTGTAGACCCATGGACCTGTGAGGAGATCGTGAATATTGTTAAAATAATTAAATTAAATAATAAATTATGGTTTTTGCACACATTCTGGGTTTTCCATCCTGATTCTTGGCACGACTAAGGTAATCGTGCACGCTGGTGGCTTCTTAAAGTTCTTTCTTTAAAAAAATGGAAAAGTCTCGTTCAAACTCCACAATGGCAAACACCCGTCTTCCAGACGATTTCCAAATCAAGCGACAAAAACCCTGGCTATTTGTTGGTTAGGATTATCCTCACCCATCGCAGCATTACGACTGTAGCTAGTACCATTTTTGATTCCATAGTCCTTCGGAAAATGAGCTGTATTTAAGAGCTTTCCATTCATTCTATTGATGGCTTCATGGAGTGATATAGCTCTCACATGACGACTCCACACTTTACCGTTTGATTTGAATGTGACAAAAAGATCGATTTTTCCATTCTTGGTGATTGCATTACACCAACTTTCACTTGGACTTTCGATTTCCGCAAGCCTCCTATTCATCAGAGTAATTATCCGTTTTCTCTCAAAAGATGAAACTGTACCTGTATGAAACAGTGTATTAACTGAATATGTTGAGAGTCCCACTGAAAGTATGCTGCCAAGAATAACTAGCAGCAAAGGTGCAAACAAGATGAGATATCCTAGAAGGATCGGTATTAATGTCACCAGAATTATTCCCTCGAAAATGAAGTGCACGATTACTCCTGCCCGATAACATCCTCTGCCAATCACTATAATAGCAAAGCCCGGAATTTCAGGGATTCCGAGCCGCCGTCACGACTACCTCATTATACTGCTGCTTGTGTAGTCGCCTCTTTTCTTCGCCAGTTTGTACGATCCGTACGTCTAGTCAGCCCTGAGAACTCTTCGCTCAATATACCAAAGAGATCAGACGCTGTTACTATACCTACTAAAGCGCCCGCTGTATCAACGACAGGAAGCCTCTTGATGTCATTTTTTTGCATTAAGCTAATCGTTTCGTTAATACCAAGATCTTCCTCACACGTAACAGGGTGACTAGTCATAATGTCCCGCACCAGCAAGTCTCTGGCCGTGGCTTTTTTACTGAAAGCCTTCATAACAATATCGTGACAGCTCAGAATACCCAGAGGAAACGGCTTCCCTTCCTTATTCTCAACAACAATGACATCATGAACATCATATGACCTCATCACTTCAATGGCTTCCTCTATGTTGGCATCCTTCTTTACAGTCGCGACATTCCGAACAAAATACTTTGAAACCGACATATCTTTTCTCCTTTGTAAGTTTACATTATCCATCTATCTAAAGTTCATAACTTAATACTCTCACGCACAAGGAAGCCATTCTGCAAAACGATATCGCTCATTATGTCCTTTGCAATTCTCACAAAATAAAAGGTATCTCGATGAACTATAAAACTTCTGTTTGCACAGAAAGCACCTTTTCATGATGTGATGGTGACTGCTATGACGGCTGAACTGTTGTTTTCCACTAAAACTCCACCTTTGCTGGTTCATTGTTATCCCTCCTTATTAGTCTCAATTTTAACACCTAAAAGTTGCATTTAAAGTGCCAAGCCTTAAAACAGGTTTCAATTGTCCCTGTGGAAAGTGGGATTACATCTATTGCTCCATATTCCATCGTTTCGTGGGAAAATGCCTCGCTGAAGTTACGTCAAACAGAGC
>JAHFAE010000004.1 GCA_023250675.1 Oligoflexia bacterium | reverse complement strand
AAGATCTCTTAATTGGTATTAACGCAGGTATTGACATGTTTGACTGTGTGATCCCCACTCGTAATGCGCGAAACGGGACTTTATATACAAGTCAGGGCATTGTTCATATTAAACAATCACAATTCACAACTGACGGTGGTAAGCTTGATCCCGAATGTGAATGTAGCACATGCAAATCTTACTCAAGGGCTTATCTGCGCCATCTTTTTACAAATAACGAAATTCTATCTAGTCGCCTTCTGACCTATCACAATCTTTATTTTTATAATGAATTAATGAAAGGGGCACGTAGGGCTATTGAAAATAGGGGTTGGGAAAAGTTTTTTATAGAAAAGAGGGGTCAATTATAACAAGTTTCTAGCGGGATTTTGCACTGCCCACCCCTAACCGAGGCGCTGGAGCTTCAGCTGGGGGTGATGGCAGGGGAGGGGTGGGCGGAATGTTTTCGTCTATGATTTTCATAAACTGGGTTTCGTAGTCGGCACCGTTTGTTATCATAGCGGCCGATACTCGAGCTACTTCATTGCGACGGTGGAAATCTCTCAAGCTACAAATGCGCTTTGAAAAATTAAGGGACTTTTGTAGTGGTGTGGCATGCTTACGATCGCCATTTGGAATTCCTTCTGCGAATTTTTTTGCAAAAGGAACGGAGAGATAATCCAGAGCCATGGCTTTAAGTTGTGGGTCATTAATATTTTCCTTCATAAAGGATGATTTTAAAACGGCATCCTTACAGAAATACCAATAGGGGTAGAGGTTGTTAAAGGCCAGAGTTTGAGTGCAAAGAAGGGCTTTTTCTGTTTCTGCCGAATTAAATTCATTAGAAATGGTGGTACGAACGATTGTCTGGCCTTTGATTGCTTCCCAATATCCCATAAGTCTTTCACCAAAGTTAGGGTAGCCGTAACGATCGCCCCCTCGAGTGGTGACTGTCATCCAAAAGTCATTGGTTAACGCTCTAAGACTGCGTCGGATATAGCTGACATAGGAGTTGCTATCACCTGGAAGCGGTTCCCAAGCTGAATATACAGCGTCGTACGCCGCCTGCATTTTGAGTTCATCGTAAGTCAGTTCGAGGCCTTGGGCCTGACGTCCCTTTTCGATAATGTGTCTTGCAAAAACGTCCTCAACAACTTCTTCTAATGAATGAATATTCTTTCGATGAATCTCCAAAGCATTATCTAGATCGGTTTTGGCTCTTGAATAGCTTACAGACGACATATTGAACATTTGTTGAAGAGAATTATAGCCTTCTGCCAATAGCATATCGTTTACGTAGGGATTGAGTTGGTTTCGATCTCGAATGGTCATGGTATAATCGTATAAAACAAAGCCCACCATTCTGTTGGCAAGCAAGCCCGCTCTTGCCGTTTGTATTTCGAACTGATCATAAATTTCTTTGATAAGAACATCGCTAAGTTTTCGAATTTTTGAATCTAGAGTTTGACTGGGTATATTGGATTTTATCATTTCTAAACCCAAGTCGCGAATAGCTTTAAATCGACCTAGAACTTGTCCAAGTTTATATCTTGTCTGTCGAATAGACGGTTGAAAACTCGTATCTTTGCCTCTATTTTGAATTCGTTCGGCCAGGTCCCCCAAATACACGTCAATGTGAACAAATGCATCTCGAACATTGGAGTCTAATCCGAGGAGGGAGTCATTGATAAGCTGGACCTTATCTACAATGAAATACTTGGTATAGAAGGCATCTGCGATTTTACGAGCATCATTAAAGATTTTATCCATGTTTTGGGCTATTTCTTTGGCGTAGTCTTCGGGAGTTCGAAATTTGGGTTCATCTTGATATCGCCCGTTCAACCAAGCTATGGGGTCGCCGTTATAGAGTGTCTCTCCAACGGTACCTCTACCAAGAACCGCTGCAGGAATTTCCTTCATACCCATAATGGCAAAGAAAAGTTGAATGGCACCTCCGCCCGCAGCCTGCTGAAAAAAATTACCTGTGGCCCCTGAAGATCTAAACCCTGGGGGCCCATCAGGGTCGCCACCACTCATTTGACCAAAAGCGCTTATGATCATTGCTTTGAGCAACCCCTGCTTAGCCCCTAGGCTGAGACCAGAATTTTTATCCAAGAGGAAGTTTTTTTGCTGATTAAAGGGCCCCTGGATAGATTTAACCGTAGCCATAAAATCTTGTATGGCCTTCATTGTTGTTATCTGAAAAGTGGCTTCGGTTGGAAGTTGAGGGGTGATTCCATATTGAAGTTTCTGAATCCAATCATTTACTATTTGTAGTTGGCGAGACAAAATAAAATAACCTGCCAACGGCCCCTTCAAATGCATTTTTTGAAAATTTTCACTGACACCCACAATGATCTGGTCGTCGACTTGTTCGACTTGACCCGTAGCCTGGTTTTTAACCGTTCTCTTAACTGTGGATTTTTTGATATTGTGATTATTGACGATTTCTTCAAGTAGATAACGGCCATCTAGTGCCGAACAATAGCCTTCAGCTGTGGACTCAAGAAGACAAGACATAGAAGAAATAAATTGTTGGTCATTAAGCTTTCGAATGGCCCTTATATATTTTGCTCTTTGAGTGAGGTTTATAAAATTATTGAGAGCATGGCCGATACCAAAAATCTGACTATCTTGTCCCGCACCAGCAAAAGCAGCTAAAGTGTGTACAAGACTTGTTGCTACTAGGCCTGTTTGGGCATCATCCAAGCAATCTGCTTTGGCGACGGTGAGAGCGTCCACTGTGTTATTAAACTGAGAAAGCCCCAATGAAATTCCCGAGTGAACCCTTTGGCCCATGCTTTGAACGGCCCCTGCTACTTGAGATTCTTGGGGGTCAGTTGGGGACGCATAGGTTGATGAAATAGCTTGGTAGCTCATAGATTTAATCATGAACATCGTCTTAGCAATGCCTTCTAAATACGAACCTTCTCGTACAAAATTTCGAAGTGTAGAAATATCTTTTCCTAAAGAAGAAAGTGAACTTGGGGTTCCTGTGGCATTATTGGCGTTTCCGACTTTATTTAAAGTCTCCTGAATTTGAGTTAGCGACGCATTCACCGATTCACGTACGCCTTGGCATGCGGGGTTGTCTTTTAAACTGGAAAAGACGTCTTTTATTTTCGAAGTTTGAGAGAGCGCCGCCTGAGTCCACGATCCTTGCGACGTGCAGGCTCCTGAAATCATATAAATTTGTGGGTTGATTGACGTCGGATTATTTGCGGGATCGCTGGAATTCACTCCTTGGCCATACGTATTCAAATGGACTAAGAAAATCAGAAAAAGGGATTTCAAAAAAAGCGACACGTTCATCGATGAAAAACACTGCAATCATAGTGCCGTATTTAGATTAATTGGGAGGGTACTTTTTTGGGTTTTGAGGAGAATTTTTCATGGAGTGTCCAAAGGTTCGACGGCCAAGTTCTCACTTTGTCCATTTTACTAAATTCCGCAGGTGACGCCACGCGACAACCTTGATTAATTTTCAAATTAGTGTGAGGTTCAGAGGCTTGGAGGTAAATCGAATATGTTTTGGTCACTAGCGCAAGCACAAACTGCTGCTGCCACGGCTGCGGCAAAACCTGGGATCATGGAAATGCTTTTTCCCATCGCCATGATGCTTCTCATTTGCTACTTCCTTTTTCTTCGTCCCCAGCAAAAAAAATTGGGGGACCACCAAAAATTTTTGGCCGGCATTAAACGAGGTGACCAAGTCATCACAAATGGCGGAATTTTTGGTGAAGTCACGGGACTCACAGAAAAATTTATCACATTAGAAGTTGCCGAAAATGTGAGAATCAAAGTTCTTAAGTCTCAAGTTCTTGGAACTGCCAAAGAGGGAACTTTATGAAAAGCGGAATATCTTGGAGAATTGGGACCATTGCCTTTGTCCTTTTTACCGCTATCATGTTTTTTGTTCCCAATTTAGCCACTATTTCGTGGTGGCCTACCAAAGATAAAATTCGATACGGACTCGATATTCAAGGAGGTCTTTATCTTGTAATGGGCGTTGATGTTCCGTCAGTACTTCGTGAGAGTACGGATCGCCTAGCCGAAACCCTCGTTTCAATTGCCAAAGAGAAAAATATTGATGTAATGGCTTCAAGGTTGAAAACCCCCTCTGATAGCCTTGAAATTCAAGTTAAATTGACAAGACCTGAAGAAGAGCAGGCCGTTCGTGATCTTCTCACGAAGAGCTACGGCCCCAATCTTTTAACTCAAGGGAGTGGTCAGGAATTTACAACTAGATACAGTGACCCCTACCTCACAGACCTAAAAAAGCGAACTATTGAACAAAGCATCGAGACCATTAGAAATCGAATCGATGAATTCGGCGTTAGTGAACCTAGCATTGCGGCGCAAGGTGATAATCGTATTTTGATCCAATTGCCTGGGATTCAAGATGCAGCCAAGGCCAAAGATCTCATTAATCGTACGGCCCGTTTAGAATTTCATCTTGTTGATAACACCCAAGCGGCAGGCTCGGTGGCAACCATTGTTTCTGAGGCAGAAAAATCAGGCGGTTTTCAACTTCGAGGCATGAAGTACAGTGAGTATATCAAAAAACTTAATGAAGCAGTGAAAGGGAAAATTCCTGAAGGTACTGTCATATTATTTGAAAAAAACCAGAGTGCCATTAATCTTGAGGCTGGAAAAGTACCCTATCTCTTGAAATCCGATGTTCCCATTGCAGGAGAAAGTTTAAAAGATGCTTACGTGGGAATAAATCACGAGGACAATTCGCCTTACGTTTCGCTTTCCTTTAACTCGTCGGGAGCAGCAAAATTTGCTCAATTAACGGGTGATAATGTGGGGCGAAATTTGGCTATCGTTTTAGACAATGTGGTCTACTCAGCTCCCAATATTAGATCAAAAATTGCAGGTGGGAATGCACAAATCACCTTGGGCGGAGGTCGAAATTATCAAGCCCAGATGGACGAAGCAAAAGGGATAAGCATGGCGTTGCGTGCCGGTGCACTCCCTGCAGCGCTGGAGCAATTAGAAGAAAGAACCGTAGGTCCGACTATGGGTCTCGACAGCATTGCTAAGGGCAAAAAAGCCAGCGCCATTGGTGCCATTCTCGTTATTTTATTTATGCTTTTTTATTACAAAGGTGCAGGGCTCTTGGCTGACATCGCACTGCTTATTAACGTCTTTTTAATTCTCTCAGTTTTAACGGCCCTTGATGCCACACTCACTCTTCCAGGCATTGCCGGTATTGCGTTAACAATTGGAATGGCCGTTGATGCAAACGTCATTATTTTTGAGCGAATACGCGAAGAGTTACGACATGGAGCCAGTTATCGCACCGCAATTGAACTTGGCTATGATCGGGCCTTTTGGGCCATTTTTGATGCCAATATATGTTCTGCCATCACAAGTCTCATTTTGATGCACTATGGAACAGGGCCGGTTCGAGGATTTGCGGTCACACTTGTCACCGGTATTTTTACATCTATGTTTACCGCAGTTTTTGTAACTAGAACTTTGATTGATCTTCTCATCGATAGAATCGGTTTGAAAAAATTAAGCGTGTAAGGAAGAAAAATGGAACTTAATAAAGCTCACCATTCAGAAGTCCATCGTCCCATAGAAAAAAAGGATGTGGTCAATATTGATTTTGTAAAAGCTATCGGCATTTGGGCTGTTATTAGCGGTGGCCTTACTCTTGCGTCGCTTATATTTATTTTTACAAAAGGGCTTAATTACGGAATCGATTTTTCGGGTGGAACTGAGATTCAAGTTCGTTTTGCTCATATCACTCCTGCAGAAGACGTTAGAACTTTTGTCAATGAACAGGGATTCAAAAATGCTTCGGTCCAACAATTTGGTACGGGAGAAACAGGTGAGTATTTAATTCGATTAGAAGCAAAACCCGGCTCCACTGACAAAGAGACAAACGAAAACCTCAAAACCACTCTTGCCAAAGCCCAAACTAGTTTGCGTGCCAAATGGCCCGATGTAGAAATTCGACGTATCGATACAGTAGGCCCCCAAGTCGGTAGCCAGCTTAAACGAAACGGAATCTTAGCCGTATTTTATTCTCTTCTGTGTATTCTTATTTATATTGGATTAAGATTTGACTACAAGTTTGCACCTGGTGCGGTCATTTGTCTTTTTCATGACAGTGTCGTAACTTTAGGTGTCTTTTCATTTTTAGGCCGCGAAGTGAATGTGCAGATTATGGCTGCCGTACTTACCATTATTGGCTATTCGCTGAATGACACGATTGTTGTTTATGACAGAATCAGAGAAAATTTTAATAAATTTAAGGGCCAACCTCTTGGTGGCCTGATAAATAAAAGTATTAACGATACGTTGAACAGAACCATTCTAACCAGTCTTACGGTTTTTCTTGCCACACTCTCTCTTTATTTATTTGCTGGAGGTGTCATTGAAGAGTTTGCCTTCGCCATGTTGATCGGTATCATTCTCGGGACATATTCATCGATCTATGTGGCAAGCCCGTTTATCTTGCTTTTAGATAAATGGCGTGGTCACGACACGGAAACCGGTACTAAACCTGGTAAAAAACCTGCGCGAGCTTGACCCGCCAAAGCCAATATGTTATGGTTGCCGCGGTTTTCAGGAGGTGGTTTATGGCTAAAATTTCCCTTGATGTGGATGAAATCAAAAAGAATTTAAGAGAACGGGCTATGGTGGCAAGAACCCAGCTCTCTGAGTTTGCTCTTAAAGCAAAAACAGATTCTCGAAAGGAAGTTCTTAAAAAGTTAGAACAGATCGTGACCATTGTTAAGTCAAAAGACCTAACTCATTTGCCACGGGTGGCAAAATTGAGAAGTCGCATTCTTACCTTATCAGAGCAACTTGAAAAAGCTGTAACAAAGAATGCGGGCGAAATTGTTGAACACCTGAGAGAAACTTTGGGCAAAACTCAAAAGTCAGATTCGAAAATTACGGACATTACAATCAAGGCAAAAACTCGAGGCAGTAAGAAGAAGAGTTAATGTTTGAATTAAAAGTCCGAACCCATTTTTCTGCTGCCCACCGAATCGTCGATCATCCCGGAAAATGTGGTCGGCTTCATGGTCATAATTGGAACGTGGATGTAATCATACAATCCTCGCAACTCAATCGCATCGGCCTTGCTCTTGACTTTTCACAGCTCAAAGAAGTAGTGAAAGAAGTTATTAATCCGCTTGATCACGTGAATCTCAATGACCTTATTGATTTTTCTTCTGTAGAAAATAATCCTTCGGCCGAAGTTATCTCGCGACATATTTTTTTGCAGGTAAAAGGGAGACTGAGAAATCAATTTCCCGAAGTGAATTTAAGGCGGGTCGATCTCTACGAAACCGAAACCTGTTCTGCCAGCTATTTTGAATAGACTTCTTTCTTATGAATCAAAGTTTTAAAAAAGAAAAATACGTCGTCCTCTTATCGGGGGGCCTTGATTCGGTCGTCAATTTTTATTGGGCCGAATCACAAGGCGAAATAGTATTAGCCCTAACCTTTGATTACGGACAGAGGGCAGCGGAGCGCGAGATTCAAGCTTCTGAGTTTTTTTGCAGTGAGCTTGGTGTGCAACATAAGGTGATCAGATTAACCTGGCTTTCTGAAATTACAAAGACGGCTCTCGTAAATAAAAGTGAAAGGCTTCCTACACTTAAAGATTTAGATGATTTAGAAGAAGGCAATACCAGTGCGGCTAAAGTCTGGGTACCCAATAGAAATGGAGTATTCTTAAATATTGCAGCAAGCTTTGCTGAGTCTCACGGGGCAAACTTTATTGTTCCGGGGTTTAATATTGAAGAGGCTGCGACATTTCCTGATAATTCTCAAAAATTCATCGATGCATCTAATGGCGCTTTTAAACTTAGCACTTTGGCAGGTGTGCAAGTAAAGTGTTTCACATCTAATCTTAATAAGAGACAAATGGCGACTAAAGCTCAAGAGTTAGGTGTGAATTTAGATCAGGTTTGGAGTTGCTATGAAAATGGACCTTCACGATGTGGAAAATGTGAGAGTTGTCTAAGATTTTCAAGAGCCTTGGGGGCAAGTTGATATTTGTGACAAGCCTATTTCACTAGGAGATTTCATGAAGTTTAAATTTCTTGAAAATGACCTTAATTATGATGGATCCCAACTCCATAGTCTTTTTGGTTACTTGGGAAATGGAATATTAGGTGATTCCATTATCGCGTTTAAAGGGGCCTGCCAAATTCCCTTCGAAAATATGGTTGATGGAGAAGACGTACTTGCCCAATCCTCCATACAAGGTCAGAGTATGCTCCATTTTATTATTGAAGAATTTGGCATGTCCTTAGAGTTAGCGGTGACGAGGCAAAGACTTTTTGCCGCTCTTGTCTTGGGCGAACTAACAAAATATTCGCCTCGAGCCGAATTGAGACGTGAAGGAGACGATATTTATCGTCATGATTCTAAACTCTCAATTAGCATTGCAACAGTCTCGCCAGTTTCAGCCCTCATACATTTCGCTATGAACATCACCAATGACGGAACACCCGTTAAAACCGTTTCCCTTATCGATATTGGTGTTGAGCCCCGAGAAATCGCCGGCCTCATTGCGCAAAGGTATATCCATGAAATTAAGACCATCAAAGAAGCCTGTACTAAAGTGAAGTGGGTAAGATAGATCTGACTGAAATTTCTGGACTGTCTGATAGGCCCCCTTTTTCTCTGGTGAATTTAAATGGTTTACAAACAAATCCTTACCTTTGAATTAGTTCTAGGAAGGCCGCTTAGCTCCTCGCAAAAAGTCCAGATGCTTCCGCCCAAGGACCAGTTTTAATCCCCACTCTCTATACTTTTATTCAATAGATGTATGCTTGCCAGTGGGGACGGTCAAGTTTTCGGCCAGGGAGGGCGCATGAAAATGAAACTGATTTTACTTTTTGCATTTGTATTTGTCTCGGTAAACGGTCATGCAAGTAACAGCTACATCATTAAATTAAAGAAGTCTTCGGTTCGAACTCAAGGCGCCATCACGGTTCAAAGTTTAAGAGCGTTAAATCAATTGGGAGTTAAAATTCGATCTACGATTCCGGAGCTGGGTATGGTGGTTGGTGAATTAGCCCCTGCTCAAGCAGCTCTTTTTGCTCAGGCAGCTCAAGGAATGATCGAGTACATTGAACCAAATTATAAACTTCACCTTTTTAAGTCTAGATCCAACCCGGCCTCTTATGATGAGACAGGACAACTCTGGGGTATGAAAGTCATAAATGCCGCCGGTGCCTGGACTGTGACGACAGGGAGCAAATCAGTCATTATTGCTGTTTCAGATACGGGAGCTTGGAAACTCCATCCTGATCTTCAAGAAAATATTTGGAAAAACCCCGGAGAAACGGGAAAAGATTCAAATGGTAAAGACAAGTCTACAAACGGCGTAGACGATGACGGCAACGGTTACATTGACGACGTAATCGGCTGGAATTTTGAAACAGATAATAACGATCCCCGCGACGATCACTATCATGGTACCCACGTCTCAGGCACCATCGGCGCAGCTCACAATGGATTTGGAGTTGTGGGTGTAAATTGGAATACCAGCATCATGGTTGTGAAGTTCATTGGTGGTGATGGAAGTGGGACGAGTGAAAATGGAATTCGTACAATTATTTATGCTGCCCAAAATGGAGCCAAAGCTTTAAATGCCAGTTGGGGTGGAGATGATTACAGCCAAGCCTTTGTGGATGCACTTGATTACGCAAAAGAGCGGGGAATGCTCTTCGTGGCAGCTGCGGGTAATGACGGTACAGATAACGACAAGATTCCGGCCTACCCAGCTTCATATGAAAATGAAAACGTCATTTCTGTTGCGTCTATATCAGGTTTTGATCAAACCCTGTCTTACTTTTCTTGTTACGGTTTAAAATCAGTTGATCTTGCAGCCCCAGGTGAAAGAATATTTAGCACGTTTAACCCCATGTATTCGTCAGCTCATAGAGATTGGTATTATTATTTAGATGGAACTTCTATGGCGGCTCCCCATGTAACGGGTGCCGTCGGTCTTATCTACGCAGCCAATCCAAAATTGAATTGGCGACAAGTTAAAGACATTTTGTTATCGACCGTGACTCAAAGCCAAAAACTTAAAAGCAAGATCCTGACCGGGGGAATTCTTAATGTTGAAGCGGCGGTTAAAAAGGCTATTGCACTAAATCAAAGTAATTAAAATTAAATCCACCGGAGTCGAAGACGAATCTGAAGGTGTGTTCCCCTTCAGATAAACTAAATGATTTGCTTGTGACTGTGTGCCATTGTTGCCAATCCCCGGTGTTTGGCACGTTAATGGTACCGGTCACATTTTTACCATCAACTTCAACATGAAATTTACTTGTGTTGCCAATGGTCGCAACCCGTGCGCTGATAGTGTAACTTCCAACTGCGGTAACTTTAGCAGAATAGTTGAGCCATTCACCAGACTCAGCCCAGCCCACGTTATAGCCACCTTCGCTGCAATCACCGATGTCCACATCGGTCTGTCGATAAATACCTGTGAGATTTGTGGGTGAGACATCGTGGTAGGCAAATCCTTCTCCTCCTCCATCAAAATTTTCGGCTTCAATGCGGCCGGGCAGTTGGGGTTGGGTATTCCCAAAAAAACTTGGAGCATTATCTGGCGGTGTGACTCCCCAATGCGCAATAATTTTAAAATTGTCTAGATTGAAACCACCCCCATCAAAAACAATTTTTAGAGCGTGGGTTCCACTAGTTAGATTAAATGTTCTACTTGCAACGGTTTGCCAGGATTGCCATTCGCCTGTGTTGGGAACTGTAATGGTTCCTGAAACGTTAATTCCATCGATCTCCATATGAAACCTTGAGTTTAAGTTGGGCGTGGCCACTCGAGCCCAAAGGGCGTAGGTCCCACTAGCAGTGATGTTGACGGTGTATTTGAGCCACTCGCCATCATCGATTCCACCGACGGCATATCCGCCCTCGGTACTTCTCCCAATATCAACAGGTGTTGCACGAAACTCCCCACCTTGGTTTTCTTGAGATTTTTCGTGAAAGGCTACACCTTCTGTACCTGTGTCAAAATTTTCTGCTTCAATGGAACCTGGAATAAAAGAAGGGTTTCCGAAAAAAGGTCCATTCATTTGATCTGGGTAAGAAAAAGTAATTTCGTAATCAGATCGGCCACTGACGAAAAATCTTGAAGTCTGACCTGCGAGTTTATCAGTGCCCTGAATACTTGAATCGCCAACAACTTGGGGGTACCAATCGTAAAAACCATTTTTCATTTGAATTTTATCAGGTACGGTCCATGAGTTGGGATCTGAGAGATCCTTAGAATAGGTAGCATAGAGACCCTCGGTTAAGTAGTTAGCTCCTCGGGATCTGTTCATGAGAATAATGTATTGATTAAGATAGTTATTCCAATGAATGGATGGGCCCCAATACCCATTATTCTCAGTTTTCATCCAATCAAATTTCAGGGCGTCATTGAAAAGTGGAGTGACAAGACCTTCAAGTCCGGGTTCACCCCAAGATCCATTGTGCCATTTTTGAATTTTTCCTACTGGATTTTTACGGGCACTCCAATTCATGCGGGCCACTGAAATTCCTTGTTCTGAAATATCGCCTGCGTAATTTGAAAAGTAGAAATATAGATTTTCATTATTCCCATCTAATAAAACTGAAAAATCGCCGTTTCCTCCTGCTGTTGATGGGTTTTGGGTACTGCAATCAGTAGTCCCTGATCGGGGTCGAATGATGATTCCAAGATCTCGCCATGTGCTTCCGTTATCAAAAGACATGGCCGCACCAATAAGAGGTGCCCGTTGTAAGTTGCATCCCACAAAAGGTTCTTGATGGTACCAGCCGTAGAGAATTCCATCATCAGCTTTAATGACCGATTCCATCCATCCACCGGGACCATTAGAAAATGGGGAAGCTCCATCACTTGTGAGTTCTGAAACATTTGGACCCGAGGCTTTTGAAACTTCTCCACTCACTGAATTAAAAACATGAAGAGTGCCGCCATCCCAAAATAGGGGGTTGTTACAATCTCGATTATTAGGAAATTCAATATGAGGTGCAAGACGAAGTGTGGCTATTGGATGTGAACCCGTACCCGAACCAGGAATATCGTCAGAATGATTATTTTGGGAAGTGGAATTGATAGCTGCCACCAATTTGCTGGCCAGGTCTTGACTCTGGCAACCTCCAACTGAAATGAGAGCAAAGATCATTCCTAGATTCAGTTTAGAATTCACATGAATCAACAACTTCATGCTCTGGTGAAATGCAATGGGAAGGCCAAAAATCTAAGTGAGTTTGTGGGGTTATTCTGAATCTATGTCGTCTAAATCTTTGACATGAGTGAGCCCTATAGAGCCATCGCTCATGGCATTGATTTTATGGCACTAATACTCCTAGGGGGTATCTGGCAAAAATTGACAAAAGCCTAATAGCGTACTAGGTTTGCAACGTAGCGTGGGGCGAGAAATGAACCAACTTGCGTCTATTGTTTTGGTCCTGTCGATCACAGGACTTACGAGTTGCACATATAAAGAATATAAAAATCAGGACGGGTCTGATGCCTATTCCGTACAACCTACGTTTACCTCGCTTCAAGCAAAAGTTTTTACTCCAAAGTGTGCCTCATGTCATTCAGGACCGAACGCTCCACATGGTGTTTTGTGTTCCTCATATGAACACATGATGAGCAACGCCATTTTTCCGCCGTTAATAGTTCCCGGAAATCCAGAGGCGAGTAGTCTTTATAAAGTTCTTAGAGATGGCAGCATGCCTAAAGACTCAAAGCCCCTTCCTAAACATGTAGTTGATGCTGTTTATAGCTGGATTAAAAACGGAAGCAAGCAATTTGAAGATCAGCCTGGGCTTTCACCTTCACCAACGCCTGGAGAACCAGGATGTGAGCCGGGTGAACCTGGATGTGTTAATTTAGAACCATGTGACGGGCAAGCCTTCCCAAGCGAACCGGGAATTAAATTATGCGATTAAATTTAATAAAAAGGAGAGAAACCAAATGAAAAAATTAGCGCTAACATTCGTGCTCTTAACCATTTCTGCGACGGCATTTGCCCATGGTAATCCATTCTCGATGACTGCGGATTCGATTTCTGCAGCCGCAGAGAAATTTGAAAAAGAAGAAGCCGGTTCAATGAAACAATTTACAGGAGTAAAGGGCTGGCCGGTCGCAGATAAAATTCAGGTAAAAGTTTATCTGAGCAATAACGCGACCATCAATTACCTCTGTTTTATGGTGAATATGGGCGGCAACGACATGATGATGTGCGATAAGCAATAACATTCTAGAATGGTGAAGTGATGTTTCGAATAAACTTGGCTTTAAGTATTGCTATTGGCTTACTGGCTTCTTTAACTTTATTCGCCGATGCGAAAGCTGATAAAGGCCAACATATTTTTGATATTGACCATGGGAGCGGCGCTACTGAATTCGAGGCCATTGGAAGACCAGGGGCTATAAAAATTCACGGAAAGGGCGCCGTTCCGCGTGGAACGTTATCGATTGATGGCCTTGTGGTCTCTGGTAATATCACGTTTGACCTGGAATCCCTTGATACTGGAATCAAGATGAGAAACGAACACATGAAAAAGAAATACCTTGAAACCGATAAATTCCCAAGGGCAACACTAACTCTTAATAAGGTTGATTTGCCCAAAGATTTTACCTTGGAGAATTGTTCAATTTCACAAGCATCGTTTGAAGGGGTGCTTAAACTTCACGGCGTGGAAAAGCTAATAATAGGTCGGTCAAAAATCGAATGTAAAGCTGGCCAAGTGAGTCTTAGCGCAAATTTTGACTTTGCCGTGAGCGACTTCAATATCGCGATACCGAGTTTCGCGGGTGTTTCTATGGCAAAAGACGTTAAGGTTTCCGTTACCGTTAAGGCTCCCACTATCATTGCCGTTAAATGAATTTTAAAAAAGTCGCTTTAATTATTTACTTAGTTATTATAGCACTTCTTTTCACGGCGTCTGCGTTTTGCTTTCCCGAGATGGTTCGTCATGGCTATGTGAACTGTATTTCTTGTCACGTAAGCCCCACGGGTGGCGGGACACTTACTCCGTATGGAAGACAACTCTCCAAAGAAATCTTAAGTCAATTTGGTAAGGAGGGAGAAGAACAGTTCGTCTATGGAACTGTCACGTTACCAGAGTGGCTCTTAGCTGGTGGTGATCTTAGAATCCTTCAGCTCTATGCTGATAATCCGTCGGTTAGGCAAGCCAAGTACATTCCTATGCAGGCTGACCTTGAAGCAGCTGTCTCATATAAAAAAGTTACTGCCGATGCGACCTTTGGTCCTCAGGAAAGTCCTCTGCCGACCGGAGGTTTTTTTAGCCGTCGCCACTACGTGAATTACAAACCCAGCGATTCACTTTCATTTCGAGGGGGCCGTTTCTTCCCAGCTTATGGCGTCAACTTGCCTGACCATATCCCAGCCATCAAACGAGGTCTCGGATGGGATGAAAATGGAGAGACCTATAATATTGAAGCGGCTTTTCTAGGTGATGAATTTAATTTTTACGTAACGGGAATTTTCGGAAGGCCCGATGCCCAAACTTTAAATCGTGAAACGGGTGGGGCCTTTACGGGAAGTTACGCCTTTTTTGACCGCTTTAAATTAGGTGCCAGTTATTATTACGGAACAATAAACTCAAATCAGAGGCATCTGTTAGGTCCTTGGGGAATTTTAGGTGTCACGCCTCATTTGTTTCTTTTATCAGAAGTTGATTTTCAAAAATACCAGCCTTCTGATGCCAGTTCAGGTTCGCAAACCGGGCTCGCTGAATACCAAAAACTTGACTACGAAATTGTTCAAGGTCTCCATGCATTTATAACTCAAGAATTTTTTCAGCTCGACTTCAACAATTCTGGGACAATTCAGAGAATTTATGGTTTAGGAATACAGTATTTTCCACGGCCCCATTTTGAAATTCAAGGTGTCTGGGAAAGACAAAATGTAGTGGCAAGTTTTCCTAATAATTATACCGACTACGCTTGGCTTTTGTTTCACTATTATCTTTAAGGAGTCTTTGCTTGACTAAAAATAAAGTACAATACGCAACTCATCACGCACAGATCAATAGACTTAAGCGCATTGAGGGACAAATTCGTGGCCTTCAAAAGATGGTCCAGAGCGAAAAATACTGTATTAGTATTCTCCAGCAATTTAAGTCTGTTCATGCTGCTTTAGTTACTGTTGAAGATGAAATCATGAGAAGACATGTGGAGACCTGTGTCGTGACAGCGGCACGAAAGGGATCTAAAAAAGAAATTGATTCCAAACTCAACGAAATAATGGAGCTGGTGAAGTCTATTAGAAAATAAAATCACTGAAATCAGGGCCTAAATTGTATTCCGCCTTCAAAACCGCCGCGCTCTGAGGGACCGCCTCTTAATAGCCAGCGTTTTTTTATTCGCCTTTCAACAAAAGCGTGCCACTCTGTAATACCATATTTTCTTTCAAACATGAGATTGACGGAGGTTTTCTTAAAAAGAGCCAATTCTTTCTCCGCAGAAAAAGAAAGTTTGCCATCGGTTGTAACACCAGCGGTAATATTGATCATGCCTGGGGTTCGGTATTTGATTCCAATCTCTCCCGTTGTAATTGTTTTTCGCGCTCCGGGGTTTAGATGGTCTTTTTTGGTATCGACTTCTGCACCCGCATAAATTCCCGTATTGAGGCTCGTGTTCTGAGTCACTTCGCTGCGAATGCGAGTTTTACTGTCACTTGGTTCGTACTCGGCCCTAAGCATTAATTCCCAGTCCTTTTCAATGGCCTTAAACTCAGCTTCCGACCTATAATTTGTAGCGCCGACTTTGCCGGCCAAAAACCATTGCTTACCCGACATATCAGACATCGTCTTACTCGGGGAGTCGGGTAAAGATGTTATCACATTAGTTACTATAGTCTGGCTTGATCCTGAACTTTGAATGTTAAAAACCAAATCCATTCCTGCTATCATATGAGGCCCGATATGACAGTGCATGAGCCATTTTCCTGCGATATTGGCGTAAAATTCAATCATAGTACTTTGCATCGGTGCAATATCGACCGTATGTTTCAACGGGCTAAAATCCTCTTGTCCATTTAACAGTCTAAAAAAGTGCCCGTGAATATGGATTGGGTGTGCCATCATAGTTTTGTTGACAAACTTAATTCTAACATTTGAGCCTTTTTGAATTATTATTTCTTCTGAATCGCCGAAAACTTTCTTATTAAATGACCAAACATACGTCCTCATGTTTCCGTCGAGATCAAGTTCGATTTCCTTTGTAGGACGAGGATCAAGAGTTGTTGCTCCAACCGATTTGAGCATTCCATAATTTAATGGAACTAAGTCGTCTCCGCAGCCAGGTTCACCCGGAGTGCAATCATCATCCATTTTCAGTATTTGGGAGTAATTTGTTGCCTGAAGATTTGTATTGTTTGGCATACACATCTTCATTTTGTCATCCCAATGTTCATTAGGCTTACAATTGTGGCTCCCACTTCCGCCGCTCATGTCCATGTAGGGGGGAGGCTTTGGCACATCCGGGGCTTTTTCCATGGGGCCCGTACCGAAGAATACAGATGTGTGACCAGTTACGTCATTACTCGTGGCCCTCAACTCAACAGAAATATCTTTTGGCATTGTGACAAGAACATCATAGGTCTCCGCGCTTCCTATTTTGAAGCCATTCACGGCTACTGGAACAACGTCTTTCCCGTCGGCAGAGATAACTTGAATCGGCTGTTTACCAAATGCGACGTGAAAGTAAGTTGATGTAGCAGCGTTAATAAAACGAAGCCTAGCCGTTTGCCCAGGTAGAATACTTTCAAATTTTGATTGGCGACGACCGTTTATTAAAAAGGCGCCATTACCTGAATAGCAAACGTCAGCAACATCCATAGGGCCCATGCGATTCCATTCAGATTTTAAACGAGCATTAACAGTGTGCTCTCTTAAGTCTTTAGACCAAGTACGTTGGGTGTCTTTACATTGTTGCTGATACTCAGGATCAGTTTTCAAGTCCCGCATAACTTCGTTTGGATTTTCATTGGTCCAATCCGAAAATAGCACGACTTGGTCGTAATCATACTTAACTTCATTTTTCGCATGAATAACAATGGGTCCGTAAACACCTTTTTGTTCTTGAAGACTTGTATGGGAATGGTACCAGTACGTTCCATTTTGCTTTATTGGAAAACGATAAGTGTAAGAGCTGTGACCTTTAATTGGTTTATTTGTAATATGTGGAACACCGTCCTGGTCATTGGGAACAAGCAATCCATGCCAATGGATAGAGGTCTCCTCATTCAAATTATTATGAATTGTTATGACGGCGTTGTCGCCTTCAGTGAACTCTAAAGTTGGTCCCGGAATTTCCCCACTTTCGCCAGCGTTGCTTAAAGTAATACCTTTGACGTTCTTGCCAGTGAAGTTCATCGTTTGATAATCGACATTGATGTCATACACAACGTCTAGTGCAAAGCCCAAGACAGGGAAAAACATCAATAAGACAAAGGCAGCACATTTCACTTTAAACTCTCCAGGAATGTGACCTAGAAATCAGTTGCAAGTGTTGTGCTTTAATTTTCTATTGTAAAATCGCACAAGAGATTGAAACCACTATTTTTTCGACAAATTCTTAGACAGTTTAAAAGCCCAAGAAAGTCACTTTAATCTGTAGGTCAAGGAGAAGTGGTTTAATTACTTCATTTCTGAGTAGAAGCAGGTCGAACCAAAGAGTGATAAATTGTCACCCTTTATCAAAAATTTTTATTGGGCCCACATTTTTTGTCGCCAAACCTGCAAGAAGCCTGGGGCACGAATACAAGCAATGCCATAAGTTGCTTTATGGAAACTCGTGTTTCTTCCGGGGATATCGCTAGGTACAGGAATCGCACTTACGCTTTCGACGACTTGGATTGCATGAGTCGTCTTTTTCTGCATACAAGTGTTCATTACGCTATACTGTGCTTGAGTAATAGATCCCATTTGCAGCGCAAACTTGATTTGAAATCCACTTCCCTTTTCGCCAGCGTCATTCAGACCATCGAAATACAACTCGCCTCTTCGGTCTGTATACAAATACCCACGAGTAGCTGCACTCGCAACTGTTGAAAAGCCAACAAGCAAAGCCACCAGGCCAATAGTTTTTTTCATAAAAATGCCTCTCTTTTTATTAGTAACGCCCTATTTTTTTGGGAGACACCCACCGCCTCAAACCTCAAATAGAACCGAATAAGAATCTGGATAGAGCAGGAATGATGCCAGTATTAATCCTTAGTCAATTGGATTTGGTGGATATTTCAGTGCCGATAAACTGAACAGTGGTAGGTAATAAATATAACTCCCGAGTTTACTTCTCGTAATTATTTTCCATTACGACGGCCGTTGGTGCCCTAAATGAAATGACCGGTGCTTATCCTAAGCTCAATTTTACAGGCGATTGATGGCTACCACCCTGTGAGTCGACAGTTCCGATCTTGCCCTAGGTGAAATCAGACCGAATTCAGTTTTGGGGGCGGCGGCCGCGGGACCTTTCAGGAGGTCCCGGCCAGCCGCCCAACCAAGAATCATGAGGATTTCGCTAGGAAGCAAATAGTCAAAATATAAATTTGTTTTTAATGTCTTCGTCTAAAGTTCTTTTTAACGGTTTTAAAATGAAACTGTTGGTAAAGCAGTTGATCTACTTTTTTTAAAAAAGATCAGAAAAAGACTAGAATAAAAAATAATCCTTGACCTGTATTTCTAATTCCTAATTTGCCTTACGCGAGACGATCGTGTGGTTTTACTTTGTTTTGCCATTTTTTTGATTATGATTTGAAGGTGCGCCATTGGTGATTTTTAAATCCTATCCTCTTCAATCCCACTTTGAAAATTGAGCCAGTCGAAAAATTGAATTTTAGAACCGGTGATAATGTCATGGCGTTGTGATGATGCGAAGATGTTGAAACTTTTTTTGTTTTTCGAACTTTTTCAGCAGGAGGTAAGGCTATAATGTATAACTTAAAACAAATGTCTGATGAAACTCTTTTGAACGAGACTCAAAAGCTCGTTCATCAAGAGCGAGAAATCCTATCTCAAGTACTCCAACATCTTCGTGAGATAGAAAGACGAAGACTCTATAGCAAGTATGGGTCGCTATTTGAGTATGCCACCAAAGTTTTAAAATACAGTGAAGATCAAGCTTACCGCAGGATTCAAGCGATGCGTCTGGTCAAAGAAATACCTCAGATTGAAGAAAAACTTGAAGATGGCACTTTAACTCTGACCCATCTTGGTATGGCACAGTCTTTATTTAAAAGAGAAGAGAGATCCGGTCAAAAGACCTTTTCTAGACAAGACAAAGTTGACCTCTTGCAAAAACTTGAGACGACATCAAAACGAGAGGCCGAAAAAATAGTTTCGCAAATTACGACGGTAGTTGTACCTTTTGAAAAAATCAGAGCCATTTCTAATGAAGATGTCGAAATCAAATTCACCGCAAAAGAGACGCTTATTAAGAAGATCCAAAAACTAAAGGGCATCTTGGCTCATAAAAATCCAAATCTCCAGCTTTCTGAACTCATTGACCAACTCTGTGACCTGGGACTTGAGAAGTGGGACAAGAGTTTACCCGCGCCAGCGCAGGGACGAAATGCACCTGCACCTAAACACCCAAAATCCAAAGCCCAAGTGAAAAAAGACGTTTGGACTAGAGACAAAAGGAAGTGCCAGCTATGTGGCTCAGCATACGCCATCGAATTGGACCATCGAATTCCGAAGTCTTTAGGAGGAGGAGACAACGCCAATAATCTTAGGCTATTATGTCGATCATGCAATCAAAGAGAAGCCATAGAAGCATTAGGAATGGACCAAATGGATAAATACTTAAATGACGATGACGAACATAGAAATTTCGCCATGAAAAGTAACGAAAAACCGATTAACAGTTGGTGAAAAGCAAAAAGGGCAAAGTCTGAAAGTCCTAGCTATCTTGCTGTGGGGATGAGCTTAAAGTAAGTGGTTTTGAAACAGGATTATTTGCAGTCTGCCAGTTTCCAACAGATGTTTCCACCCATACCTGCCGGCATTACATCCCTACATACTTCACGGAAATAGGCGCCTGACGTTGAATAAACAAATCGACTCTTCGCAAGGGAGAAGGTGGTATTCACGTATCTGCATGAATATTCGAAATACAAAGGGGACTTGTCTTTAGAAATCTTATTTTCACATATCAGATCAGAACCTTGTTTATGGAATTCGCCAGCGGCAAAACCTCTTCCTATTCTAAAATTTAGAAGCGGTTCAGTCGAGGACTTCACAATTACTAACGGATCAGCTCCAAAATCACTAAGGATCGTTACCTGCCCATTTTTAGCCATAGTGCCTTCGTCAAGCACGGAGCAGACTATTTTTCGCGGAATTGTAAGACCTTTGCCTGATTCATTATTCTGGGCTAGAGCGGCCTGTGTAACAAAAATGAGTACAACTGAAAATAAGTTTGCCATGAAAATTCCTCCAAATGGTCACATAATTGTCTGAACTATCCACGTACAAGAATTAGGCCAATAAGGCGAAAGAATACGCTAGCGCCCTGGACCTACTACGAAAGACGGGCGGGGTGCATAGATGTAAAATGGTAGGGATGGAAAACCCATCGGACAGATTCTAGCTTTTTTCTATCCAAGAATCCCTTATGGACCAATTCGTTTTTCATCATTGTGACACATATGTGTCAATGTTTAGAAAGGACCGGGCCCTTCATAAGCTCAAAAAATTTATTGTGTACATTCACGACTCGAAATCAAATGGTTTAAACATTACGTTCGCGCCTTAATGCTGGCAAAACCGGATATTCTAGGAAGGCTAGTCACGATAAACTTTGTCTCGATTTGCCTTACTTTTGTGACTGAGCCCCACCTCTTCAGCCAATTACGAACGATGTTGTAGACAAGAACCATCGCGCTATTGAATATGAATTTTAAGTGTGAAAGTAACATTGGTTCCATCTGCTGCCCATTTTAGACTTGAGCCTTTCGGCAGGTCATGTAAATAACCAATCATGATGTTATGGGCCCATCCATTGCACTGATATCCGCAGCGCTGCTCGTCAGGTATATGTATACCTAAGATAGAAGGTGCAAAAACCTCTTTTTGTAATGCTTCTGGGAATGGTTTCATTTGTGGATTGGACACACTCAAGTAAATATCTGATTCATCTCTTTGACCACTTAAAGTTACAATTATCCTCTTGGGCCCTCTATCATAGCGCGGGTATTGCTCGTTGCTGTATTGGGAGCCGTGCTGCATTGCATTTTCCAGAGCAAAACCTAATATCCCGTCAGAGACCTTTAATATTTTAGGCAAATCCAAATTTGGAATTTCTTGACTCTCGAGTAATTCTTTAATGAGGGTATTCCATTTTCTATACTCCAACCCATAATCCCAACCATGTGTTTCAAACACAAGTTTAAATCCAGCTTCGAATTTAAGTAGAGTCAGACAAGTCGCGGCTTCTGCCCGAAGTCCCATCAATAAAATGGAAGATAAAAATATGAGCTTAATTGATAGAATACTTTGATTTGATTTTCTC
Organism: Oligoflexia bacterium; assembly: GCA_023250675.1. Classification (GTDB taxonomy): domain Bacteria; phylum Bdellovibrionota; class Bdellovibrionia; order JABDDW01; family JABDDW01; genus JAHFAE01. The sequence continues at coordinate 45,585 of JAHFAE010000004.1, read as the reverse complement.
CAAAATTTCATACGAGTGGATCTAAAGCACGAAATATGCCATAGGAATGCGATCGTGGGGCTTTTCGAACGGTTACTACCGTGACTGTGGAGTGCAAATAATTTTCCTGCATTAAGTTTTATCAATCGTGAAATTTCTCTAAAAAAAGTGACTGTTAACGGCTCAGTGTCGACGGTTTTTCGCGCCCTAGGCCTTAAATCCATATTAGGTCATTTTAAATGAGTTCTATGGGTTTTAGGTTTGGCGTGGCCTTTGCTCATAAGGGCTTGGCGTCCACTTTGATAGGACCATAGGAGAGATAAAATGAACAAAGTTCTTGTAACTAGTTTTTCTGTTTTGATGATATTGGTGTTTGTAGCTGGTTGCCAGCCTCAGCGTCGATCTCCAAATCCGGTGAGCCAAGCAAAAGGCAACGGGGGAGTTGGTCCTCAAACCACAGTTCCTGAGCCAAAACCGCTTCCTGATGGATCAGTGCCACCTCCAACTGTAACTAATGATAGAGATTTAAGTGTTGGGTTAGATAACGTTATCGTTCAGCCCGATATGACCCACCGAGTGCTTATTTTGACTTGGACTCTGAAAAATGTGGCTACAGAAAGATCAGTAACCCTGGCTTACGATGATAAGGCTAACAAAGGAAAAGCCGTTGGTAAAATTGCCGGTGACTTTGCAGGGGATTTTACTTGTGCCGATGTAAAAGCTGATGTTTCTAAAGGTTTACTAGCTTGTACCCACATCATCTTGAACACTATCAATATAAATGGAACAGAACTCCAAGGTCGAATTGATCTCAAAGCCGACTTGCCAGTTTCGTTAACCGTTCCAAAGCAAGATGGCGTTTGGGGTGCAGCGATGGTGGCTCTTATCACTTTAACTGATGGCAAAACTCATGCAGTTTCCAAATTTCAAAACCTTTTAATGGCAAAGGGGCTCTCAAATGACACCTCTAGAACAGTATCTAAAATAGTGTCCACATCAATTGTTTGTATTTCATCTGTTAGAGCAACTTCTAATAGTACGACTATTGGTACGACATCTGATTGCAAAGCTACCGATAGCAATGTCAGGACCACCTTGACTTCAACAACCATCATTGACGGTGTAGTGTCAGACAAAGACGGTAAAGTTTTTGATCTTAAGAAGTCAAAATCGTTAGCTCCAGACGCTAAATTTATTGCAACCGAATCTGGTTTTTCCATTTACTTGTCAGCATCGACTGAAAAAGAGCTAGATAGTACGGTTCAAATGGACGTCAAAATTTCACCCGATGACATTGGCAACCTCAGTCTTGATCTAAATAAAATTGGAGCTTCTAAGTTGGTTACTGATAAGAATCAAAAAGGCCAAATTCCCAATGTGAAAGTTCCTGTTGTGGTTCCTTCAGGGAAAGCTCCTGAAGCTTCAGCACCAGCAGCTCCGGCGGCACCAGAGGTGCCAGGCCCCGTAGTCACTACAGCAACTGATCCCGATTTCGATGATGAAGAGCAAGGGATTACACCTACTGCAAAAGTTGAAGCTCCGGCACCTGCGGCAGCCCCCGCAAAAGCTGCGTCCGCACCAGCAACAGCAGCGGCCCCCGCGCCGGCTCCCAAAACAACCGTAGCTCCTGCACCAAAACCAGCAGCACCTGCACAAGCCCCAGCCCCTCGTGCACCAGTAGGCGGTTGATTAACTAAGTATTTAAAGTTTCGCTATGGATGGCGAAAGATCCTTCTCTCTCCTCTTAGCCGGTTCTCACAAGGGAACCGGCATTTTTTTGCCTCCACAAAATTCGTCTTTGAATGACAGTTTTTGGTCCTAAAAATCTGCCAATTCCACAATAAGCAACTAAGGCTCAGCATAGATTTTGAATAAGACCTAGTCGAGCTTGGAAGCTCAAAGGTTACACTCTGGGCTTCTACTCAAGAACGTTGCGTGAAATTGAAGTTGAACGTATCTTGTCGTAGAAGCAGTAATGAATCCGATGTCGCTCGGATTCTTGGGTAGATGCCCGGAATAACTTTTCTATTGGGGTTTTAAACGGTGATTCTTAAGAACTGGTGGTGGGCAATCGACAAAAACTCCCACGGTCCTTTTAAGTGTTAATTCCTTAATTTCTTCTCTTAGATCTTCAATAAAAATGCCTTTAACAGGTCCCGGAATATGGACACCCTGAGAACTCAAGAACTGAAGGTACTCATTTATGACGTCTTGAACCATTTGGCCTGATTTCTCTAGTTCATTAGCGGCACGAAAAATATGGCGCTCAAGGATTTCAAAAAGTGGGTCTCTCAGGTGTTGCTTTTTCAAAAAAATTATACCCCTTCCTATTGAAATAATCGGTTACTAATAGATTTTTTCTTAATAATATTATTCACTTAAGTGCATGGGAATTTTGGCGTATGGCGACATTTACGAACTCTGTGAAGAACTTCAACAGTTAAAAGGAACTTCACTCCAAGAGGCATCAAGTTGGAATTTGACTCGTCATGCACTTTTTTTTCGAATGCCGGGAATCACAAAAATCCTGGTCGTAGATCTCACACCTAGTCAGCCCTTTTTCCTGTCAACGGATTCGACAAAAATTAAGTTAAAAAACAAACCGACTCCAGTGAGTAATTTTTTGCGCGCTCATTGTGTTGGTTCAAGGCTTCAAAAAATTGAAGTGGCTCAAAAACCTAATCGAACCTTGCGCATTGAATTCTCCAATGGCGTAGAAAATCAAATCCTCCAATTCAAGTGTTTTCCTCATGGGCAAGAACTTTCTCTAACAGCAGAAGGAAAATCCGTAGTCTCACCCAGAAGAGCAAAAGATGTTACGAAAATTCAGGAAGACGAAAACGTTGTCTTTGTCGAGCCCGAGTCAGTCAATTCGTGGGCCCTCAATGATATTCAATTTCAAAACAGGTTTGCTGAAAAGCCACCAAAGCCAGAAATCACCGAACCAAAAGTCTCTAAATTTGAAAAAGCTTTGGAGAATTTTGACAAAGCTCAGATAGAAAAGGAGAAAGAGACATTAAACCTCATAGCAGAATTAAAAACCAAAGCCCTTGAAATGGGTCAAACTGAAAAATTAGATGGAACCCAGTACAATTCCATATTCGATAAGATCAAAAAACTTAAAACGGGATTACTGTCTTCACGGCAAAGACGAAATGAAATTCTTAAAAAAATAGAAAGAGTTAAAGAGTTAAAGGGGGATGAACCGGTAAATGTACCGAAGACTCAGAGGATCAAAGCTTTCCCCGGTACAAGAACTCAGCTTGATCCCCATTGGGAACTTTGGGTGGGCCGAAACGCCAGCCAAAACGACGAACTCATAAAAATGGCGGCACCTGAAGATCTTTGGATTCACCTGCGGGACTACGCAGGAGCCCATGGAATTCTAAAAGGCCCAAAGAAAAAAGAACCTCCCTTTGAAATCCTTGAGAAAGCATGCTGCATTGTTGCTAAACTGAGCCAGGCGAAGAAAAATCCGTTTGTTCAAGGGCAGAAATTAGACTTTATCGTGGTCCCTCGAAAGTTTGTGAAAAAGCCCAAGGGCGCCATGCCTGGTCGCGTTAACGTGGAGCGCGAAAAAGTAAGACGCGTTGTGTATAAAACCGTCGAATTTGAGGTGAGTTGAGTACTTGACTCTCGCTTGGCCCTTACCTAGATTGATTCAGAAAATCATCTTTTGAGAGAGGGTGCCTATGATTGAGATATCAAATCTGACCAAACGGTACGGGTCAATCAACGCCATACACAATCTGAACTTTTCAGTAAAAAAAGGTGAAATTATTGGGTTTCTTGGCCCCAACGGTGCTGGCAAAACGACCACCATGAAAATCATAACAGGTTTTATGGCGCCAACTTCAGGTTCAGTTAAAATCGCTGGCTTTGATGTTTTTGAAAATCCCATTGAAGTTAAAAAAAGAATTGGCTACTTGCCTGAAACTCCACCTCTTTATTCTGATATGTTGGTTAAAGATTATTTGCGCTATGTTGCCCAAATTAAGGGTTTGCCCAGTTCCCAAATTGAACCGGGTGTAGCGCGCGCCATTGAAAAAGCAAATCTGGGGCAAGTTCAAAAGCGCCTTATTGGCAATCTATCAAAAGGGTTTCGTCAACGAGTCGGTGTGGCTCAAGCTCTTGTGCATAATCCTGATGTTTTGATTTTAGACGAGCCCACAGTTGGCCTTGATCCAAAACAGGTTATTGAAATCAGAAATCTCATTAAAGAATTATCTGGTGATCACACCGTTGTTTTGTCCACCCATGTTTTGCCCGAAGTGACCGCCACTTGCCAAAGAATTATTATTATCAATAAAGGTGAAATTGCTGCCGAAGATACTTTTGAAGGTCTTAGTAAACGCATGACTTCTACGAGAAGATTTTATGTGAAAATCAGGCGCACAGGTGATTTTGAAGCTCAAGTTAAAAAAATAGTGGGTGTAAAAGGAATTCGTCCAGGGACAGCAGGAAATTCTTATGAAGTAGAGTTAGACAAAAACGATGACTCTAACGAAATGCTGGCTGAGGCCATTGTAAAATCAGGAGCAGGCCTTATGGAGTTTCGTTCAATAGATGTCAGCTTAGAAGATATTTTCTTGAAACTAACGACTACCGATGTCGCTCAGCAAGGAGCAACCCTATGACAAAAATACTTTACATTGCCAATCGAGACTTTAAATCTTACTTCACGGGCCTTGTCGCCTATGTGGCCGCAGGCCTATTTATGATGCTCATGAGTTGGATGTTTTTTAACGTCTTTGTCTATTTTGCCAATAACCAATATCAGATGATGGCCCAGGGCAACCATCAGAGTTTTAGTCTTAATGAATATGTTTTTGCGCCCCACTTTAGTAACGTCAATGTCATTTTACTTATAATGATCCCAGCTCTGACGATGCGACTTTTTGCCGAAGAAAGAAAAAATCGCACCTTAGACTTACTTATGACCTCTCCTTTGACAGCAGGGCAAATTGTCGCAGGAAAATTTATAGCAGGACTTGGAATTGTTTGGACCATCATCGGTACTCTTGCGCTTTACCCAATAGTCACTTCGTTTTTTGGGCACTTTGATAAAGGGCCCATTTTGACAACTTTCTTGGGTTTAGGATTACTCACCAGTGTGTATGTGGCCATTGGGATTTTCGCGTCTAGTTTAACTGAAAGTGCCATCATCGCTTTCATAGTCGCTTTTGTTATTGAAATGTTTTTTTGGGTCATTGGTTGGGCAGGGGCGAGTATGGAGAGTGCCATGGGTCAAACTGTATTTAATTACCTATCTATCGTTGGGCATTATGCTGATTTCACCAAAGGCATTATAGACACCAGTGGAGTCATTTATTACGTGAGCATGGCATTTTTCTTTTGCTTTTTAAGTCAACGAGTTCTTGAAAGCGCAAGGTGGAGGTAGATTATGAGTCGATTAAGCCGAGTCCTTTTATTTTTGGGTTTTATCTTTCTAATTTGTTGGTTCATTGCCATGCGAGCGCTAGGTGGAAACCTCATGCCCATTGTCTGGGTTATTTTGGGCCTAGGGGTTGCTTGTATTTTGGCGGCCATCTTTAAAGACATAAAGTTTTTCACAGAATTGGCGGGCCAAAGGACAACAAAGCATGGGCTCAATCTCGGTGCACTGGTCCTTATTGTCACGGGCATTTTAGTAGGAGTAAATTTTATTAGTTACCGTCATGTGAAAAAATTTGATTTTACAAAAGAAAAACTCCACTCTATCTCTGAGCAAACAACTAAGATTTTAAAAAATCTCGACGACGATGTTCAAGTGCGTGGGTTTTTTAATGATAACCAAATGGTCTCAGGTGGTGAGGGGGATCGATTTAAAAGCCTTACTGATCTTTACGCCGCACAGACGACTCATGTGAAATTTACTTCATTTAATCCTGTGAAACGACCCGACATCGCTAAAACTTACGAGGTCACTTCTTTTGGCACTGTGATGATCGAATACAAAACAAGAAAAGCTCGTGTTGAAGATCTCACAGAACAAGGTTTTACAAATGCGCTTATTAAAATCACACGAGATAAAAATAAGATCGTCTATGTGGTCAAAGGCCACGGGGAGCATGACATCGAAGTTTCTGAACCCAATGGCCTGGGTACTTTTAAAAAGTACATGACCGATTCGAGTTACGATATTAAAACTTTAAGCTTTACGGAGCAAACAAAGGTTCCCGAAGATGCGGCCCTTCTTGTTATAGCGGGCCCCAAGCATCCCTATTTTGATCCAGAAATTGCTGCAGTAAGAGAGTATCTCTACAACGGCGGGAAATTATTTTTAGCTTTAGACCCTGATACAAAATCCAATGTGACTAAACTAGCTCAAATGGTTGGCATAGAATTTAAAAATAACTTTATCATCGACCAATTAGGTCAACTCATGGGGCAAAGCGCTGCCATGGCCATTGGGGCCAGCTATTCAAATACCAGTGAAATCACTAAAGGTTTTAACGCCATGACCGTGTTTTATCTAGCAAGTCAGCTCAAACCACTCTCTGGTAAACCAGACGGAATCACTATTGAAGATTTAGTCAGATCTTCTCCGCGAAGTTTTAGTAAAGCTGAATTAAAAGGCGAACAGGTTCGGCAAATTCCCGGGCAAGACGAACAAGGCCCACTGACCATCGTTGCATCGGCTATTGGCAAACTTAAAGAAGAAGCGGGCAAGCCTGCACCTAAAGAATTTCAAGCCGTTGTAGCGGGGGATAGTGATTTTCTTTCAAACCAACTTATTGATGCGGCCATGAATCATGATTTGGCCCTAAATTCTGTGGCTTTTTTAGCTAAGGATAAAGAATTGGTAAGCATAAGGCCAAAGACGCCTGAAGGAACTACCATTACAGTTACCAGCATTCAAAAAACATTGCTCCTCTATGGCCTCGTCTTTATTGCACCTCTTCTCATCTTTGTAAGTGGCGGTTCAATTTGGTATAGGAGACGGACTGCATGAAGTTTAAATCCACGTGGATATTTGCGGCCCTCGCTTTGGCCTTGGGGGCCTATATCTATTTGGTAGAAATTAAAAAGGCCCAAAATGACGAAGCTACCAAAGAGGCCAATGAAAGAATTATTAATGCCGAATCAGACAAGGTCAAGGCCGTTGAACTTGTAAATCCCAAGGGCAAAATTAAATTAGAAAAAGACGACAAAGGCGCATGGCAAATCACAGAACCAGTCCATGATCTAGCCGATGACTACGGTGTTTCTTCACTTTTAACTTCAGCAACAACTGAGAAGTACGATGAGGTGGTGGCCGAAGGCGACGCAGATTTAAAACCCTTTGAACTAGACAAACCCAAAATGTCAATGGCCCTCACATTAAAAGATGGGTCTGTAAAAAAGGTGAGTTTTGGCAGTGAAGGAGCCATTCGAGGTAAAATTTATTTGCAGCGTGATGCTGAGAAAAAAGTTTTGTACGGGAACTCTGCCCTTAAAAATCAAGTTGATAAGTCCTTAAAAGATTTAAGGGATAAAAAGATTTTTAGAAAGACAAGTTCTGATATTTCACAAATTTCGTTGAAGTATCATAAAAAAGATGGGGACTTTAAAATAGTTCTAGATAAAAAGAAGTCAGAATGGTTTATGGCAGGTTCAGATTCAGAAAAATCAGATTCAGAAACGGTGCAAGGTCTCTTAACGGCAATTGAAAATTTAAGAGCTAATGATTTTGCCTCTGAGAAATCTGATGATGCCAGTGAAATGAAACAATTTGGACTGAGTGATCCTGAAATTATAATTCAACTTGCAGGTGAAGGCGCAAAATCTCTTGAGACGTTAAAGTTTAGTCCTAAAAAAGATAACAATGTTTATGTTTCTATCGGTTCTACAAAAACTGTATACCAGATCTTTGCATCAAGCTCTGAGCAATTTGTTCACAAGGCCGATGACTTTCGAGACAAGAGGTCAGCTTTTTTATTTAATAAAGACGACATCGGTGAAATTATTTTGAAAACGGGACTTGTCGATGTGGATTTATTAAAAAAAGGAGAAAACTGGGATCTTGCCCAACCTAATCCCCAAAAACAGGTGAGCCAGATTCAGGTGACTACTTTTATCGACAAATTGACCACATTAAAAGTTTCGGAATTCTTGGATGGTGAAAAACCTCAAGGCCTAAATCCCCCCAAGGGTTCGGTGATTTTAATGGATAAATCGGGTAAGTCACTTTTTACCATGAGATGGGGTGAGGGTACTAAATCTAAGAAGAGTTATTTTGTACAGCCCAATAAATCTAAAGATGTCTATGGAGTTGAAAAGAGTCTTGTTGATTCGTTCCCGGGACAAACCATGATTGAGACCAAAACTCCTGCATCGAGCTCCCCTGCACCAGAAAAAAAGAAGCCGTGAAAATTGAAGCGGTGAGTCCCACACGAATTGATCTTGCGGGGGGGACCCTTGATCTCTGGCCTTTGTACGTCTTTCATAAAAATTGTGTCACAGTTAATTTGGCCATTAATATTTATACCCGAGTTACTTTGATCCCGAGGCAAGACGAGAAAATTATTTTATCTAGCCAAGATACGAAAGTTGAAAAGGTTTACAAGAATATTCATGAGGTGCCTGAGGGTAAAGACCATGATTTACATCTTTTGAGAGTTCATGTAGAATTTTGGAAGCCCAAGACCGGTTTTGAACTACACACCCAATCTGAATCTCCCATTGGTGCTGGTATAGCCGCCAGTTCAAGTCTTAATATTAGTCTCTGTGGTGCTTTTTCTACTTTAACAGGCCGAAAATTAACAACAGAGCAAATCGTCACATTAGCAGGGAACTTAGAGGCCCGGGTTATTCAAACACCTACGGGGTGCCAAGATTATTTTCCGGCTCTTTTTGGGGGTTTAAACCGCATTGACCTCACTGAACTGGGCCCTAAGCGTTCGGCCATAGATATGGATCTTTCAGAATTTGAAAAATATTTTGTTTTGGTTTACACAGGCCGGCCTCATCATTCGGGTCTTAATAATTGGCCGAAGCGTGCGGTAATGGCAATTTATCTAACTTTGGCAAACTCTTTGACCAAGAGTTTCATGCTCGAGTAGGTCTTTCAAAAGTATTTACGAGTCCTGAAATTGAACGATTGAGAGCCGTAGGGTTAAAAGCTGGTGCCATGGCTCTAAAAATTTGCGGGGCAGGGGGTGGAGGATGTGCATTTTTATGGTGTCCTCCCGATAAAAAGAAAAATGTGGAGAACCAATGTCGGCAAGAAGGGTTTCAAGTTCTAGCAGCCAAGCCCACAGCGGTGGGGCTAGAGATCAAAACAAGCTAAAGGTCTACCGATTTATTGGTTTAGACTTAAGCGGAGGCAAAAATGATCGCACGAGCCTTGCCGTATTGGACTACTACGTGGGCCAAAATAAATTATTTCTCACTCACATCTATGAAAATATTCAGCAAGAAAATGAAACTTCAGCCGATCTTGCGCTCTATGAAATCATCATGGAGCATCGCCAAAATTTAGAATATCTCTGTATTGATGCACCTATGGGTTTTCCCAAATGCATTCGATGTCGATTGGCTTGCCCCGGCTATGAAAACTGTAAAGAAAAAGAAATTGCATGGATGTGGAAGCAACATCGAAAAAATATTAAAAAGAAACCTCGAGCTAAACTTTTCACTCCCTATACCCAGCGCGCGGCTGAGATGTATATTGCCACAGAGATAGAAGAAGCGTTGAATCCCATGGAAACTTTAGGGGCCAATATCGCTCCACTAACAGCGCGGGCTCATTTCTTAAAGCGTCGTTTGCCAAGTCAAATGAGTATTATCGAAGTCTATCCCAAGCTTTCATTGGTGCGCATGGGTCAGGGGATGAAAATAAATAAAAGTCATCTTTTGCACTATAAACACCAAGTCGGTGGTGATGAAAGCCGCCAAGTGATTTTGCAGCACATGGTGAAAAGAGATTTAGTTTTTATTTACCAGCAAGATTTCAATAAGCTTATTGAAAACTGTAACAGCTTTGATGCGTTTGTCTGTGCCTTCACTGGCTTTTTAAAATTCAAAGATCAATGTGAAAAGCCCCCTAAGGATTTTCCGCTGCGGGATGGGTGGATTGAGTTTCCCGTGAAAAATCCGGAGCTGTATTAGGCTTGTAACCAAATTTGTGATCCATCTGTTGCTTTGTAAGGATTTTCTTTTCTTTTATTAACAAACTCAGCGTTTAATGGGTCTCGATAATCCATACAGCAGTGTCGGTACTATACCCTCGGTCACATATTAGGGTTTGAGTTTACAATATAAACTCAAACCCGAGGAAGAGAACTCCTGGTCACTTTATCCCGGGTCGGCCAAGATTTATTTTTAGATGACCAAACGGTTGGCGTAGGTCTATTCAATTAAAATTTATTTCTTAATGTAGCAGCTAATATCACTGTATATTATATCGGAATTTGGCAACTTGGAGGTCAACCCGGTGTTAATGGTTTTTGTGGAGTCGGTCAATGTAGCCAGGCCTGAGCTCGAAGACTCTGCTGCATCATTGCTAACAACAACATAAACCATTCCATTAAGGCTTGAAGACGCGGGTCCATGCACCTTGAATTGAACACCGCCCAGTTCGGCAGAATGTGTTACGCCATTAGGAGTGAGAGTTTCGAGATCCACCTTGAACATCCCTATTTTAAATAGCTTAACACTCACTAAGTCACCTGTTTGGGTACCAGTGACTTGAGCGTAATCGCAGACTAATTGGCTACCAAAAGCCGTCGCTGTGCTCAATAGTATAAGAAAACTAAATAAAAAAATCCTCATAATAGCTCCTGTCAGTAAACTGACGTTTCAGTATTTATTACAGAGGGATTGAATCCCTAAGCAAATGTCCTCATTTAGAATAGTGACCTTATTCAAACAGCAAAAGTGAGGCCACTTTGATCTTTTTTCACTTTTTTAGACGAGATTTTTAAATGGAAATTATTACAGAAATCGTACCAGCCAGCTCATTCAATAGATGCATATGCCCAGACGGAATTGTCATTCGGGGGAGCTCTAAGAAATAATGGAATTCCATTGGGTAAATCAATTTTCATATTGAATGAATATTAGATGTCTTCACCAAATTTCGTCAAATACGGAGCAAAAAAGAAGTCCCTTAGAGCTAGAATTTGGGAGGGGGCGGCGGCCTTGGGACCTTTCATGTGGTGCCGGCCAGCCGCCCAAACCGTTCCATTGAAAAAACTGAAATTTCCTTACACAAACTTTCCTTAAGGATTGTAGAAGTAAGATTATTTCACTTTTTTAGACGAGATTGTTTGATGATAAGCCGGGCCTCCTAGCCGTCATCCGTAATAGAATGAGACTGCCGCAGATAATCCGCATTAAGCCCTAGTGTGAAAAAAAGACTCTTAAAACCAACTCTGCTAAACGGAGAAAAATCATGATTAAGGTCGAGTTTTTCTTTAGCAATTTGGTGATCTTCCGATGAAGAAGACATCTTAGGGGTCTTCTCATAAAGCACCTCCGGATCAGGAGGTATTCCTTCACCTGTAGCAACTAAAAAGCCCAGCGATGCATACACAATGCAAGCTGGGCCATTCTTCTATACCTTTTTAAATATGTACAAAAGGGCTCACCTGATGAATTTAATATTACATTGTAATCGCCAACCCCAGGCTTCTTTTCATTTGGAAATCTCTCATAGATCCACTTAAGAGATGTCGTGGCTCGTTTAGGTCCATGCAAAACCAAATTACCTAATTTATCGTTCATTTCAGGTGTGTTCCCAAACGCCCATGCAGAATATCTTGTCGGTCGAACATTAAGAGGCCTTGTTTTTATAAACTCATTCCAATACTCGGTGATTTTCTTGTCCATTGTCTAGCAAAGGAAAAACTTGAGAATAAGATTTACCAAGCCCAATCAAAACGCCAGCGCCAATATACCCAATACGCTCAAAATACTCCCGAATATCATAGTGTTCTTTTTAGCCGAAGTAGATTCAGGGCTCACAGGATTAATGATGGTCGGCAAAATTTCAGGAGCCAGTCGCTCGTTGGGATCAGTGGTAGCCACATAGCTCTGGGCAATCTTGTCGGCAATGCTGGGGATTCGAACCAGGGCCCGTTCAGAAATGAGTTCCATAGACTTTGCTCGCAATATTTCTACGGTACCAACGCCACGTTTATATTTTACAATGCGACCTTCACCAACAATTTCAATTTTGGATGTGCTTAAACTCGGATCGCCGGGGGAATTTTCTGGCAATTGAATTTGAACCCACTGGACATCGGTCCCTACCGCTACATCTTCGGTCAGTCCCGTATCAATTGCTGCATATTTTTTCTCACTTTCAGTGTAAACAGGCTTGCCAATTAAGGGATCAAGCAACGTAAAAGCTTGGTAAGGAATAGCATTCATAAATTCTTGAGTTAACTTATCACTAATAAGTTCTAACTGATCGGCTGCACGTAAACTTGGATGAAAGTTCATATGCTTTGTCCAAAAAAGTTGGCCATTTTGAGCAAGATAAACATTTAAGGTAAATTGGCGGTGCTCACTAAAACCAGTCACAATTATATCAGCATCAAGGAGGTGAGCTAATAATTTAACATCTTCAGGCCTTAAGGAGCGCCGGGGTTGGAACACATCTTTTTGCACTAGGAACTGGCGGCTGGCCACCAGGTATTTCTTCTTATCGGTGATTCGCTCTCGGCACTTCCACCAGGCATTATCCGCAGAAGTTTTAAGGCCCTCTTCTGAATCAAAGGGAAATACAACCCAACGGCGTAAAAGATTGAGATTTTCACCGCACACGGAGAGTGAAAACAAATGGATCACAATGACTGAAATCATAAATTTTATCATCGTATTCTATTTTAGAAAGGGTCATCAATATTTTGCAACGATATTAAACCAAGACTATCGGTAATGACCAACAATAATAAAGGCGCCAAAACCATAGTTGTCTCGAGAAAAGGGTGTTAGTTTAAAAGTCTCATTGGCTTTTAATTCCACCTCCTGCACTTTCCCTTTCAATACGTCAAATACGTCAACGAGACTATTCCTAGAGGCGGTGAATACGACGTAATCTTTAACTCCACTCGCTGTTGAAATCCAGCCGTCAGAAGTAGACGCGGTGTAATTTCGATTCACACCATGGTCAGACCCACTGGCCCAAAATCCATCTACATTAAATGGAGCTCCGGGCCAACCATTGTTCCAGTGATTACCTTCTCCAGCTCTAGGTGGAAGTAGTGTATCAACGTCGCGAACTGCTTTCATAATACCGTCTATTCCTGGAACTTCCCAAAGATTGGCGGGGCGGTTGCGACTCAGATCAATTTGACCGGTCACTCCTGATCCATTGTGAAGTACAAACGCACTCACTCCATTGATAATTCCGACAGCCCTGAGCATGGCTAATCTTACTGGATCAACTTCTTCGGCCACACTTGATCGGGGCCCTATAGGTTCGTTGTGGGAGACTGGGAAAGGAAAATCCTTCCAATCCCACGGTTGCCTAATTGCGCGCCAACCGAAATCCCCAAAACCGCGATCCATGTGAATGGTTGCCAAATTTGCGCTACCGAGTTGCATAAAGACATTTACAAAGTCAGTGCGCCAATCGGTCGTGGGAGTCATATACGAATTCGTGCCTTCGCCGGAGGAAATGGCAACGAGATGTTTTGGAAAATTTTGACGTAGATAGCGGCCAATTTTTCTCATTTCGTCTATAGTGATATGTCGACCATAGGATTCGTTAGCTACTTCAAAATCTAAAATTTTGTGTTCTCTTCCAGATTTAACTACCGAGGTTATTTTTTCAGCAAGGGCCATCGCTTGAGCTTCATGGCCGCCACCAATGAGTGTAATCTCCGATCTTAATCCATATCTATCGTAAGCAAAATCTAAAAACTCGCCAAGATTTTTTTGATAGTCTGACCAATCTGGGTCAATTTCGTTCCCAACCCAAGATACTTCACCCAAGATTCGAACGTAATCGTAGTGATGATTTGCTAAAAATTCCAAGTTTTGTTTGAGTCTTGGTTGTTCAAACTTCCATCCCCTTAAAGCCCAAAATAGAGTGGCACCTAATGGGTAAAACGAGCCGTCGTCATCGACAAATGATCGACCCTCACCATGAACAATGCCATGGCGCTGTTTCACCGGAGAATGAATCAAATGGACTTTGATTTGCTCCCACGGCCCCAAAGCAGGTGCTTCACTAGATACTTTACCTTGTTCAGAATCAATTCTTGCAGAAACAAAATGTTTGCCATCGAAAGATTTGAGGGCAATAGTGGCACCGTCGCTCAATTGGCCCTGAACTTGAAAAGTCTCCCAAGGACCTCGTTGGTTTCGATTCGCGTGAAGCTCCCCACCACCTCCTAATTCTGCACTTAAATATCGGCCATGACTAGATTTGATGCTATAGTTTCCGTCATCCAATGGTCTAAGATAAAAGGCCTCCCATTCGCCAGCCACGGTTCGATTTGCATTCACCACGCCAAAGTCATCGCCTCCACATTCAGCGACAATAAACTTGCCGTTAACTGCTTCTAAATTAACGACGTATTCGCTTTCGGCGTGGTCAACCCAAGCTCCAGCGGTGCTGCAAGCAGCCTTACGCTGGGTTGGGTTACCAGAATCATTGGAGCCAGTTCCTGGAGGTTCCAAGTGAGGTGGCGTCGAATCTGGCGTTGATGGTAAAGAAGGAGGCGAAATTTCTGACTTAGGATGACAGCCACCTTGAAGTATGAAAATTAAAATTAGCAAACTTAATGATGCATTGGTCGCCCGTTGACTATTGAAATTTGAGAAGATTTTCATCACCCTACTTATCGTCTATGGGGCGGCCACTTTTGAGGCCAGAAGGGCGGCGACTTAGGCCCAATAAAATACATTGGGCTTTATCAGAGTTAGCTCTAAGGACTGGTCGTAGAGGGGGTGACATTATTTGTTCATCACATACATGAGTCCTAGTCAAAAAACTGTCACTTAAACGGAGCTAAGAGTTGGCATAGATTGCTTATTACCATGAATTAATGAAATTGCTCTTTTTAGCTATATTCTGCATTTGGATCGTGAATAGTGGGTGCAATAAGGCTTTTAGATTCAACGGTCTTACGCAAGCTCAGCCTACGGCCGTCACTCCTGAGAACCTCTTCAACAATGGACCACCCAACGAAGAAGCTCTCGTAGAATATCTCTCAAATACGAATCCAAGTTTAATTCATGATTGTATTGGGAAACCACTGGTCAATGATTTTCTCTTTACCGTTGTAAGAGCACTTCAACTGAAAGACCCTCGTTGGGGATTTTTTCTCAAATCTGGTCCGACGAGAATTCCCAGAGATATTTTAGCTTATGCATGGAGTAACCAAAGAGACGGTACTCAAAACATCTTTATTATTGATTTCGTCGCCTCAGGTTGTTCAAATATGCCGACGGATTCAGACTTTAACAATCCGGCCCCCAATGCAAAGGTTTACTGGAATGTTCTCAATGCAGATACCGGTTTTGCAGGTAATGGGGTTTGGGCCAAAAACCCAAGCTAACTTGGCATCGCAACGAATAATTCATCTAGACCTTTTACTTTCCGAGGAGTGTTTTGAAAAGTACCGAGCCAGGATTCAGGAGTTTCCATACATAAAAATACAGGAAATTTTTTGCCATGTTCTAGAAACTCATCTTTGACATGTGTAAACATCTTGGTTCTTAAGCCAAGATCGTAGCGAAGTTTGCCGTCTTTTCCCAAAAAAAGCTCAGAACTATTCCCGATCGAATCTCCACCAAATCTTTCGCGTAAAATATGCTTCATTTGAGGTGGAAATCTTAAAGCGCCAACGCTGATCCATTTGACCTCAAGTGGTTCAAAGAGACTGCAAATTAAATGCACGAGCTCTGAGTATAGTTTTTGCCAACCAGATACATAAATCATGGGATCAAAATGAAATGCCACGGGAAAGCCCGCATCAGCGGCATCACGAGCCGCTTTGAGTCGCTGCCAAAGTCTTGCAGTTTCATGTTCTTCGGCTTCGACAATTTTTTCTGGGTTCACCGAAAAACTGACGACGACATTTCCTGAATGGGGCAAGTTAATGAAATTTTTTATATTGGCCGATTTTGTTTTAAATTCACAAGTAAGTTTGGGAAAGTTTTGAAACCATCGAACTACCACAGCTGAATAAAGTGTCAAATCATCAAGGCTTAATGAATCAATTGTTTCGCCTGTTCCCACTCTAAACGGTGCATTGGGAAATTCACGTGCTTTACCTTCAAGCTCAAAAAGAGCTTCTTCAATATTAGTGTAAATTTGGCTCAGCGGGGAATTGATGTAAGATTGCAGGTAACAGTAACTGCAGTTCATATTGCACTGAACACCCAAATTTAAAACAAAGTAATTACAACACGCAGCCCCTTGAGTGCCTGGGCATTTTCGAAAAAACTGACCTAAGTGGGGTGCCAGATATAGTCTTTTCTTAGATTTCGTAAACTCGTCGCCTGATAATTGCGATCTTTGATCAGCATAAGGTTTTGAATCAACTCGAATGGCAGAAACTTTTAAGAGGCTTCTTGTTCTTTTTGCGACCTCTGAATTCCATACTGAATCGTGAATGTAAAGCTCAGTGAACTGGTTTTCTAAAGATCCCACAAATCCCTTTTGATTTCTAATCGGGATATCACATCGCGGAGGCGATCCCATTCTAGAGGGGTCGTCACTTTAGTCTGAATTGAAATGCCCGCCGTATCGCCTTGTCGTTCCCATTTTGCTCTGATGCCCCGGGGCCAGGGAATTTCTTGAACCTTTTCTTCTCTTGTCAAATCGGCCTGATAGGTTTTGGGAAATCGAATTCGTTTCAAATGACCAAGCCAGTTTTCTTTTACATAAACTTGTTCCCACGTGAAGCCCGTGAGCTTAAGATCACAAAGAAGTTCTATAATTTCTCTGACCTCAGAAGCTGTAAAAGAGGAAGTTAAAAATACGGGGACCAGTTCGCCCATCCAAGGTTGCAAATACTCCAAAGGGTGCAGATTTTTGAGGGGTATTTGGCGTCCGTCCAGGTAAATCTGAAACTCCAATGGCCAGGCCAAAATATGTTGACCTTTAATATCGATCCCAACTTTATTTTCAAAGCGAATTCGCTCGATAGGCCTTAAGGGTATTTCTTGCCAATACCGATTAAAGGTTATCCAGGGGCCGCGAGCCAAAATGATTGTGGGCAAGTGATTTTGACCCATCCGGTCAAAACCTGCGATGACTTTAAATCCATTCTCCCATTTACAAGCTATTACAGGAATAATCTCGGGCCATGGTTCGGTGGGGTGAAAATTTAATTCCCACTGCAGTTCTGATGAGTTAAGGATCTTAAACTCCATATAGCTTTAGTTCGTAGCATGCCATGTAAATCTTGGCAACTAGAGAGGGGTCTAATACGATGGAAATTGATGGGTGTTTCTAAGCCGACAAAGAGCGGCGATGTTATTTATTTTGAGTGTACGAACAATAAACCTTTTCCTGAGGCATTGGTCTATGTTTGGGATATAGATAAAACCTATTTAGACACCCAATTTGAAACCTTAAGAGGGTTATTTCGTACGGCCTTTGAAAAGGCTTTTCAAAAGAGAAATGTGCCGGGGACTGCCACTCTGATTCGTGCCTTGGAGGCAACTAAAACCGCCTCTAAAAACCTACCTATTTATTTTATTTCTGCATCGCCTCCTCAGATGGCGTCTAAGATTTTTCAAAAAATGCAAATTGATCGGATCAGCCCGTGGGGGGTTTACTTTAAAGACAACCTTAAGAATTTTAGACCAAGAAAATTTGGCCGCCTCAAACACCATGTGGGTTTTAAAGTTCAGGCTTTATTAGAATTAAGAAAACAATTATCAGAAAAAAACCGCCTGATCTTATTTGGTGACGACAGTGAAAGTGACGCAGTTATTTACAGCCTGTTTAGCGATATCTGTTGTAGGCGAATATCTGTAAGAGAAATACTTTCTCTTCTTGAAGCTCTTCATGTGCAACCAGAACAAAGACAAAAAATCTTAAGGCTTCAACGAGAAATTCCCGAGTCGGATCCCGTAGAAAAGATTTATATTAATTTGGTGGCAGATACAGATCCTGACTATTACGGGAAATTTGGTAGACGGGTCCTTGCTACATTTACGACGTTTCAGGCGGCTTTGGATTTATTTCAAGACAACCGTATAGACCAAACTTCTCTTCTCACTGTGGCTCAGGACCTGCTTAAAAATTATGGTTTCACCCCTGAAGAATTGGCGAAGAGCTTTGAAGATTTACATAAAAGGGGTTTCCTAAAATCTCCAACCCAAAACCAAGTTTTGCCGATTTTAAAAGAACAGGGTATGGTACCCGATCACTATGCTCCGAGTTTTATTCCTTCCCAGACTTTACAGAAATTGGGTGAGAAAATTTTAGGTTTAGATTTGGAAGAACCATGGGTACCGACTCATATTGATTACCTCCATGATTTTAGATAGCAAAGGCAATTACCATTTAATTTCGCAAGCCTCAAATAAAAAATATTTTGTCCCCTTCGCCAAGAGGTCGCGCATCCATGCGCTCAAGCTCGGCAAGAGCCATCCGGGGCCGAAGCCTCTTGGCTTCGGGAACAAAATATTTTCTATTTGAGGTTCAATGACACAATAAAAGATGTTTATTCAAAATTAATAGGATAATTGACCATAATCGGATCGCCATTAAAGGCCTTAAATCGCGCTCGCTGCAACGTCGATACCACACATTGTTGTAAAACCGGGTCGGGGATAGTGCTACCAATAACACGAGCAGCCGAGATCGTACCATCGGGCTCAATGGTCAAAGACGTGTCGATTCTCCCTCGCGCCTCAGGGTTTAATCGTAAGTGCTGTGCATAACAACGATTTAGAAACGTCTTTTGGTTACGAATTACACTTGCGATGTAGCTATCGGGAAGAGTCTCTTTTTCTTCTTTTTTCTTTTTAGCTTGGGGTTGATTTTTGAGTTTCTCTCGTTTTTCTTCTAAATTGATTTTAGGCAAAATAACGGGGACAGGAGTAGATGCTTTTTCTAACATGGTCAAATCAACTTCAATAGATTGTGGTTTGGTTGCCAATTCTTTTTTGAGTTCGGCCCCCGAAAGTTTTAGGCCTTCGCCCTGGTCAAGAATTCGAACTTCCCCGCGCAAGAATGTGAGCTCCATGGAGCCCGGGCCAGTTCCGTAGTCTTCTACGATAATAAGAGAGTTTGGTTGAAGTTCTACTTTAAGTCCTGATTTAAATGAAATGACAGCCGAACCATCCTGATCGGTCAAGACTGTGTCTTTGGCCCTTAAAGACATAGATTTTCGTGCTCGGTAATAAGTCAATGACTCGGGCAATCGAAACTTTACGTTTCCCCCGAGAGAAATAATCTCAGCAATAGGTGGTCTCTTATCGTTGAGAAGGCCGAGTTCTTGCCACCAATTCCAAATCTGATTTTGAAATAAAAGTGCTGCAAGGGCAACGAGAATAACAGCCGCGGCAATGATGTTTTGAACCTGGCGGTTGCCCACTAAGTTTAGGCCTTACTTAGATTTTGCTGCAGGTACAGGAAGTACTGCGGGAACAGGCGCCCCACGACCTGTAGGAACAGATGGAACTGCAGGCGAAGCTGGCACTGCGGCTGTAGATGCGGGAGCTGGCGAAGTACCAACGGCTACTGCAGCGGCTTGGCCCGCAGGAGGTTGACCAGGAAGGGCAGGAACAGATCTGGGCAAATTGTCTACAACCGATCGGTTGCTTTTATGAGTTGCAATCAAAGTTAAGGCGATACAGGTTATCATAAAAGTGACTGCCAATCCTCTGGTTACTTTAACCAGAAACGACGCAGCACCTGTGGCGCCGAAAATCGTGTTACTTGAACCGCCGCCAAAGGCACCACCTGCTCCTCCACCTTTACTGTCTTGTAACAAAACGATGGTGATTAAAAGGACGGCGACAAAAATATGAAGAATAGCAATGAGCGTAGTACCTTGTTCCATTTAAAATAACTCCTACTGGCAATGTTTTGTTATCGGGCGCCACTATAGTGGAATAAGACCAATTTGGGCAAATGATTTTGCTGTTAAAGATGCTCCACCAATGAGAAATCCGTCAATATTAGGCAGGGCAATAAGTTCACGACAGTTTTCAGGCTTAACGCTGCCGCCATAGAGAATCTGAATTTGGCCTGCCCTTTCTTGGCCGAATTTCGAAGATAAAACCTTTCTAATAAATACATGGACTTCTTCGGCCATCCCCGCAGTGGCGACTTTTCCTGTACCGATGGCCCAAACGGGTTCATAGGCAATAACTAGCGGCCTCAGAGGGTCCCCGTATTCTAGTCCTTGTTCAATCTGACTTTTAATAATTTCTTGTGTCATACCCCCATCTCGCTCTTTTTGCGTCTCACCAACACAGAGCATAGGGGTAATATCTGATTCTAAAAGTGCTTTAATCTTTAGAGCACAGGATTTGTCGGTCTCACCAAAGAATTGTCTACGCTCTGAATGACCTACCAGGCCATACTGACAATCTAATTCTTTAAGCATGGGGGCGCTGATTTCGCCGGTAAATGCGCCTTTGGGTTCGTGATGACAGTTTTGTCCACCCCATTTTATGGGAGTATTTTTTAAATTATTTTGCAGGGTAGGAAGGCTTACAAACGGCGCAAAAATTATCCACTCTCGAGACTTATCAGGATGAATTTGGGGGATAAATTCATTCAAATATTTCGTGGCTTCATGGGGACCCATTTGCATTTTCCAATTACCTGCAAAAATCGATTTTCTCATGATTTTTCTCTTAAGACTTCAAGTCCCGGCATCGCTTTGCCTTCTAAATATTCTAGGCTCGCACCACCTCCGGTTGAAATATGTCCCATTTTACTTGCTAGGCCCGATTGTTCAACCGCCGTCACCGAATCTCCGCCGCCAACGATAGTAAAGGCTTTACTTTCAGACAACATTTGGGCGACGGCGAAACTTCCTTTATGAAAGGGTTTTGTTTCAAAGGCACCCATGGGTCCATTCCAAAAAATCAAAGAGGCTTTTTGTAACTCAGTACCGATAAGGTCAATGGTTCTGGGGCCGATATCTAGACCCATAAACTCTGAACTAATGGCAGCCGTAGGAGTAATTTGGCATGAAACATCTTCTTTAAGTTGGCCTGCCACCACATGATCCACAGGTAAAATTACTTTTTTATTTCTGTGACGAAATCGACTTAAAAGTTCTTTGGCTGTATGAATCTTGTCTT
Source organism: Oligoflexia bacterium (assembly GCA_023250675.1). Lineage (GTDB taxonomy): Bacteria > Bdellovibrionota > Bdellovibrionia > JABDDW01 > JABDDW01 > JAHFAE01. The sequence goes on along the minus strand of JAHFAE010000004.1, from coordinate 24,387 downwards.
TTTCTACTAAAGATTTTCCAACAGGAATATCTTGAGCAGCCAAAAACGTAAATGCCATGGCACCGCCAATAACAAAGACATCGACGCGGTCCATAAGGTTGCCGATGACGTCGATCTTATCACTTACTTTTGCCCCACCCAAAATGGCGACGAACGGATGTTTAGTATTGTAGAGAACTTGATCAAGCATTTGGATTTCACGTTTTATTAAAAAGCCAATACCCTTGTTTGTAACGAGACTTGGAAGAGCCGCCACGGTGCAGTGGGCGCGGTGAATAGCTCCAAAACCGTCGTTAACGTAAACTTCTGTAAAAGAAGCAAGATTTGCAGCCATGTCCATGGAGTTTTTTTCTTCTCCCGGCGCAAAGCGCGTATTTTCAAGAAGTAACATTTGATTCGAAGCTATTCCGCCTAATACTCCTTTTATTCCCTCTCCATTGGGATCTTCAAATAGTACGATTTCTCGGTTAAGGAGTTCACTTAAACGATCACCTACGGGGGTGAGAGAATACTTTTCACGATCCTCAGGTTTTTGGGGTCGTCCTAGATGACTTGCCAAAACAATTTTTGCTTTCTTACTTATCGCATATTGTATGGTTGGAAGTGCCCCGCGAATTCTCGTATCATCGGTGATTATTTGATTTTTTATGGGGACGTTTAAATCTAATCGAATGAAAACTCGCTTCCCACTAATATCGAGATCTTCTATTGATTTTATTCTTGTGAGGCCTGATTTCATAGACCCAGTTTGGCCATGTAAAGGGCGAGGTCAACCATGCGGTTGCTAAATCCGGTTTCGTTATCATACCAAGCTAAAACTTTGACCATTCTTGTCCCAATCATCTGGGTGCTTGGCAAATCAATTGTCGCAGAAGGAGTGGCCCCATTAAAGTCACAACTTACCAGTTCATTTTTTTCCGCCACCATAATTTCTTTGTAATCACCCGTAGCGGCTTTGGTGAGAACTTCATTAACTTGAGCAACGGTCGTGTCTTTTTTCACGACGGCCACAAAATCAATGAGGCTTACGTTGGGAGTTGGAACTCGAATACTCACACCGTCGATTTTTCCTTTAAGATCTGAAATAACTCGGCCCACGGTTTTTGCGGCACCCGTTGTCGTGGGAATCATGCTTAAAGCCGCAGCACGGGCTCGTCTCATGTCTTTATGACCTGCATCCATCAACCTTTGGTCGTTGGTGTAAGAATGAACCGTCGTCATAAATCCACTTTCAATTCCAAAAGTGCTATGAAGTATTTTTACAATGGGGGCAAGACAATTTGTGGTGCAGCTAGCGTTACTCACAACAAGGTGTTTGGCAGGAGAATATTCGGTGTGATTCACACCGTAAACTACGGTGAAATCTGAATCGTCAGCGGGAGCAGAAATCATAACCCGTTTCGCCCCACCTTTATTGATATGCAAGAGGGCATCATCTTTTTTCTTGAGTGCCCCTGTGCATTCTAAAACCAGATCAACACCATAGGATTTCCAGGGAATTCCTCCGGGATCTTTTGTAGTCACGACGGGTATTGTTTTTCCATTGACCACAAGAGCATTTTCTTTTGCTTCAACAGTACCGGGAAATCGCCCATGAATACTGTCGTAGGCAAGAAGATGGGCTAGAGTTTTACAATCGGTCATGTCGTTGATTGCTAAGACTTCGAGTTTATCAAAACCTGCTCGAAAAAGAACACGACCGATTCTTCCAAAACCATTAATTCCGACTTTAGGACGTAGTGACATAATCCATGACTCCTGACGATGTAATATGAAAAAACTGATTCAATTTAACTTCTTGGCAACGCTTGGTCAAGTAGGCTATGTTTTTCCGTTGCGAAGGGGGATTACCCATGAAAATGATCATTTCGTTAGCCATTGCTTTTGTCTTTATTTACAACGTTCCTGTCAATAGCTGTACGGTGTTTTCTCTTCCTAGAAGCTCCATCCATACTATGGCAAAAAGCTTAGATTGGCCACTGGGACACGGAATGGTGGTCGTCAATAAACGATTCAAAAAGAAGCAGGCCTTGGTTGGTGATCCTCAAGCGTTGCCTCTCGTTTGGGTTTCAAAATACGGAAGTGTTAGCTTTAATCAAGTGGGTTTAGAATTTCCGTATGGGGGCATAAATGAACGGGGGCTCTCTGTTGAAGTATTGAATTTAGACGAGACCAAATACCCCCAAGGACCGCTAGAAATGCCCGGAATTAACGAACTTCAATGGATCCAGTATATTTTGGACAGCGCAGCAACCTTTCTTGAAGCCGTGGATTTCGCTCAAGACATTCGCGTTGTGCCTTTTCAGGCGAAGGTTCATTACTTTGTTTGTGATTCTTTAGGTGTTTGCGGGTCATTTGAATACCTGGGTGGAAAACTCGTTATTTCACCAGCGCAAATACCTACTTTGGCAAACAATAGTTACTTTGGCTCCATAGAATTTTTGAAGCTTCATCAAGGATTTGGAGGCGATAAACCCATTCCTCAAGATCCTAGTTCATTATCTCGTTTTGTGCGAGCTACCGCATTGGCAAGTACCTTTGAACAAGGAATTGACCCTATCAGTTTTTCATTTGAGATTTTGTCTCGCGTTCGTAACGGCGGTATTAGCCAATGGAATATTGTTTATAATAATACCCAAGGGCAAGTTCACTTTCGTACAAAAGCAAACACTTTAATTAAATCCTTGAGACTTTCTAGTTTGGACTACCAATGCCCCACCCCTCTAAAAGTCTTGAATCTAAGTTCGGAGTTATCAGGTGATGTGGGTGGAGCTTTTGTCGATTTAACCGTTCAAATTAATAATATGATCGTGGATCAAAATAGTTTTTTAAACAAAGAATTGATTGCCATGATTAAGGCTTATCCTCTGAAATTTACGGGATGTGTATACAGCAAAGGTAAATGAAAAAATTTCCCAGATTTACCTGGAGTGGGGCGACCATAAATATGAAGCGGGCTTTGCAGCAGAAATCCAATGAAGTATTCATTTTAAAAATCACAAAGGTTTTTGCCGTTCTGGCCATTACACTTTTATTTTGTGACGGTATGGCAAGTACCGGCGCCCAGCTCGTCATCGATGGCGAAGGGATTATCGTTTACTCCGGGCCCAGCGTTAAATACCGAGCCATCGGAATTACTGATAGAGGTCAAAAACTTCCGGTCTCTCTACAAAAAATCCCTGGCTATAAAGAGGTGGGGGACTTTTATAAAGTCTTAGTCAAAGTTAAACCCGGCAATCGAAAGCGATTGGGTTATATTTCTTCCTCAGAACAAGTTCGAATTGAACATACGTCAGAAGATGAAAACATCGATAGCTATCAAGATTTCTTGCTTGCGAAATCTGCAGTGCAGTTGGCTTTTGCAGTTTTAAATGACAAGAACTATCAGGTTGCCCTTGGATATTTGATTTACCCCTTGCCTAACTTGTATTTGAAAGCCTTTGTTGGGCAAGCTTTGAGTTTAACTCGAGCTAGCTTTCTCGCTGGTATTGAAGTTGGCGTTGATTATTTTATTGGTGGCCCGTGGAGTGCATATCTCTCGTTTGCTCCGGGCATGGTTTTTTCAAATGGGAGCGATCAACTTTTTTTAGGCAGTAAACCCGTTACCCAAGTCATACAAGGCGGGGCGGGGCTACGGTATAACGCGGGCGAACATGCAGCCTTGAGCTTTGGTTTATTGCAGGCGGGTTATTTTAATACGGCCACTGGTGTGTTGTTGTCGGGGATGATGATTACACTTGAGGTGGGGTTATGATTTTGTCCCCGCTGATTTTTCGTCGAGCCCCCCAATTTTTCTTTGATACCTTGTTTCTGATAATCAAGATTCTTCGAAATCAGAAAAAATCTTTTGTGGAGCAATTTGTAGTAGGTCTTTTATTTGGTCTTACCTTGGTCCAATTACCATTTTCAAACATCTGTGAAGCTCAAGAAAGCAATTTTGATTTTATTGCGCGATACTATGATGACTCAGAGACTCAAGTAATTTCTCCCCACGTCAATGCCAAGGCGAGTATCTTAAATGACGATGTTACTGTCGGTGCTGGTTATGCCATGGACATTGTGACAAGCAGTTCTGCTGACGTGAGGAGTTGGGCTAGCCAAGGAAAGATTTCAGATACGAGACGTGAAGTGAGCGGAAGCCTTGGGGCTAATCTCGAAGGTGGAGCCTTGACTGTCGGCGTTGTCGTCAGTGACGAAAACGACTACCATTCGCAGACCTATTCTATTGGTGGCTCTCGAGATTTTTTTGATAAGAACACGACGGTGGATTTGGGTTTATCCATGGGGAACGACCATGTGCAATCCTCCAGTGACAAAGGTTTTGATCAAGTGATGAAAACCGGTTCTATGTCAGTGGGAATTACTCAAGTTTTAAATAAAATTAGTCTGATGCAAATTTTATATGAGTATACGATTCAGTCGGGATATTTAGCTAGTCCCTACCGAGCAGCGCGCATAGGTCAAACTGATGGGAGTGTGATTGCCATTTCAGAAAACGTTCCAAATTTGCGGGCAAAACAAGATGTGACTCTAAAATATATTTACTATGCTTTGGGTTCGTCCATGGCCACCTCAACAGCGGTTCGGCTATACTGGGATAATTGGGGCGTTCGAAGTATTACGCTAGAACCCCAATTGACGCGGGATTTTAGTAAAGATTTTTCGATGAGCCTTGACTTTCGATATTACCGCCAAACTCAGTCAAGTTTTTACAAAGATAAGTATGATCAAACGAGTTTAAGCCCCTTTTTGACTGGTAATAAAACTTTGTCAGAGTATTGGACTGGACTTGTCGGCATTCGCCCTGTTTTGAAATTATCCTATGGGTGGGAGATTTACGGAAGGGTTGAGTACTATATGCTTAAGTATACTAATTTTACCGATATTGGTGTTCCGTCAAATCCAAACGATGATAAACTCTATGGTTTGACGGCACAGGTATTTTCATTGGGAATCTTGAGAAATTTTTAGGTGGGTATAGGATCGGGAGTCATAAAATTTGAGTATTTTTTGGACAATATCAAGCTGCAATGAGTGGCAAGATTCAGAGGCAACTCTAATGAACTCTAAAATTTTAGACTTTCTGAAATTGTTTAGTGGCACTATTTTGGTGTTTTTTGTTCTTGCCCTTTCAGGGTGCTCTCTATTTAAAAAAAATGTGGCGCCATTTGAGCGAGAAGTTTTAGCTAAACACAGCATGAAAGTTTTGTCTTACCCCACAGAAGAAATTGGCAAGCAACACATGTTCAACGCCCGAGAGGGTTCGTCGGGTGGTTTTGGGGGGGGCGGCGGCGGCTGTGGATGTAATTGACCGTGAGAAAAACTTAAGTATCGAATATCAGAGAGCTGAAGAAAAAGAGTAGTGGGCAGAAGTTAGTAATTGGACAGGCTATAGAGAAAAATGGAAACAAAGAGTATTAAGAAAACGACATTTATATTAACTATTTTGATTAATTTATTTGGCTGTGCGGTGGAAAATTCATCAGATACGGTGGGAGCATTTAATTGTAAGCCTACAGATACCGACGTTTCAAATTTTCAAACCAATGTGTTTACTCAAGTCTACTTAAATCAAAACTGCCTGACTTGCCATGGCAGTAGTGTTGAATATGCGCAATACAAGACCCGTTTTAAGATTCATTCTGTTGATCCTACGGCAATCGATCAAAAAAATAATCTCTGCATTTCATATTCTCTGGGTCAAAAATCAACGAATAAAACTCTTATCACTCACCCTATGAGCGAGTATCATGGCGGCAATCGCTATAGCAGCACCCAGATTCAGAATTTGATCGATTGGGTCAACAATTACGTCTTGCCTCAATAGTGTTTGTCCATTTAGAAAGTCGTTGAAGGGGCCGCGGTCGCTTAGTGCCTTCCATGTAAATGCAATAAGAGCCACCCACAACAGAAAGCCCCAACGATTGGATCAAGGTCCAGAACCAATGTAGAAACCTAATTATGGATATAATCACAAACGTGCAACGAATCCAAAACTTCAGTTTTCTACATTTTTTTTCGATAGAGACAACAACTTGGTTGTTGTTCATATCTGCCCCCTACTTTTGATAGGAGGGTTTATTCCATAAGCCCATTGGTTTGCACCAAGCAGACCGCGGAAAATGGAGTTAATGCAAAGCAGTTCCAACCCTGGAACTGCTTTTATTTCAATTTGAGGTCCGTTATCCGGCCAAAAGCGGATGAAATAGAACAAATTTCCAATGAGGCGGGTTGCCAAGCTATCATCACGCACGCCATGAGCGAACCAATGCTTAAGGCCAATGCTTATTGATTGATACTAGCTAATAGGTCAGCGCAATTCTCGGGTAGGTTTCCAAAGAGTTTTTTATAAGCACCCCTTGCCCAAGATTGAGTTTCACCGGTCGCATGAATTCTTAATCGTAGAAAGGCACGTTTGACTCTTGGATCAGTTATATGGGCATTTTCAATGGCACGGCGCCAATATTCTTGATTGGATTCGTTTAGAGGCTTATTTATTTCCTCCAAAAATCGCAATTGCAGTTCTGGGTTCACTAAGACCGTACCATAAAAACTCCCAGTGTCTTCGTCTTCGTTACCAAAGGATAGTTGGAGTTCTGAGTCCTTTTTTTTATCTCCTCTGATTTTTAACCAAAAATCCTCTTCGGCTATGATTTTTTGAACGGCATCGCGTTTCAAAATATCGTCATTTCTAACCTCCATGGCCACAGAGATTAATGCTTCGCGCTTCTCACCACGTAACATTCGTTCAATGGCCAGAGACCAGCCTATTCCAGGCATTTCATTGCGCTCCTTAAGTTCTAAAATGGAGAGAGCGAGATGATCGAATTCTGAATTATGATATATTGTTGAAAAAAGATTTTGAATTGAAGGGTGGTGCATGATTTTTTTAACTTCTTCAGATTTATAAAGCATGGAGATACTCAATACAAGATTGATAACTTCGGGTTTCTCAAGGAGCTTTTCGGGGTCTGGGGGTCTCTGACCCAAAATAAGGGGAATCCATCTAAGATCCTTCAACCAGATGGAATCATCACTTTGATTAAGAAACGAATGTGAAAAAATATGGGCGCCGCGAATATTGGGAAGTCTTAGAGCTTTTAATGCGAGATGAGGAAAGTTGAGACTCACGGGTAATTTGACCCACTCATGAATCAAAGAACTTGAAGAGCCGGCATCGGCCAGGTAGTGATCATTCACAAGCAATTTTTCAATTTCATGACTTATGATTTTTGAAATGGCTTGGACATCTGCTGAAGTAAGTTGGAGTTTGTCCAAGTCAATCATGGCTTTGAGGGTTTCGTTAAAAGGCGACCAAGCTCGAAAGTACGAATGGTACCTACTTATGATTTCAAAATACTTTGGTGGAGTTACAAATTTTCGAATTTCCTGAATTGCAGGGGAGTTTTCAAATACATAACGGCTGGGAAAGCTATCCATAAGGGCCGACAACACTGTCACTTCTGGCTGATTTGATCGAAGTTGATCGTTGATTTTCTTTAATATTGTCTCCACGACAGCATGGGGCCTATCTTCGATACCTAACCAACTCCAGATCAAATAGGAGTTGGGGTTGGATTTTTCGATTTCGCTTTTTATCTTTTCGGTAAAAATCCGAGCCACTTGCTCATTCCCTTTAGTCCCAGGGATATGTTCCCAAAGATCCAATACTGCAATGTTAGGATTTTTCTTGTTGAGTTCGCGAATCACAATTTTGGCACTAGCATCCAAATCCTGTCGAGAAGGGTTTAGAGATTTCGATTCTGTGATCAAAACTTTGAGGTCCCCCCAGTCTCGGTTTGAATGCATTTGAGTCGCGACAGCCATTCTTACAGTTAAGGGTAAGACCATGTTAAAACCCGCTTTATTAAGATGGAGAATTATTTTTAGAAATTCCTGATTGGGTTCTTCAAGCTCTAATTCTCGTTGAAGCCGAGAATTAATACCTTTATCTATTCTTGAATTCGTATTGAAACCCATAATACTAAACCACTCTTTAAGGAGAGTATAGTTAAGCACCGGTTTTTTAATTTCAGCGAGTACTATTTTTTCTGTTTCATCAATCTCTAGTTGTGATGGTTTTTTTGCTTTTAAGATCAGTTTATATTTTTCTACAACCCCCCGGTCAGTTTTGTTTATAGTCGTATCTAATTGAATTGTTCGAAAATAATTGGGAAGGCTTAAGTTGAGGCTGTGTGGAATGACTTTAATGGCCAATTTATTTTTAATGAGAATCATATCACCGGCAACTGCAAAGTCAGTTCCTTCTTTGGCTTGGGGATTCAAACGAAATCGAATCGTGTATCCTGTCTCCTTCGCACCTTTTCGTCCATTTAGTGTGTAAAAGCCTGGCCCAAAACTGGCGGATTCACCTGGTTGGTTTTTTCTGGAAATCAAGACGTTTGGGTCTCCCGTATGGGCTCGTGTCAGGGATTCATAGGCCAAAAAATCAGAAGTTTCATGGGCGACTATTTTTATACCCAGTTCTCGAGCAGTTTTGCCATCTCCGTTGCCCAAGGGGAATGATCGCAAGGGTTCTTTATTGAGCCACCAACCCATGGATTTAACTTCGGCAGGATTGCTGATGGAGATGAGCTTTTGTCGGAGCCCCAAAGATTCCATTAGATTAACCGCATACTCCACGTTAACGGCATGCATGATGAGTTTTTTTGCATTTTTTTCGATCCAGTTCTTCGCAAAATTCGTGGTCAGATCTTTTTGAGGATCAAATTCTTCTATTATTTTTTTGATGGTCTGAAGATCGTCTGCCCAAAGTGTCGGTTCAAATTGAAATGCCTTAGTTAACACTCTGATGGCCGAAAAAATAGGGGGGTTATTCCCAGCTCTAAAGCGAGAAGTGGTTTCATGTTTGTTTGAAAAGTAAAAGTGAATTTTGCCTAGTTTGACGTCTTTCAGAAAAACTGGGTATTCTGAATCCCAATCACGTAGGTCTTTAACCGGAAATTCTCCTTCAGGAACAGAGGTGATTTCAATCATTCCTGTGGAATGAGAGTCGGTATTTTGATTTAGAAAGTCTGGATCACGAAGAAGGGCTTCTTTGAAACCCGGGTCAGAGACCTGACCGCGCGAATATCGAAGGGCCCGGACCTCCCATGCTGATCGTGACCCCTGCATGTAATCAAATTTTTCACGAATTAGATTCTCTATCGTTAGCACTTGGCCAGGGGTGCCATCTATGACGATGTCCAGATCTTGAGTTGATCTGAAGATATTAAAGTACTGATAGTCGAACCGATTTGCTTGAAAACGTTGGTCGCCAGCCAGGCGCATGAGATCCCAATGGGTGTAATGGGCAAAGGCAGCAGCAGTACCGCCGAAGAGCCAGGCTCGAACACCCAATTTCTGTGCTTCTTGCTGAATAAATTGAAATTCTGAAACTTTATGAACTTGGCTACCCAGGTAATTTGAAAAATCGGCGTCACTTAAATCAGAAACTGAATTTGTAAATTGAAATTGAGACGGCTCCTCAATAGCTTTTGTTTGAAAAGAGAAGACGCTTAACAAAAGCGCAAGAATATAGATTTTGGCATTAACCTTTTGCACACCTAAAATCTGAGCAAAAAACATTCCACCTAAGGGCAATGGAATCTCTCTAAGATACTGGAATCCTAGAGAAACACCGCATATCTTATGAGCAAAAGGCCGTAAAATGTAATTCTTGATTGCGCAAAATAACATGGGGAAAATAAAAAAGAATAACGACAGTAAGGTAATCTGTATCCTAAATGCTTCGACTAAATTGCTGAGGCCGCCGCCGCGAGACCTTCATGGGTCTCAGCGGACGGCGATCTACTAATATGGTTTTGCTGGTTAAGAAACTGAGATTAAAAGTTGCATGGATGTGGCTAAATGGGAACGTTGGCAAACAAACAAACGCGGCAAGTCGACTAAACCCCTAGCGCCAACAACGCCAGAATCTGAGCACTACTTAAATTCATGCTGGGGATTAATGACGTCACTGTGTTGACCTTGGTCATCCCACCGGCAAAGCCAAGATAGTTAACAAGTGCTGAAATAGACCCCATCTGAATGTTCTCAGAGGGCGAACCAGGATCATTTTGCTGGGAACCATTAAAGTAACCAACTTGTTGCTTGGTCGCTGGAATCACAGCGCCGTTGGCTTTGAACATAAACATGATATTGCCACCATTCTGACCAGAATCACCTTGGGGGGCGGCTGGAGTGGCTGAATCTGTTGAATCTGTAGCACCATCGGTAATTAAATAAATAAAAACGTCTCGATTTAAAACTTGCGCACTGGCAAGAATTTGCCCAATTAAAGTTCCAAGAGCCGTATGCTGATTGTTTTGAACTGTTTGACCCTGACCATGGTAATCATAACCACCCATCTCAATTCCTAGTGGACCCGAATTCCCAGTCAAGGCAGCTAAAACCATTCCAGCACGAACAGCGTTTGTCGCTGTAGGTGCCGTGTTAGCGGCTATATTCCAAATTGGCGCGATAGCACTTGATCTTGGGTCCCCCGTGGGAGGACTTTGAGTGATAACAATATTTTGATCGTGGGAGCAGCCAATGAGATCAACCGCTGTTTGTCCGCCACTGGCAGCTGCTAATTGCCGGGCTTGGTTCGAATTGAGATTTTTGATAATTTTCATGAGGCTATCTCTTTTATTTTGAGCCAATCGACCAAAGGCTCCTGAGGCCGGCGCACCCAAAGAATTGACAATGTCGTCGATAGAACGAGGAATAAAAGGCGTCACCGAAGGAAGATCAAAAGCATCTACGTCGGCAACTCCGGTTTTAGAATCCCGAGTTCCTAAAAGTTTAAGTTTACCGTTAAGACCAGCGTTTATGGCCGCTGTTTGGATTCCGTTGGCGACCGTTGATGAGTCGTCTCGAGAAGAAGTCCAAATGGGAATGCAAGTTGTTTTTCCTAAAATAGTCGTAGCATTGGCGCCACTCGTAGCCGTTGTAACGGTTGCGCTATTTAATGTTATCTCAACTTGGGGAATCATTGTTCCCGTCGTAGATCGTTTAATGGCATTGGCAAATAAAGTTTGAATTGTTGTTGGCGCTGTTCCTAAACCGAGACGACTGTATGATGACAATGGATTATTACCTGCGTCCATGGGCGGAATATCCCAAGCAAAGCAAGCTCCACCGGAAGCGTCTATTGTAATAAGAGCAGGCATATTATTTGCGCCCGTTGAAGCACAGACGGCCTGAGCGCGAGCGATGCCATGATTCAGTAAAATATCAAGGACCGATGGCAACATCATATAGCCCGTACCCTGAATGAGGCCTGAAGATAAGAAATCTCTTCTTGTTACCGGTTTTTTATGTTGATGACCGCTCATAAGCACGTCCTCTTTTTAAAAACTCTAGTTATTCACCAAAGCGCAACTACTTGATAAAAACGAAGTACAAACCATTAAAGCACTGTCCACGACGTTAGAGTAATAAGTGCCCTCAGTGACCAAAGAATCAGTTGGAGCAAATGACGATGCGATTTCGGTCTGAACCATGTCTTGAGTTGCAGAGTCAGCATTACTCCCGCAAATGGTTCGAGACACCCGATTTGCGGCATCTTTAATAGCTGAAACCATATTTTGATTTGACGAAGGCGCCGTAAAATCTAAAAGAGCAAAAAACTTTCTTGCAGCTGGTGCCATGGCCCTTTCTTTTCTAACCGTGAGCAAACAAAGGCCCGCAGCCAATTTTACTTCATTGTAAAGCATCGAAGCTGTTATGGAGCCCGGCGCCCCGCTTAACGAATAAGTAGGCATATCGTTAGTAACGTTTGGCTCGCCCGCTCCAAGATCCACCACAGATGAGCCAGTTAAATTTTCAAATGATTTTGAGACGCCGCGAAAATTGAGGACCTGTGCTGTTTGCACAGGTGTTCCAGTAGCAAAATCCATTTTTTGCAGATCATAGAGTTGGTCGTCAGGCAATGAATCATTAGACGTCATACTTCTGGTTTGGGGCGAAAGATTAAAGCATGCCGTAAGAGAAAACATCATGAGCAGCATAAATATCTTCAATAATAAAAGTGTCTTCATATTAGTTCCCCAAACATTCTGGGCGAGCTGAAACTTGCTCAAACAATCCCTTAATTCGATAGTTGTTTTCTTCGAAATTCATAGCTAGCGCACTGACCAAATCCTTATCAGCAACGGCGGGTTCACGGTTGCAAACCGATTGAAAAACTCGTTTAACCATACAGCGGCTGAAGGCTTGGGAATCAGCTAACATTTTTGCAAAGGTTTGGATTCCAGAACCTGTAGTATTCCCGCGCCATCCAAAAAAGTCGGCGTCGGTGCCCGACGTAGCGTTATTGACCCAATTGGTACTCGACACCACGTAGCCTTGAGGAAATACGGTTTTGTTAGAATAATATTTTTGTGGCAATCCTGTTTGTAAATCGAGTTTGATTTGGTTATTTCCTGGAGTTCCGCCCAGGTTTGTATTTGCATCGAGAACCAAGAGATTTCTTACAAATGTATTATCCATATCGATATAATCAAAATGTGCAAAGGCCGGTCGCATTCCATCAAGCATGGTGTGGCAACTTCGGCATTTATTGTCAAAAATTGTTGGATCACCCTGAGGAATTCGAGTGACGTCTTGTGAAATCATATTTGTTGGCCCTTGAGAATCGGCCATCTGGTCAATATTGATGCAAAGAAACTGGCTAAATGCGAATTGGACGGCCCGACGATTTGTTCCCGCCCTTAAATGTGAAGACCCAAAGGCCCGTGAAGTTAAAAGACCTGCAGGTTCAGGGTGATTTACGGCCATTCCACTACGAGAAAAAATCATTTGAGGAACTTTTTTCAACGCCGTCCTCAAATTTACTTTCATGCTATCTAGAGAAATATAGTGATTGTTTGAATTGAGCACGTCGTTCACAAAATTCGTCTGCACTTGGCCATTTATTTTGCTCGGATCACCCATATATATGTAGTCGCCTGTGAGAAGTTCTTTTGCATTGAGGTGATCGCGAACATTCCCAATAACAGTTGCCACGAAGTCGTTGGTAGCAACATTCACCTGTAAATCACGATTGGACATCGTTGATGCGAGGTTTCGAACAGTTACATTATAGAAATTGTCGTTTTCGGTTGCTATCTTAGCAGCTTCAAATCGCTTACCCGCCGCAATTAAATTTTCCATGTTAGTTAGATCTTGAGATTCGATTGGAGGAATGGTTCCAGTGATTCTAGCAAACATTGTTCTTGCGGTGACGCGAGCGGCGGTGATGGTGTCAGTCAATCCAAGTGTGGCGGTTTGCGTTTTAACACTTGATCCCGAAAGCAGCGCTATGGCGATGAGTGCGATAACATAATATGCTTTCATTGTTCTCCCCCTGTAACGATGTATTGAGCAAAGGCCGTGCCGCCCAAGCAGCTTTAAAATGCTTTAGAGTTAGGCAGACTGTCTAATTGCCTGACTTTTACATTTAAAATTGAAAATTTGTTTTCGCTATGAGTCATAGGGGTTTACGAGCTCATTCTTAGATAAATACATCTTGAGTATCAAATAGTTATACAGTTGTGGGCCTGTTATAACGAACGGGCCCCCGTGGTATCGGAATTGCTTAGTATATCGATAATAAGGGGGGGACATGAAAATTAGCATAATCACCACATTTATTATATCAGGTATGGGCCCATTGCTCGCGGGAGCAAACACTGGGGACGCCGCCCTTTTTAATTCCCTCTACCCAAGTTCTCGCTCGTTTTCCAATTTCAGTTGCGCCATTTGCCACAAGAATATTGCGGTTAATACGAACTTAACTGCTTACGGTGTCAATTACAAAGCAATGGGAAGAAACCAAGCCACATCCATCACAGGTATCGAAGCTGTTGATTCAGACGTCGACGGTTTTGCTAATATTCAAGAGATTATGGCCGGAAGTAACCCCGGTGACCCCATGAGTAACCCCAATAACGTGCCCGATATTTCTGCGGGTGGTGGAGGCGGCGGTGGATCGTCTGGTGGGCAAAATCAAGCACTTCAGGCAAATGATTTTGATTTGAGAAATACAAATATGCTTTCAAAAACAAGCTGCGCCTTGGTGAACAATGCCGAAACGTCGATGGCTCAACCAGATATTGAAAATATTCTTGTCTTTTTGATCCTCATGTTTGTTCCGTTCTTATCTGTCGCTATTTTAAAGAGCCAGCTTCAAGTTCTAAACTAATTGACTTCCTAACCTGGTTTGTCAAAATCAACAGGAAGGGACCGTGAACAACTTGAAAAAACTAGTTTTAATTTCTGTCACTTTTATACTTTTTTTTCATAATTCTTTGGCGAAGCCATGGGATAAATCGAACTTAAACCAAAGTGCGGATTCACAAAAGACCGACCCTGTAACTCAGAGCAAAACAGAGAAGATTAAAAAAATAAAATCAACCAAGAAAGAGAGACATGATTCTTCGAAAAATCGAAAATCTGTAAATCAGAATCATAGTGCCTTGCAAAATTCTGACTCAAAATCAAGTCAACAAACCCCCCAAGGGCGAAATGCCGATCCTTCGACAAATTCAAATGCATCGCAGAATTCCCAACCCCAATCAAATGGATCGCCCGTTAAAACTAATGACACTCAACTAAAGCAGCCGTCGATGGAGACAAGATCAGAACCACCCATTGCCAACAAGTTTAATCCTTTTGTTATGGCGAATGTAGGTTTTTTACGAATTGATGGAGTAGACAATTTTGATGGTTCCAAATTGTCTGTCGTGTCTCGAATTGATGCTCTTGTTAGTCTTGGGCTAGCCTTCAAGTTAAGCGAAAAGTTTTTCCTTTTCCCTTTTGGGACCGTTAGAGGGTTAACAATGAATCCACCAGATAATTTTGCTTTTGATCACCCGTCCTATTTATTTTTTGGCTATGGCCTTGGAGCAAAATACATATTTGATGAAGACAGCTCGATTTCGCTCAGAATAAGTCGTGAACAAGAGTTTTTCATAAAAGGAGTGAGGGTTAACGAGCTTACATTAAATTCTGCCTTCGTTTACAAAATTTCCCCAACTTATTTTTATAAAATTACTGAGATTTGGGGGGGCAATTTGGTGGCCCAATTTAGTCCCATGTATTTTCTAAAAAATTCTGTAGAAACTTATCACTCTAAAGATGGGTATGGAGGAAAAGTCGGTTTGATTCTTAATAAATCTATTTCTAAGACTTATCTTTCTGAACTGGGATTGAGCTACGGTTACACAGTGAAAAATACCGAAATCATTAATCAGACCAATCAAGAAGTCTTGTTTACTTTTGGCATAACGAGGAATTTCTGATGAAAAGGTTCCTCAGTTTATTTTTAGCATTTTCTGGCCTGACTGCATGTAATCCGCTGGGGTCAAGCCAATCAGATTCTTACTTTGGCGCCTGCGGTTCCGTATTTTGGTATATAACGGGCGCAGGTCCTTGGGGCGACTTCAAACAATGTATCGTCAACACTATAAGACTAGGCGGCCCCTCGGCACCAAGTTTTAGTACTATCAGTGTGGCCAATTCAACAGGCCAACAATGGGAATCAGGAGTTTTAGCCCCCAACGGAAAAATTTATGGAATCCCCGGCGGCGCATCACCGGCCAAGAACCCGGCCAAAGTCTTGGTTGTCACACCTGCCAGTCAAACTGCCACAACTATAGAAGTAACAAACACAAGTCAGGTTATTTGGAACGGTGGAGTTCTAGCAGGCAACGGGCTGATTTACGGAATTCCAAATGATAGCGCCAATGGCGGCAACACGCCCCAAGAGGTGCTTGTCATTGATCCCACTAACGACAGTATAAGCAAAATTACATTTGATAATCCGTCGCCTGGTTTTCGCTGGACAGGTGGTGTTCTTGCACCCAACGGAAAAATATATGCGGTCTCTGAAGGGGGAACAAATCCAACTACAGTTTTAGTCATAGATCCTGGGGGGGCGGCCGCCGGAACAATTACATTTACTAATGCCACAAACGCCAGCTGGTCTGCGGCAGTTCTGGGACCCGATGGAAAAATTTATGGAATTCCTTCGGGGGGGCGCAACCCAGAAACAGTTTTGGTTATTGATCCTGATACGAATTTAATAGACACGACCCACACTTTTGTTAACGCGAGTAATACAACTTGGCAGGGTGGAGTTCTTGCTTCAAATGGCAAAATTTATTGTGTTCCAAATAGCGGTGGAAATCCTGCAAAAGTAGGCGTTATCGACCCAACCAATATTGCCGGCACAACTTTTGTTTCTATCGTCAATGCGAGCAACGTGGTTTGGCAGGGCGGGGTATATGTTGCCGACGGAAAAATCTATGGTATTCCCACAATTCAAACAAATCCTGTTTCTATGCTAATGATTGATCCAGCAACGGACACAGCTACTATAAGTACGAGCATCACAAATACGGCTCTTGAAACTTGGCATGGCGTTACGATGGCTGGCGACGGCAAAGCCTATGGGATGCCATTTAGTGGGTCATCATCTGCTAAAGTCCTGGTTATTAATCCTCAGAGTTCAGGTCAATTTAATGTAAACGTTTTATTGTCGGGGTATTACAATAAATATTAATCTATGAAAGAATTAATGATTCATAAAATATTAAGTTTCAATAAGCCAATGAATTGTAATTTCATATTATTTCAAGGCGCGGCATTTGCCATTGCTGCATTTTTTTGCAACCAAGCTTATGGGGGGTCACCCCGCGCAACTGCGGTCGATAGAATTTCCGTTGCTATTTTTACTGAAAAGGCAAAAGAAGCAAATTTGAATTCCCTTTGGGCTCAAAAAAAATTATCTATTCAACAAGATATTATTGCAGGCCTCCAAGATTCTTTTAACTTTGAAGTTTCAGCTGTATCTAAAAATCGATCAAGTAAAGAATATCGAGGTGGTGGGGTAGAGGGAATTCTAGAAGGGGAGTTTAAAGGTAGCATTTTAGAAATGTCTCTTAAAAGTTCCGCGACGGGTAAGAATTTGGCAAGCTGGGTTGTGCCCGTAACGATCACTGATCGTGGCAAAGACGATGAAATGGTCGCTCAAGCTGTCAGAAGTGTGGTCACGGGGTTTCCTTACCTGGGTATAGTGACTGCCGTCGAAGGAACTAAGATTACTTTAAATATGGGCAAAACGAGAGGATTTTCTGTTGGCACTCAATTTAAAGTCTTTGAATTTGAAGGTGACCAACCTAGTTTTTCAAGTTCAAAAAAGTATATGGCGACTATTACCGTTACAGAAGTGGGTGCTCAATCGGTCATCGCTAAAGTTAATAATACTGACGGAGCATTGGCTCCTTTTTTAAAGGTAGAATATTCAAAACCCGGTGTTGATTTAGAAGATCGATTGAGCACTCGTACGCACAGAAAGTTTTGGATTGGTGGAGGAACTCAGTTTTTCTTTTTAGATGTTAAAGTAAGTTCCCTTGAAGGGGCGTTGAGCAAGAGAATATATCAGGTACCTCTTTCTCCCTTTTCAAGTTTAGAGTTGGGATACTCCGGCTTTAAAGCCACAGGGATTTTTGGGGGGGCCGCCAACGACAGCAACACTGTCAAATTTTTGCAGACCTCAGCAAGTTTTGAATTTGCCGGCTCACAAAATGATCGGCGAGGTACTATAACTTCTCTAGGTGCTTATTACGCCAATTATAACGTGACGACAAATCAAGGTGCTACGTTGCCGCTTGTTTCTTCCCAACTCATTTCTCCATTGTTAGAAAGGCGATACCAATGGGCGTTGGGCACGAGAGCCATTCTTTGGCTCACAGGGCAGCTTTATTACCCCATTTATTCAAGCGATGTAGAAAACGGAGCGACTATGCCCTATACCAGTGGTGGAGTAGGTATCAATGGCGGTACAAGAATGTATCTTAACAAAACTTTTGCGGTTGAAGCGGGACTAGATGCAAGAGTTCTAAGAGAAGCTCTGGCTAATGCTACGGGATCCCTCATTGAAGCCCAGTACGGATTTTCTATAAAATTATTGGCTTTGTTCTAATTGATAGCGATTTGTTGATTTCATAGGGAATTACTTTTCACCTTTTTTCTTGAATTCTCGAATAGACACATTGATTTCATGGTTGATGCAATAGGAATTAAAAAATTCTTTCTCTTCATTTTTAATAGAGAAATTCTTGATTCCCATTTTAAGGAGTTTTTCTTTGGTAATGGCTGAAGCTCGAGATCCCTTTCTCAGATACTGAATGAACTTTTTGTTTTCAGGAAAATGTATGTAAACATCAAACGTAAGGTCAGTATCAGGAATCAAGAATTTTTCTAAGTCCACATTGAAGACACCGCTGTCTTTGCCTGCTTGTTCCATAATGGTGCTGCTGGCAAAACATGCAAAGGCCACGTCATCTTCACCATGTTGCGAATTAATAACAAATTCTGCGTTGCGATCGGCCCAAACTTTAAAGGCGACCTCATCAAGCTGCATTTTATGCACAGTGACATGAGATTGCTGGTCAGGAGATTCTTTGCCCAAGGAGCCTTTTAAATTCGATCTCACCTTACCCATAAGATCTTCATCTTGGCTATCGCTAGCATTGACCCCCAAAATATATCCTTTGAAGTTATCAGTTTTCACCAAGGTTAGAGTGGCTTTTGAAACTTTCTTAATGCTTTGAGTTTCTTGAGATGTGCGAATAACCGACGTATCAACAGCACTTTGAACACTCTTTGCAATTTTAGCCGTCGTAGCTCTGGCTTTGCCTGTAATAGTTGTTTCGGCAGGGACAGATTTAAGTTCTAAATCATTAATGAGGGCATCTAGTCCTAGGCCTTTTTGAACTTCTGCCGATGAAGGGAGGTATTCAGCCAATTGATATGGATCTTCTATTTCGTCTTTTCCGGCTTTTTGCCTGGCTGTAAGGGGTACGATTCTTTCAAAAGCAAATTCATCTCTAAATCTTCCCCAAAGTCCTTTTTCTTTATCAAATTTGGGTTTGTAGTCCCCTCGCCCATAGTATTTCTGCTCTATATTTTCATTGTCTGAGAGTTGCCAGGTACCCGAGCCCGATTTTGAGCCTTCAAGCTTTCCCCAATTTCCTTGAGCTGGTAAGGCTGATATACTTATTCTCCTAAAGGTTTCAAAAAAAGTCTTTTTCTTCATGAGAAGTTCTAAAGTGCGCTTATGTATAGAATCTCCGGTCACAGGAGGAAGAAGCATGTTAGGAATGCGACTCTTCATTAAATCATTTACAACTAGAGGTGAATTTGATTCTGCCATAACTACGCAGAGGTAGCCAAATTTTTTGGTCATGATTTCGTAGAACTTTTTTACATTGGTTTTTTTAAGATTCCAGCTGATAAAAAGAATATCGGCGTCAAAAGAGGGGAGGGCTGTCACTGCTTCCACAAGATTATGTGTTATTTTAAGGTTATGGGAATACCCCTTTAAAACAGCCGTTGCCAATTTAATAGACTGGTCGCTATTAAGAATAAAGAGCAAATTATGACTAGTATATTTAGTAATATTAATGGCCATCGGTCATATTTTTACAATCGAATTGTAACTCCTGCAAGTGCTTGAACAATGTTTACTTTCGTAGTGGTGGTGGCCGAGGTGTCCATGTCGGCGACGCTGGTTTGGTTGCCCTTGGGCGATATATTGTGAAATTCCTACGCCGACACTAGGAAAGGGCAAAATATTGGCTCTTAGCAAAATAGGAATTTGAAGATCAGTGACGGTTTCACTTTGGGAAAGTGGAATGCCCAGAACTGAAATATCAGAAGTGGCCTTTCTTTGGACGTACATTGCCCCTATTTCAACTCCAATTAATGCAGGGGCGTCCCAAAATAGGAGTACTCCACCTCCATACGTGCTCTCAGGTTTTCCTGCGACAGTTGCATAAGATGCCGTAGTGCTAACGTTTGCCGTAGTCGAAAGAAACGAACCACCAACTCCTAGTTGGAGGGAAGCAAACGATGGGTTCGCGCCAAAACAAGTTGGTATGAATACCAAAATAAAAAGAAATTTATTTAGTTTCATATGGAATCCTTAGTTCTGATCTTAATTATTTTATCGGTTTTTAGGCAAAGAAGACAGGCCATATCGACGGCGCAGGACCTTAGTGAGGTGCAAAAGGTGCCAGGCGGTTTTTCCGCAAATATAGAGACTTCCCGCGGTGCCTGGCACCTTTTGCGCAAATATAAGGGCACCCCACGGTGCCAGGCACCGCGGGGGCACCTTAGTAAAGGGATTGGCAGCCTTGGATCCAGGCTTGGGGGTCCTCGCCTTTTTCTAGGGCGTTGGATATTTTTTTGAGGGCTGTAGGTATTTTTTCGGTGGATGTTTTTGTCGTGAGTATTTTCTCAGGGAAACCAGAAAGTAAATTTTCGGGACGAGACAAAAATTTAGCGGCTCCCGCGAACGCCGATTTAAATTCTTTAAGAAGAAATCGAGAATAGCCATGCCCATTCTGCGGGAACGGCCTGTGGTTCTTGCTCAAAACTCCGCAAATATTTATGCAAGCTTCTAATATTTTATGCTTCAATTTTTCAGTGGGAAGAGAAGTGATAACGTAAAATAGCCCAACCTTCGCCACCGGATGCCCTGAAGCCACTAGTAATTCGGGGCTCGTTGAATAAATCTCAAACCCTTTTTCAAAAGCCTTTTGCAAAACATTGTAGAGACCTGGCGTTTTCTGGCCTAATTCCAGAGATGCAATTCGTGGCTCATTTCTCAACGTCATCCTCTCTATGTACCAGTCAAAATCGCCGGTCTGTGGAAAGCGGATTCCACTTTTACCCGGCTCTTCACTATGGTTTAGAACCCTACGATTTGGAACCCCATAGAAGGGCTCAAGATCGCTCGTCGCCATGTAAAATGCCTTTTCAGGCAATTGAGCGCCTAAGGCTTCGCGATAGATTTCTAGAGTTCGATCTTCAGAAAAATCTGATTCGGATTGGCCTAATGCAAAAAGCACAATTCCAGAACCCAAAACCAAAAATATAAATTTATGATATTTGATTAAAGAGAATTCAATCATATTGACCATTAGAAATTTCCACGAAAATTCAAAACCTAAACCTGCGATGAGGCAAATAGGTATTAGAGCCAGATTTTCAAATCGGCCAAGGTAAACAGTATCAAGCGGCGAGTTGCCTGGAAGTTGAGTAAAAAATAAAGCTACGAGAGTGAAAATAAAGGTGATGCCAAGAGAGAGATATTGAAGATTTCGAAAATTAATAGGAATTTGGCATAAGCCAATTATTAAGAACGGTAGTAAAAGAGTTTTGAATAGATCATTTTTGAGTAAACCTAACCCCGTAATCCACCCTGTTCGATTGATATCAAAACCGTAGAAAAAATGAAAATCTTGGCGAGTCACTAAACGAAAAAGATCGTGCAGATTTTGAATTTTACCCCAATCAGGCCACGCATCAGGTGAGGTCATCTGAAAAAGACTTACGTAAAAAAGAGAAGAAATCAGAAAAGCTATTCCCATGCTGACAAAAAGATAACGAGCCCGCGGTATCAAATGGCCACCCGAAGCCCACGCAGCAGCTAATAAAAATGGGATGAATAAAACCGCAGCTATATGTTGAGCGAATCCTAATCCTAATAATAAACCGATAAGGGGGGCTCTACTTTTGCCTTGTTTGATTTCCATTATAGAAAAATAAGCAAGGGTCATTAAAACTAGAATCAGGAGTGAGTATTTCTCCGGTTGCAAGGCCATAGGCCATGAAGCGGGAAAAAAAATAAAACAAAGAAACGCTCCAAGTGCCGGCAAAAAACTCACTTCTAAAGCTTTCAGACATTTAAGAAAAACAAACGACGCAATACAAAACGAAAACAAAGATAAAAGTGATAAATTATAAGCTGTGTTTGCAGTCGGAAATTGAACAAAGAGCCGATCAATCCAAGCCTGAAGCGGAAAACCGGGGGAGTGTAATACTCCCCCTTGAATTGCTGCCATAACCATCTCAGCACCGTCGGGACTTTGAGGTGATTCCGCAAGCCTAAAAAAATTGAAAACTAGAACAAAGAAAGGTAGTAAAAAAGAGGCCCAATATTTGGTATCATCGATATCATGGCCGCCTTTAGGTGGAGAGTTTACTTCGTCGGGAGATGTCACATTCTTGATTTTCTATATGGATTTATTTGAATGCAAGTTACTTAAGTCGCCAAGGGCGAGTTTTAATGAAACTCACTGTAGATGCCATCTAGTCTAGATTCCAAAACCGACATGATATTGGCGAAAATGACGCAAAAATGACATTATGGTATCAGTTTCAGCTTCGACCAGACCTCCCCCTTCTCTCAATGTGTTTTATCAATGAAATGAGTCAATTGAGGCCAAGGCAGAGCCTGGATTCCTTTGTTCACACTATGGCTGCTCTGGTTCGTGGCACAATGAATGATGAAGGGTTTGTTAGAAAGTTTCTTTGCGGCAGCTTGGGCTGTCATGAGATAAGACCTTGAAGGTGAAGGCTCGCCACAAAAGAGATGACCAGTGTTCTCTGTGACAAAATCTACAAAAGAATGACGAGAAGTTAAATAGAACTGCGGATGCACAGTTTGTTTAAAGTTAAAAGCGCGCTGATTGTACCACTCAACTAAAAACCAGACTTGCCAAAGTCTATTCATACCGGCTCCCAAGTGGCTTGAAAGTCCACAGTCAAAAGGAATATAGATTGTTTTACCTGTACTTCCCGCATGGGGTTGGATTGGTCTAACAACGAACAGATCGACTAATGCATCAATATGCGTTTGAATTCGTCGAGCGTCGATACGGGTATTTTTGGCAATATTTTGTATCATCGGAAGTTGCAATGTCGCACATTGTTCGAGAATACGCCTAGCCAGATCTCCTGAAAGTCGGCCTTTGCTGAAAGTCTTTAGATCTCTTTCGCAGAGAGTCTCGAGCCATTGTTCCCAGTAGTCAGTTCTGATCTTGGAGTCACGAAAAAAGCAGACTCCAGGCATTCCACCTAATTTCATATACTGCTGAATATGTTTTAATTCTAGGGTCTTTACCTGGGAAGACTCACGAAGAGTCAAGGTGTCGAGGTACAATGTCGCCGTACGGCCTGTCAGAGACTCGCGTATGCCTATTTTTCTCGAAAACTGAACACTACCTGATAAAATAAATCTACCTGGAACTCTCTTTTGATCAACGACAGCTTTAATCTCATCAAAAAGTTCGGGGGCTTTCTGTATTTCATCAACGACGAAAGGAAGTCTCTCGGATTCAGACAAAAAAAGCTCTGGATTTTCTATGGCCCTTCTACGAGTTGATGCATTATCTAAAGTTAAGTAGGTAAATGTATCTTTTGGCCATGTCAGGTCCCTAAGAAATGTGCTTTTTCCGCATTGCCGTGGACCCAACAAAGACACCACCGGCCAGACTTTGGTATGCTTCAAAAAATTTTGCTTCAATAATCGCAATCTCTTGTGCGCCATATATGTTTGATTATTGCAGTTTCACTGTAATAAATCAACATATATAAAGAGGTGGTATTCTATAGGACGAGGACAAAGCACTACAGCCAAAGCCGTGGATAAAAAATATTTTATTGATTTGACTTCACGATAATGGTCACCAAAATATGTTAAACCTGGTTTTTTTATTAGCTGATGATCTCCACTTTAGGCTGTGAAAGAATCTTTCTGAACCAAAGGACTGGTCCAATTTCATAATTGAAATTTGTAACTGCTAATCTCAAAAGTTAAAGTGAGATAAAATGACCCATGGCGACTGACAATCTCAAATTGCGATGGCTTGTGTTTATCGTGGCCGCCGCCATACTCCTCATATTTTGCCAGTCGTTCACATTTGATTTTGTGAATTTTGACGATCCGGGATATTTAACGAAAAATCATATGGTAGCAAATCAAAACTTCTATGACATTTTTACCAAACGGGGAGAAGGCGACTATGTTCCTTTAACGTTGGCCTCATTTGCCATTGAATTTTATTTTTTCGGCCCTAATCCCCTCGTATTTCATACAACTAATATTATTTTACACCTGATTAACTGCATTCTTGTTATTTTTTTACTCTACAGACTATCAGAAAAAAATATAACCGTTACAACCTTGGGCGCCCTCACTTTTGCAACATGCCCTCTTCATGTAGAATCGGTGGCCTGGGTGACTGAAAGAAAAGATGTTCTTTATGGATTATTTTTCTTATCGGGGCTTTTGTCTTACTTAAGATATTTGGAAGGACATAAATTATTCTATTTGGGGGCCCTAATTTTTTTAGGGTTATCCCTTCTGTCCAAACCCATGGCCGTTACGTTCCCCATAATATTATTTCTTATTGATTATTTGAAAAGTAGGGAATTTAAAATTTTGGAAAAGATGCCATTTCTTATAATAGCGACATTGATGGGTGTGTTCGAGTACTTCATGCACCTTAATTCCAGCCATGATTCTATTCAAAACAGTCCGGCATTGGT
>JAHFAE010000149.1 GCA_023250675.1 Oligoflexia bacterium | reverse complement strand
AGATAAAAGTATATATGAGGGAAAATGGCACGGAAATCCCCAATGGACCGGAGTAGGAGAGGTTGTTTTCAATACCTCGATGACCGGCTACCAGGAGATCTTGACCGATCCCAGTTATTTCCAACAAATCATAGTGATGACAACACCTGAAATGGGCAACTATGGAGTGCATACGGATGAGCGGGAGTCTCAAAAAATATGGGCCCAAGGACTCGTCTGCGTAGAGTTAAATCGATGTTTAACAGCCGGACGGGGAAATTTATCTGAAGAATTAAAAAAATTTGAAAAACCCGGTCTCTCCAATATCGACACCCGTTCTCTCGTATTAAACTTGAGGTCTCGAGGAACATCTTGGGGCGTATTGCTAACGGCCCACGATGCCGACCAGGCATTGAAATTATCTGAAAAATTGATAATCGAGCGAAAATCCCAAGTTCCCAAAGACTGGGTCAATGAAGTTACGCCACAAAAACCGCAATTTCACCAGGGCTCCGGAAAAAAAGGAAGAGTGGCTATTTTTGATTTTGGCACTAAAAACAATATCATTGAGGAACTCAAAAATAGATTCCAAGAAGTGGCCATTTTTGGCTCTCGATCGTTTGCAAAAGAGATTTTAGATTGGTCACCTAACGGGGTTGTTCTGACCAATGGACCAGGTGATCCGGCTTTTGTTGAAGGGGCTGTCAATGAAATCAAGAGCTTGCTGCAGAATGTCCCGATTTTTGGAATTTGCATGGGCCACCAACTCTTAGGATTGGCATTGGGTGGGAAAACATTTAAGCTTAAGTTTGGTCATAGGGGAGCTAATCATCCGGTGAAAAATTTAGAGACGGGTGAGATTTACATGACTTCTCAAAATCATGGATATGCGTTGAGTGATGACCTTCCCCAAGGGGTTATCGCCAGCCAAATTAATTTATACGATGGCACTATTGAAGGGATAGATTGTAAATCTCAAAAAGCATGGAGTGTACAGTACCACCCGGAGGCATCACCAGGTCCCCATGATTCAAGAAACTTGTTTAGCAAATTTGCTCAAGAGGTTTTGTCTTGAAACCTGATTATGAAAAAATTCTAGAAACGCTGATTCAGCGCTTTACGGGGTCAGACTACCAGCGCGAGGCTCTTGAAGCTAAAAAAGAGTTTTTTGAGCGAGCAGGAATCGTTGACGAAGAAAGTGTGAGTTTTGAAACGCGAATGTCCCAGTTTTTAGATTGGTATATGTTTTCTCGTGAACTTTCGGATGTTCATTTGGCTCCTGTAAATTATTATTTAGAAAAGTTTACTAGCGAAATTCCCCAAGATAGTTTGCCGCTTTTTCAAAATTTAACGGCAAGTCACCATAGTCTATTTGAATTTGTAAAACTTCGTGACGACGACATAACAATTCGCGACTTATTTTCAAAAAAGAAGTATTTGCTGGAAGATTCAGCTATTACAGAAGGGTTTAACCCCGACGAGGTTTTCGAAGCGAGGCTGATTCCCTACGAACAAAATTGGATTTTTTCTCGAGGTTTTTGTTTTCACCCCTTAGAGGCTAGTAAATTTATTTTAAAGGAAATCAAACAGGTACGACATTTAGATCAGTCTCACAAAGAAGATTTGATGCTTAAACTATTGAAGATGAGATATAAGTTTGAGCAATACAAACATATTCGCCTCGAATTTATTTATTCTAACGATGGTAAGCTTAAGATTTAGTTTGCGAGGTTTTATTGCCTAAAAGAAGTGACATAAAGAAAGTTTTGCTCCTAGGTAGTGGCCCCATTGTCATTGGCCAAGCCTGTGAATTTGATTATTCTGGTACTCAAGCCTGCAAAGCCCTCAGAGAAGAAGGCTACGAAGTTATCCTGGTGAATTCTAATCCCGCGACTATCATGACTGATCCCGATTCTGCCCATCGTGTTTATATCGAACCTTTAGAAATTCCTTGGTTAGAAAAAATTATTGAAAGAGAAAGGCCCCAAGCGCTTATTCCCACTTTAGGCGGGCAAACGGCACTCAATGCGGCCATTAAGCTCCACGAAGTAGGAATCTTGAAAAAATATAATGTAGAACTTCTTGGGGCTTCGGTAGAAGCGATCAAGAAAGCTGAGGATCGTGAATTATTTAAAAAGATCATGAAAGACATTGGTGCCAAGGTACCCCGAAGCCATACGGTAAAAACCGTTGAAGAAGGTGTGAGCCATCTCAAAGAACTTGGTATTCCCATTGTATTGCGGCCTAGTTTTACTTTAGGTGGATCAGGAGGCGGAATAGCCTATTCGCAAAAACAATTTGAAAGCCTTTTACGCCAGGGCCTGCAGGAGTCCCCCACTCATGAAGTACTCATTGAAGAGAGTATTTTAGGGTGGAAGGAGTTTGAATTAGAAGTTATGCGTGATAAGCACGGTACTTTTGTGGTTATTTGCTCTATCGAAAACTTCGACCCCATGGGAGTTCATACCGGAGATAGCATAACTGTCGCTCCTGCTCTTACTCTCACTGACCGCGAATATCAGGCCATGAGAGATGAAGCACGAAAAGTCATTAATGCCATTGGTGTTGCTACGGGTGGCGCTAATATTCAATTCGCTATCAATCCAGTAAATGGTGATCGCGTTGTTATAGAAATGAATCCAAGAGTCTCTCGAAGTTCTGCTTTGGCAAGCAAAGCTACGGGTTTCCCTATAGCAAAGATAGCGGCAAAACTTGCTGTGGGTTATGAATTGCACGAACTCTTAAATGACATCACTCGCTCTACACCCAGCTGTTTTGAGCCCAGTATTGATTATGTTGTTACCAAGATTCCTCGATTTAACTTCGAAAAATTCCCAGGGGTAAGTGACTCTTTGACCACTCAAATGAAGAGTGTTGGTGAAGTTATGGGAATTGGCCGAACCTTCAAAGAAAGTTTTCAAAAAGCACTAGCCTCATTAGAAAGTGGAACGGGAGGATTTGACGAAGTTGTATTTGAAGAAGAAAAGCTCATCAAACCAAGTAGCCAAAGAATATTTTACGTGGCTCAAGCTTTTAGAGAGGGCTACTCTATTGAAAAAATATATGAATTAACAAGAATTACACCTTGGTTCTTAGAACAAATTCGAGAAATAATCGAGTCAGAGAAAAAGATGGTGATGTCAGATCTAGATGATAACTCAAAACTCCTTCATTATAAGAAAATGGGATTTACCGATGCTCGAATTGGAAAGATTGTTGGATTAACTGAAGGCGATGTGAAACAAAATCGGAGAAAGCTTGGAATTCGTCCAGGATTTTGGTCAGTAGATACCTGTGCTGGGGAATTTGAGTCGAACACTCCTTATTTTTATTCCACTTATCATACAAAGAGTTGGTCCTTTAAAGGAAAAAACTTTGACCATGCCGTCGTCGTTTTAGGCAGTGGTCCCAATCGAATCGGACAAGCTATTGAATTTGACTACGGTTGCGTCCAAGGAATTAAGGCGCTCAGAAAAATGCGCCATTTATCCGTAATGATCAATAGTAATCCTGAGACAGTTTCTACTGACTATGACACAAGTGACATGCTTTTCTTTGAACCATTAACACGTGAACATGTCATTGAAGTTTTAGATCTTATTAAACCGTTGGGAGTGTGCGTTCAATTAGGTGGCCAAACTCCCATTTCATTGGCGTCTGATATTGAAAAATCAGGTCATAACATTTTGGGTTCGTCTCTGGGAACAATCGAAGGCGCCGAGGACAGGCGAAAGTTTTCCCAAATTTGTCACACACTGGGATTACGTTTGCCAAAGCATCGTACGGCAACAACTTCAACTGAAGCTAGAAGTGTGGTCACCGAAGTGGGTTTTCCTATTATATGTCGTCCCAGTTTCGTACTCGGGGGGCGCCGTATGGAAATCTTAGAGAACTTGGTTGATCTAGAAAGTTACTTGGCAAGATATCCCGATATTATGTCTCAAGACAGCCCGCTGCTTGTAGATGAATTCCTCGAGGACGCTCTTGAAGTTGACGTGGATCTGGTGAGCGACAGCGAAAATGTACTCATAGGTGGAATTGTAGAACATATTGAGGGT
>JAHFAE010000148.1 GCA_023250675.1 Oligoflexia bacterium | reverse complement strand
CCGCTCTATTGATGTTATCGAAATCGACGGAGCCAGCAATAACGGTGTAGAAAATATTCGAGAGCTTCGTGAGACCGTAGGTTACATGCCTGCCCATGGCAAATACAAAGTTTATATTGTCGACGAAGTTCATATGCTTTCGACCAGTGCGTTCAATGCTCTTTTAAAAACTTTAGAAGAGCCTCCGCCCCATGTTGTTTTTATTTTTGCGACGACGGAGCCTCAAAAAATTCCTGTGACCATTTTGTCTCGGGTTCAGCGCTTTGATTTTAAACGAATCCCCATTCGAAAAGTTGCAGAAAGACTTAAAGTCATTGCTGAAGCCGAGGGTGTCACGGCCGAACCCCAAGGTCTTTGGCTCATTGCTCGAGAGTCTGAAGGCAGCATGCGGGATAGTCAGAGTTTACTTGATCAAGTCATCACGTTTGCCGGAAAAGAGATTGTTCATAGCCAAGTTGTAGAAATTTTGGGTCTCACCGATCGAACTCTTTTAAGTGATACTTTGAAGGCCTTGATCTCTCGAGACGCCGGTCAATGTCTGGCCATTATTGAGAAGGTTTTTCACCACGGCTATGACCCCAAGCAATTTGGCCAAGACCTTTTAGAACACCTCAGAAATTTGATGATTATAAAGGTAGGATTGGGTTCTCAGAATAAGAAGATTTTAGAAAATCAGGCCGAGTACTTAGATTTGCCTGACCAAGAAATTGAAGAGTTAAGCCGTGTTGCCGGAGAACTCAGCGAAGAAGATGTTCATCTGTTTTTTGATATGACGTTAAAAGGAATTAACGATGTTCTGCGGGCTCAGGATCCACGTATAGTTTTAGAAATGTTGTTGCTGAGATTGTCGCAGGCTCCCCGATTGACTTCTATTGATACTTTGATTGGGCAAATGCAAGAGGATCAGGCTGGCGCGAAGAATTTCCGCGCCGGCGCGGAACAAAACTCCCGCTCTACTGGCCAAGAACTTCAAGTCAGCCAAGCAAAACTGGCCACCCAATCTGGCAAATCTCAATCTTCACCTGAACTAGGCGCAAGTCAGAGTAAGCCGACCCATGAGATTCAACAATCGCCCACAAAATCTGGGATTTCCGCTGGGCTTGGCACTGGCACTGGCACTGGCACTGGCACTACGACTACCACCGGCACCACGGCGGGTGCAAGTCAAAGCTCCGGAGCCGCCACGAGCCAGAACACCCAGGCTGGCGCAAAGAATTTCCGCGCCGGCGCGGAACAAAACTCACGGAAATGGTCGGACCTAGTTGAAAATATCAAACGCGACAAACCCATGTTAGGTGCAAAACTTGAATATGCCGCTCTTCATTCTTTGGAAGACGAAAAAATTTCCATTTCTTTTAAAAAAGAACAAGATTTTTTCTACCAGCAAGTTTCAAATAGAGAAACTGTCCAACAGCTTATGGAATTGGTTGGAAAATACTGGGGAAGAAAATATCAAATCGAAGTCAAACTCAGTGGTCAAGACATAACCGACGCTCCCCGCTCTCCCAAAGAAATTAACGATATGACAAAAACCGAAGAAGAACGTGTTATTCGAGAAAAAGTCGAAGCCCATCCTCTAGTAAAAGAAGCTAAGAACGTCTTTAAAGCGAAAATCACTTCTATTAAGGAGACCACATAATGAACTTTCCCGGTGGGATGCAAAACTTCATGAAACAGGCCAAGCAAATGCAGGCTAAAATGGCAAAACTTCAAGAAGAACTAAAAACAAAAACCGTAGAAGCCACAAGTGGTGGCGGAGCTGTGGTTGCTGTGGCCACGGGAGAAACGTTGCTAAGTTCCATCACCATTAAAAAAGATGTGATGGAGGCAGGCGATCTTGAAATGCTTCAAGACCTTGTCCTCACCGCCTCCAATGAAGCTTTGAAGAAAGCAAAAACCATGGCCGAAGCGGAGATGACTAAAATCACCGGCGGCATGAGTGTACCAGGATTATTCTAGTGTCTTTTAAAATCGAAGCCCTTGATCGGCTTATAGAGGAATTCAGTCGGCTTCCGGGTTTGGGAGAAAAAACAGCCCAACGTCTAGCTTTTTACATTTTAAAATCCCAGCACTCAGGTCTAGCCGAGCAGATGAGCCAAGCTCTTTTAGATGTGAAAGCTCAGGTTCATAGCTGCCCTCGTTGTTTTAGTTTTACTGATAAAGAGTTTTGTGTCATTTGCCAGGACCCCACACGGCGCGGCGAGATTTTATGTGTGGTCGAAGACCCCTCAGATATATTGCGAATTGAAGCCTCGGGGCAATTCAATGGTCGATACCACGTTTTACAAGGGGTTTTATCGCCATTAGATGGTATTGGGCCCAATCAAATTCGAATTCAAGACCTCTTAAATCGTCTAGACGCCGAAAATTTTGAAGAAGTCATATTAGCCTTAGATGCTGATCTTGAAGGGGATGCAACGGCACTTTATTTGACTAAACTCATCAAACCCAAGGGAATAAAGTTGACCCGGATCGCCCATGGGGTTCCCATAGGGGGGAACCTAGAATATGTGGACTATAGAACTTTGAGTCGTGCCTTGGAGAATCGGATCGAGCTATAAGAAATGTCATTCATAAACTATAACGCCAAAGAGATTCACTGCAAGATTGTTTACTACGGCCCCAGTTTTGGCGGAAAGACCACAAACGTCCAATGGGTCTATCACAAAACCGCTACCGACCAAAAAAGCAAACTCATCGCTTTAAATACCGAAAACGAAAGAACATACTTTTTTGATTTCTTGCCGCTTTTCATTGGCGAAATTCGTGGGTACACAACCAAGTTTCATTTGTACACTGTGCCCGGCCAAGTTGTCTATGACTCGAGCCGAAAGCTAATCTTAAAAGGATTAGATGGAATTATTTTCGTGGCCGACAGCCAACCCGAGCGAATGGAAGAAAATATTCAAAGTGCCAATAACTTGGAGACCAATCTTGTCCAGCAAGGTTATGACATTAAACAGGTCCCGTTAGTTATGCAGTACAATAAAAGGGATTTGCCCAACGCTATTCCTGTCGCTGAAATGCGAAAACAATTGAATCGATACAATGCCCCCGAGTATGAAGCCGTAGCCATCCAAGGTTCGGGGGTCTTTGAGTCCTTAAAAACTGTTAGCAAATCTATCATTACAGTCCTCAAAGGTGGGGAATTATAAGGGATTTTTTCGAGGGCCCCTTGACAGGTCCCTGGCCCTCTTTTATCTTGGGCCTCCGGCGTTCTTGAGCCCGTGTTCAGGTGTAGCTCAGTCGGTAGAGCAGGTGACTGTTAATCACCGTGTCGCAGGTTCGATTCCTGCCACCTGAGCCATTTCAAAGCCTCCCTCAAATCGAGGGGGGCGATTTTCAAAAAAGCTTAATAATAATAACAACCTAACCCAGAAGGAGCTATTCAAGCTCACTGCCGATTATAATGGGTCATCCTGCAATATAATGAGACCTGTAACTTTATTGTAGTAAACGGGCGTAGTAATTTTGCGATTACTACAGAATCGGTCCTTAACCTAAGTATTCGAATTCAGCTGGTTTTCATAAGGCTAGATATTTAGACTAATTCAAATGGCAACACTAAGAGTTACCAAAGGCGATATTACTAGCCTCGATGTGGACATCATAGTCAACGCAGCTAACGACAACTACTGCCCGGTTCCGGAGTTTGCGGAGCAATATTTCAAGCGGCAGGTAATGCTTTAGGGGCTGAATGTAGGTCTAGAGGTCTATGACAAGCAGGTTTTGAGCAAAATGGCCAAAGGTCCAAAGGGAGAACAATTGGCCATCTCCGAGTAATTGACTATTAGGTCGAAAATATGATGATAGGTATAAAACTGTGATGGATATGGTGTTTAATCGTTTTTAAAAACAATAGGTTAGGTTACAATTGTGCATTAAATTTTATTAAAATTTTTGACATTTATGGTGATTCAACCGATAATACATTATGGTGATTGTTCATTTTTGGAGACTTCTATGAAACGGATGAAAGCAGCTGAAAAGTTAAAGGCGGCATTTAAGCCGGGGCAGGTTTATCGGCCCTCTGACTTCAGTGACAGGTACAAGAGTGTCGATCGCCATCTCGCAGCTTTGGTCAGAGAAGG
>JAHFAE010000066.1:15802-17574 GCA_023250675.1 Oligoflexia bacterium | reverse complement strand
AACAATATTCGTCAGCTCAGGGTTCAAACTTAAGATTACAGGGCCGAGCACTAATACTGGATTAACAGAATGGCTTCCAGTTTCAATTATAGGAGAAGACGGAGAATTACTCGATAGATGGGTTAATAAACTCCACGGCCAAGTCGTAGACATCAAGAGTGACGTCAAAAAAGACAAACCCATAAAGGAGCTCAGTAACGGACAAAACCAGTATGGAGAATTCTTGGTGGGAGCCAACAGTACTCAAATGGTAGAGGGACCATCATGGGAGCTGTCTAGGTGGACACATCGTATTCCCAGTGGGACAAAACTTAGAATTACTGGTCCCGCTATTATTCCTCACGTAGGTTATGGAAAGTATTTTCCCATTGAATTTGAAAAAGACGGGGAATTAGTCCCTGGATGGGTGCATGAAACTGGCGGAACACTAGTTGACACAAAGGCCGAAAATTCAAAGAGCAGTCCCAGTCAAAATCAATATGGAATCATTACAGTTGTAATCAATAGTTCGAGTTTTTTTGAAGGGTCCTCATTCGCCTCAAGTCAAGAAACACACCATCTTCTCTCAGGAGAAAAACTTAAAATTACGGGTCCTCCCATTCAATCAAATATCCATTCACCCCAATATCTTCCTGTAGAATTTGAAAAAAATGGGAAAACAGTCTCCGGTTGGATTGCAAAATCTAATGGAGAAGTCAAGGGCACTAAAGAACCTACTGTAACGCAAAATCCTTATGGCGAATTTGTTGTTAATTATGAAAATACGGGTTTATGGAGGGGATCTACACTCGCTAATAATAGTATTGCAGAATATATGCCTAAGGGGACGAGACTTAAGATTCTAGGCCCCCCAAAACAAAATAATGCATTCAGCCCTCAATTTCTTCCTGTAGAATATGAAAAGAATGGGAAAGTCGTTTCTGGTTGGGTTAATAAATTTGGCGGCGATATCATCGGTGCCAAAGAAGAAGTAAAAAAAGATAGTTCAACAGCAATTAATAATTCGACAGACAAGAACCCCTTGTTTAAACCTCCCGGTGAACTGGGATTTTTTCACGTAGATACAGGTGGAAAATCGTCAATTTGGAACAATTCAGACACTTCTTATAGAAGTGGGAGTGAAATATTCGCCCATGCAGAAAAAGGAGATCTGTTACCGTTGGTCGGTAAACCCGACGGTGGAATGTATCATCCTGTCCAGATAGAAGTTGATGGTAAACCTGTAATCGGATGGATTGGCAATTTTAACGGCAAGGTCATCGAGGCCAAAGATCTTTTGATAGATGGCATTAAATTTTCTCCGCAAGAGTATTTGAAACGGCGAAAGGAAATTGAGAGGAAGAAAAAAGAAAGAGAAATCCAAGAAGCCAAAGAAAGAGAAGAAAGAGAACAAAAAGAAAGGGAAGTCAAAAAACAAAGATTCGTGAGCGAAATTAATAACTCAACTGAAGAAGCTTCTTATATGAGAGAGGCCGTCGATGCCGAGTGGGTTAAAGCTGTGACCCGAAGATTTAAATCTCGAACTCTTTTAGTTGGAAATTCCATAAATATTCCATCAGAAAAAGAAATGACTGAATATACTAAACTGGCCGCAGGTTTTGCAAATGATTGCTATGTCATGTATGACGCTGATGCCACAACAGCATCGGCTATAGCTGAGGCCACCGGTGCCAATGGTATTGGTATTTCAGGTAAACCCGGGTTCTCTCAAAAACTGCCTTCGGGTGGAGCGCTGATTCACATTACAAACCCCTATATTAGGTTATCTGTTT
>JAHFAE010000066.1:0-15792 GCA_023250675.1 Oligoflexia bacterium | reverse complement strand
TGAAGAAAAAATTGATCGATTGATTGATCCTCTAGATCAATGGACCAATGGTCTTCGCGAGTGGAGAGAAGCTGTGCAAAAAAGCCCCCATTCTTCTATGGGATTAAAATATTATAATTCTCTTTCAAATTACAAAAGTGCCAAAGCCGTTTTAGAGAGAATAGAATCAGGCGGCACGTTATTTGGTTCGGGTAGTTCAAGTGGGTCAGGCTACATAGGTTATTTTGGTTCTGGCTCCAGCAGCTCCTCTAGTTCGTCAAGTTCATTGAGTGATATCAAGTCATACGACTTTAAAAGTATTCTTTCAGTTCAGTCATCTTACGACATGGTGGCGGCCTCAAGTTATGGAGACGAAATGAAGATGGCTCAAGATGAACTCAATAAACTTCCCGGTGGTGCCGTAGTTTTTGGCTCAAGCACCAATTCTGAGTCATTTACTGATCTCGTTTATCAAGCAAGTCGAAAAATGGGTGAAAATGGCTATCCCGTTGCTACCGGAGGATCTGGTGGCTTTATGGAAGTAGCAAATGCCGGGGCTTTTGATTCTGGCGCACCATCTATCGGCATTCCTCTTGGTGGTGGATACCTGAAAAAAGAAAAGCATGTGGCAAAGCATGCGCAAACACTGACACTCTCAAGCTCTGACTATCAGACTCGAATCCCCTTACTTTTACATGGTAAAAAACTAGTTGTAGTCGCTCCAGGTGGTTCAGGAACAATGAAAGAAGTTGCAACAACTTTCGTAAAACTTGCAGCTGAAATTCAAAATAATGTTCACGTTACCTTTTTGAGCAAGTCCTTCTACGGCCACTTAGTAGAGTGGTTAGTAACAAAAACGGTGCTCCCCAGCGAGATAACTTCTCGCATTCATGTTTTGGATAAGGGAAAAGAAATGGAGTCTAATATAAAAGCTCTAGAGTCTGATTTGCAAAGTGAAATTTCAAATATCAAATTACAAACGCCGCCTCAGCCACGAAATGATAAAACTCAATTTAGCGGCAGTTCCGAAAAAATCCAATGGCTATCATATGGCGAAATTTAGTCTAATGATTAATTTCAAGAGGAAGTTAAAATGATAAGATTTATTTCAAAACTATTCTTGATCTGTTCAGTGGTCGCACTGGCGCAGCCTGAGGATATGTCTACTAAGACTCAAGCTCTTCTAAAAATGCATGGTCGCCCTACTATCGAGCAAATTGAAAAAGCGTTTGATCCTTGGCCGCCAATATTCCCAATTCTTAGTTTTCATAAAAGTCCAAATACAGTGAGTGAGGCCCAAAAGACCGCTTTAGCAAGAAATATTGTGAGTCTAGAGAAAGCTTATCCGGGTGGTCGCTACGCATTTTTAGGACGAGACTCGGTGCAAATTGGTCAGGCCATAGATGCTTTTTACAGAAGTATTGGTCAGCCCGATCGCGTGGTACTTCTCAATGCCAGTGGAGGCAGTATTCGCGGTGCGGACGATTCAATTTTATTGAAGTTTCTTGAAAGTATCGGACTAAATGTTCGCACCATTGATCATGATAGGCCATTTATTGTTATAGACAACACAGGTTATGCGGCCAGATCTAGCCAAAGTAGAACATTGGTCACAGCCTTTTATAATGCCTATGCGGCACTTGGTGGAGATAAAAGAAATCTGATTCAAAAAGTGGCAGTCGTAGCAACCCAAGGGCAAGGTACACTCATTGAAAGTAATCCAGATTTACAAAGTTACTTTGAAGGTCAAAGAAAAGGCAGCCTGACTTATGGACCCGACAATCTACTTTCTATAAATGCGCAAGCAAGTGCTGGTACCTACACAGCTGAGTGGCATGGACCATTTCGAACATTTTATGTAAATTCTGAAGGTAAAACGGTGGCTAGTTTAGGCGAGAACAGTGAAGAAACTCATCTTGGGATCCTCTTTTCTCTTTACCAATGGATTAATACTGTTCGAACGTTCACTTTCCAAATGCAAATCAATGAAACCGCCGAAGCATTTGGTTTTAAATTTCCTTGGAAGGGTGACTCGACAAAATATGTTCCCCTATCAAAAGAAGAACTAGAGGCTTTGGATAAAAAAGCTAAAGAAGATGCGGCTAAAGTTAGAGAAGAGCGCTTTAAAGCTATGAAGGCTGAATTTAAAAATATGGTAGCAAAATTGCCTGAGCTTGGCCCTGACAAAGAACCTTTTTCTGATAATGGAAATTCAATTTATCAATGGATTAAATCCAATGGATATGGGCACCAAACTGAAATCAATTCTAAGTGGATTATTCTTTTTTCACTTGAAGGCACGATCAGAGCCTTTGAAAATAAGAAAATTAGCCCTCGAGATTTTAGAAGAATTATCAAGAGAGTTTTGGCCTTTTACCCCAAACAAAATGAAGGATTTGATATTGGATTTAAGAAACTTTTTGCATCCAGCCCTACCCTCCAAAAGGTTTGGCAAGAAAAGAAAGATTATTTCGTAGATGAGGGTCATAAATCGGGCCCAAGTGGATCAAAAAACTACCTCAGGCTAAATGAGATCTTAAACAGCAGCTGTGTAATTAAGTTAGAGGAAGCAGGTTGATAGATATGAAAAAATTTGTGCTAAATCACTTCTCAAAATTTTTTCTACTGATTTCAATTGGCGTTTTGGCCGAGCCTGACAATTTGTCAGATAGGGTTCAATATCTTTTGACTATGCACGCGCGGCCCACCATTGCACAAGTTGAAAGAGCCCTTGATCCTTGGCCAATGATTTTGCCTCTTTCTGAACCACAACTCCAAAATAGTTCTCTTACAGTTGCCGAAGTGCAAATGGTTGCTTTAGCACGAAACATTGTGAGTTTAGAAAAAGCTTACCCAGGTGGTCGCTATGCTTTTTTAGGTCGAGACTCGGTGCAAATCGGCCAGGCCATAGATGCTTTTTATAGAAGTATTGGTCAACCTGATCGAGTGGTTCTTCTCAATGCCAGTGGGAACAGTATTTATGGGACAAACCATGTTACCTTATTAAACTTTCTTAGAAGTAATGGTCTTGACCCTCGTACAATCGATAATGACCACCCCTTTGTCATCATTGATAACACTAATTATAATACTAATAGCCAAAGTAGAGAATTGTTAGCTTCTTTCTATGAAGAATATGTAGCTCAAGGAGGTAATCTTAAAAATTTGATTCAAAAGGTTGCAGTCGTCGGGACACAATCTCAAGGGACTTTAATAAACCCCAAAACCGATCTGGGTAATTTTTTTCAGAGCAATTCAAATGGGAATGGTGTTCCTCCTAGGATTCTTTCTATTGATGCAGTAACTAGTGCCGGTACATACACGGCTGAGTGGCATGGGTATTTTGGAAAATTTATTCAAGATTCTCAAGGTAAAACAGTGGCTCCTCCGGGATATGATAATTCTCCTACCCACAGCCAAATTCTCTTATCTCTTTTTCAATGGATTAATACGGTTCGTTCCCCCGCATTCCTAAAGAAAATTAATGAAACCGCCGATGAATTCGGATTAAGGTTTCCTTGGAAGGGAGATTCAAATAAATATGTACCATTGACAAAAGAAGAGTTTGAAGCTCTAGACAAAAAAGCTAGAGAAGCAAGAATTAAGGCCAAAGAAGAGCGATTTAAAGCTATGAAGGCTGAATTTAAAAACATGGTCGCAAATTTTTCTGAACTTGGGCCTGACAAAGAACCATTTTCTGACAATGGGAATTCCCTTTATCAATGGATAAGTTCTAATGCGCTAAGAAATCAATCTGAAATCAGTTCTAAGTGGCTTATTCTTTTTTCTCTTGAAGGCACAATCAGAGCTTTTGAGAATAAGAAAATAAGTCCTCGAGATTTTAGGAGAATCATCAAGAGAGTATTGGCTTTTTACCCTAAACAAACTATCGGATTTGATGGTGGATTTAAAAAACTTTTTGAATCCAGCTCCACCCTTCAAAAAGTTTGGCAAGATAAGAAAGACTATTTCTTAGAGACGGGCCATAAATCGGGACCCGAAGGCTCAAAAAACTACCTCAGGCTTGATGAGATCTTAAGAGGTACTTGTGTTACTAAGTTAGAGGAAGCCGGGTAAAAATGAAATCATTATTATTTGCGACTTCATTTCTATTTGTTTCAATATTGGGCTCTTTCGCAATATGCAGTGATATTTGCGAAAAAACTCTTGAGTCTGCGGCTTTAAATAATTCAAAAAAAGAACGTGAAAAAAGACCACTATACAGGATTAAGCCACTTTGGGATTTGCAAAAACAAATTCAAGACGTCGAAGCACAAATGGGCATTATAAAGTATCGACTTAACCCTCCAGACCGTCAAGAATCTTTATGGGAAATCTGGTCTTACGATGACGAGCCTGCTGAAGCAGAAATTTTGTCACCAAAGGAAAAAGAAGCATTAGAAGTGCGATTGAAACAACTTGAAGAGATAAGGGATTCTCTTATCGTAAAAGCAATTCCTTTTGTTGAAAAAAATAAGAAAATTCTATTGGATTACATTAATAAACAAATGAACGATTCACAGCAGGCTCCCCTTATAAAAGAATACATCCAGTATCTCCAAGTAAAATCACTAAGGCATAAACCTTTCGTATCAGTTTTAGTTGGCAGTCAATTAGTACCTCCTACTGAAAAAGAGCTAGCCGAATATTCTACGTTGGTCCAAGGGCTTCTTTCGAAGGGTTATAATATTGTCTATGATGCTGACAGCCATGTTGCACCACTAATTGCGAAATTAACTGGACCCCTGGGTTTGGGAATTTCTGGTGGATCCGCTTTAATAAATGAAAATCTTCTTACTTTTAAGAATCCTTTTTTGCGCCTTGAAGCCTTGGCAGGTAGGAAAACTATAGTAGGTCCTGAATCATTGGTTGGAATGGCCGTTGCTATTAATGATCAAGCTGATTTAATCTTCGATCCCAATAAAAAATTTGGTAATTCTTTAGCTCGGTGGAAAAATGGCCTGGATGGATCAAAAGACAACTTAGGACTTAGTTATTCGAAAGTTTTTATCGGGCGGACTGCCGATCGTATTTTAAGTGCAAAAAAAGGGTTCGAAAATGTCAATGATCGTATAACTTTGAATCTCAGTGGATTTGGTTCAATTAATGAAAGATTCTCCCTTGAAAAACTTGAAGAAATACTAAATTACCGGGACTCAGTGATAAATGGTGAAAAGGCACTTCGAGATGTTAGAGGTGCTGTAGTATATGGCTCATCTTCCTTGGTGCCGGTTAACGTGGATACCATTTATGGTATTGGATATGCGCTGGGTTCTCAGGGTATTCCCGTTGTAACTGGTGGGGCAGGTGGTGCCATGCTTGCTGCCAATATGGGAGCCTATGATGCTGGAGGTGAATCAATAGGAATACCGATTATGGGACGGTCTCAGTTAGGTGCTGAAACAAAAACTTACTCAAATGTTCAAACCAAGACGATTCCGACTTCAAGCTATTCATCCCGAATTCCGCTACTCATGCAAAATCGAGATCTTGTCATCGTAGTTCCCGGCGGCAATGGAACTATGCGCGAAGTTGCAACAGCCATGATTCAGCATGCTTCAAATCCAGATTTACCATGGCAAATGATTTTTGTTGGGCAAAATTATTTTAGCGGCCTAAAGAACGCTTTTGCTAATATGGATTTACCTGCGTCTTTCTTAAAACGAATCCAGTTTGTAAGTCTTATTGAAGCGCTCCCTGCACTTCAATTAAAAGGGACCAATGCTTCTCAACCTAGAAGCAATCGTAAGGAATTTCCGAAGAAAGAATTTTTCAAATGAAAAATTCAACCTTTGCAACAATTTTACTAGTCCTATGCTCTCTTTCTGGCGGGGCGGATCAAGCCCCACAATCAGTTGCTGAAATTCTAACATCATCTGAGCGGCCCACCATGACGACGATTTCTCAAATTTCACATGAATTTGCTGAGGAGTTGGGTATCCCTTCAGCTCCCCTTAGAGTCGGTAATGGACATGTACTTGATTTTCAGAAATGGACCAAAATTCTTCTTGAAAATGGTCCCCAACTTATTGCCAATTTAGAAAAGACGAATCCAGGGGCTACTTGGGCATTTATAGGGCGAGATACTCAAGCCATTGCGGATCTATTTGAAGGGTTCTATCTTTCAATAGGTCAGAAAAATCGTGTACAAAGAATTTTTGTGAGTAAAGCTAGTTTTCAAAAAACTTCTACAAATTCACTTGTGGGAGTTCTAGAGAGTAATGGTTTTTCCCTGAACCGTTTTCAAGACAGCCACCCTTATATTCTAGTTGATACAGTATCCTCTGGTGGAGGACGACAAGGCCGATCAATACTCGCTGCCGCTTACAAAATATACGGCGAAAGAGGTGGAAAAATGAGTGATCTTGTTCGTAAGCTAAATATGATTGGCCTTTATGTGAGTACTTTTCAAGGGACTCCCACCCCCTTAGAAAATTACAATAATCTTTTGACTGAGGAAGAGCTGAGTTTTTACATTTCAGATCCATTGTTACCTAATGAATCACTTGAAGAATACTTTAGAATAGCCGGTTATTCTGAAACCAATCATCTGTCTAATGAGACTGGGTATGAGCATTTTACAGGAGCTTGGACAGGATCATATGGTCAGATTAAAGAGGACCAATTCGGAAAGTTTAGAGCTACACCTGGAGCTGATTCAGATGTGACAATGAGAAAAAATATTCTTTGGATGCAAAATACAATTTGGAAGACTGTATCTTCGCCAGAATTCCTCGAAAAAGTCAAAGAAGAGGCTCAAAAAATAAAATTTGATTTCCCTGTTAAAAGACCAATTCCCGCCAAATTTCAATTTTCTATAGATAAAGTGGATGATTACATTTTAAGTATTGTAGCGCAAAATACAAAGAACTTCGTTGACCCATTTTGGGAAAACAGCCCACAAATTGAAAATGCTCTTCGATTTTTCGCTATGCAAAATTTTATTTCTGCAGCTCAAGAAATGACAATGGCTCAAGATGCAACTCAACAGCTGTCCGAAAACGCCGCGGATATGTGGCGATACTTTCCTGTATCAAGCCACCCTCAAGATCCAGATTCTTTTCCTGTATCCATTAGACTTTTAAGACAGGCCTATGTGAATAAGCACCTTATCACTAAGTGGGATCTTAAATGGATTTTGATATATACATTGGGCCATGCTCGACTCACGGAGCCTCTTGCAGAGGAACTTAAATTGCTTGCCAAAGAGAGTCGAACCGCTGCTCGATTATTAAAATTTGAACAACTAAATATAGTACCTCCGGTTGTGGGTGTACGTCAGTTTGATAACAATCACCTTCAAAGAGTTCGAAATTTTGTGAAAATGCTTAATCATTATCACGAAGCGAAGAAGAAAAATTCGTGTGAAACTGTATTAGAAGGCGCTGGCGCTTAACCGTCCGAGACTAAGACTTTTCAGCACCTTGGTGACTGGCAAAGTTTCTTCTGTGGCATGGTTATGGCAACAGTAATTGTGAGCTCAATACTATGGAGTACTTTTGGTATGAGAATGAAAACTTTTTCAGGCATGTCTACAATTTTAACGGCGTTAGTGGTTGGCTATACCAGTGTTTCGGGTGCTCAAACTCCTGTCAAACTGAGTGTCTCATTTAATTGTGTCTTCAGGTATACAACCAGCACTACTTGTGAAGATGTGAAGCGTGAGTTTTTTTCAAATCAAGATCGCTTAGCTTCTCGAGTAGAAAATTTTAACGACAGCGAGTTAAGACTAATATTTAGTGATGAATCAATCAGCCAAGATCAGATTCAATACTCTTTTAAATGGGGGTCCGATCTTCCATCCTTAAAATCACTCAATTTAGAATATTTCGTCGTGCTTCCTCAAAACATCGAAAAATTAACGGCATCTATTCAACTCAGAGAAGCAGTAACAAAGGGATTTCTCGCCTTGCGTCCTGTAGTTAGTCAAAGAGTTGATTCTGATGGGCAAGTTGTCGTCACTTTCGGCTCACCTAAAGAATCCACGCCTACTCCGGACCCTAAAAAAGAAGGTTGGCTCGCCAGAATTGGTAAAAGTCCATGGGTTATCACTACTGATTTCGGTCAGGGTAACTACAACAGTAGCGCCGGCGGTGGATTCAAGATGTTTAATACACCAGTAGGCGGTGAATTAGCTTATGTCACAGATAAATTTAAGACGGGCTTTAAGACTTCATTTAACGTCATGCATCTATCTACCCCTGATGGGACCGGCGGGCGCCTCAGTGGAAGCATGGTCGACCAGAACTATACGGCCGTTGCCATATATTCTCTAACAAATAATTGGAATGTGGCTTTCATTAATACTAATGTAAAAAATCCAAGTTCAAATATTGAAAATGGAAACTCTTTTCAGTCAGGGGTAGAATGGACGCTCGTCCCCTTTAGAGACAATAAAAACCAAAACCACGAACTTGCATTTCGAATGGGTACAGCTATTGACAATTCCGAACTATCAAGTCCCAATTACTTAAACCATATTAAAGAAAATTATCTGGCCGTATTCTCTCAAATTTATCTCTACTGGGTTACAAAATCCTCTAAGTTTAATGTGACACTCATAAATACAGTTTCAGAAAATTTGAAGTACAAAGATAATTTTGGAGTAAATACCTCTGCCAATGCAAGATATCAGATGAATCAAGCTTTAACATTTATGGGTATTTTTAATTATAATTATTCCAATACAAGCTTGACTTACCCTCTTAATCCTGATTTTTCAAATCCTCTCCAATCCCAATTCTTACGCGGCCAATCAGGTCACAACATTAACTTGGTCTTCGGAGTTAATGTAAGTATAGGAAATTCACCAAAGAAAAATAGAGATCGTCGTTGGGCTCAACAGTAATTTTAAATGGATTTAGCCGACTGAATTTTTTGACAATTCCGTTTTGAAGTTTCATATTTGAGACCTATGCTGATTTCTTTTTTGCTAAATATTTCTCTATTTTTCTTTGAAACATATGTGCCGAAAATGGCTTTGGGATATAATCGATGGCCCCGGCTTTAAAGGCCTCTTTAACACTTTTTTGTTCTCGATCAGCGGTGACCATAATAAACTCAGGTATACTTACATTTTCTTTGACCATCACTTTATTAAGAACTTCAATACCTGTCATATTGGGCATGTTCCAATCAAGGAGACCAAGCTGTATGGGTTTACCCTCTTTAATACCCTTTTCGATTATATCAAGTGCTTGCTTGCCATCGCGAGCTTCAGAAATATCGAAGTTACCTAGTTTATCTAACACAGAACGGATGAGTTCTTGAATCATTTCTGAATCGTCTGCTATTAGAATGCGAAATTTCTCCATCTGCTGCCTCCCGAAAAGAACAGAGTATTATTCGGCAGTTTTGATGAAAAAATAAGGACTAAAGACCGGTTTATTGGTTCTAGCAATTGACCAAAACTTAGTCAAAAAATGTTAGCCTCAGGCAGGGCCTTTCTATGAATTTAGCGCGGGCCATTTGCAGGAGCAGCGACAGGCGGCTTCTGATTAAATGACTTATATTTCATTCGGGATTTAATATCATTGAGACACGATTTTAATTTTTCTGCATTTTTGCATTCTTCTGATTCTGTTGCAGAATATTTTGTAATCGCCTTGGGAATAATACCGGGCAGTGCTTCATTAAATGCCCTAATATTTTCTGAGTTTTTTGATGGCTTACAGAATTCATCTTTGTCAAAACTTAAATTCGCCACGGCGTCGTAATCACCTTGAGAAAATTTTGTCCAGTTTGGCTTTTCCAAATCGCTGTGCATCTTAATTTGAAGTTTATTGCATTTCTTAAGAAAATCTTTAACCAATTCAGAAGGGGAATTATTTTTAAGACTAATATATAAAATCGCACCGACAACGGCTGCGGCTACTACAAGGGCTGCGATTCCCGGGGTCAGCCCCAAGAGAAGATATCCTCCCGCTATAGCAGGATTCGCATTGGCTCTTGGTAAGAATAACTCGCTCCACTGGCCTTTGTTAGATTTCAGCAGCAATTTTGCGATAGCGTTAGTTAATTCTTTAAATGTTTTCTCATTTGTCAAATCTATTGGGGTGTCATTGACTTTGAGTAACCCATTTTTGACTTCTGAATAATCAAATTCATAGGTGAAATTATCTTCAACGATGATAATTTTATTTTTTTCTATTTTCGCCGGAAATAATTTAGACAACCCATACTTTTCAACAAGACTGTCAAAATACTCGATGTCATCTTTACTAAAGTAGATCAAATTCTTGTTAAAGAGATCTCGGATACTATGAGAACTATTATATGCTGCAAATTGACTTTCTAACCTTTGGTTTTGGGGGGCAGTTTCTTGCCCTAACC
The DNA here is from genome assembly GCA_023250675.1 of Oligoflexia bacterium. Taxonomy (GTDB): domain Bacteria; phylum Bdellovibrionota; class Bdellovibrionia; order JABDDW01; family JABDDW01; genus JAHFAE01. Next base: position 5,481 of record JAHFAE010000066.1, on the reverse strand, counting down.
CACTTTCAGTAATAAGAGTAAAGATGAGGGCCAAGTTGAGGAGCTTCATTATTCTTAAATTCTACGGAGTCTTTGTTGGTTTTTCCATAATTTAATGTACAAGAACCATGAGTTTCATTTTCTTGGCCCAAAGTAACTCATTTACGTTGCATTTACTAAGGATTTGCTAGTGTCGTCGCCTTTTCATATTCAGCTTTTACAAACGAATGTTTTCGTTGCCAATCAGACGAAGCCAAATTGAATTTTCTAAAATGCAAAAGAACTTTTTCGTTTGTGCCATCTGCTTCATTTAAAGTCAAAGTCACGTTTGAAGCATAGGGAATTTTCAAGGGATTCCTCGTGTACAACGTGATCCATTTTCTTACGTGCAGTCCGGGTGGAATTGTAAAAGCTCCCGCCAACAAGTGGGTTTTAGGAACCAAAGCAGCTTCGCCCAATGAATGACTGGTCTTGGATAAAGAGGTTGCTGTTAAAGCTAAACCCCCGGCTCCCATAGTAGCTAAGCTTACATTGCGGGCAGTTTTATCAGAACTCAATGTACCCACGGTTCCCGCCCCTGCCGTAATGGCGCCCAATACCAATGAGGTATTATAGCTCTTAATTTCACTGCGCTGTTGAGCGCTGTTAGCCCACTGGGCCAAATCCTGACCCACCGGGAAGTTAATTTCTTTATTTAAAGTCTCATCACCGAAATCTATTTTTACTGATTTGATTCTGATCCAATCATTTGTGGTGTTTTCAAAAGTGAGATCTAGGGCCGTGAAGTAGTCGCTCGCCAGTTCAGTATTCTCTTCTCCACTTATGATTAAACCAGATTTTAATGGAGCTTTTGTACCAATACTATTTGCGGCTTTATTGGCCGAATTTGCATCAATGGTTTGGGCATAATTACCATTATGTAACGAGGCACAAGAAGCTAGAAACGCGGTAAAACAAACGAGAATTAAATATCGCATTGGTGACCTCCTTAAATGTTTTATTCGATGGGAAGGAAAAAGAATCCCATGGGCTCGTTGATTTTACAAGAGGGAATTAAAATCAAAATTTAGAATGATTAAGCAATGAAAGCCCCTCAAGGAGCAATCCTGTGTGGCTGTATATCCAAGATTCGGGCATATTTTGCGGAAATACGATTCCTTGGTTTCCGAATTGGACCCAATACTCCCAACTCACAAATTCATTAATGTCGGGTTGGCCAATACCCTTATGAACTCGCTTTACCCATTTGATAACATCGTCGTGGTATTGCTTGGGCGAACCCAATCGATTGCTCCAATAGGCTACTCCGAAAAGAATTCCTCTTTGTTGGCAATATGCCTTTAGTTCTTTCAACAACTTTTTCATTGCGTTATCGAAAAAATCCCATTGATGGTGGCTGTCATGAGAAATTCTATCAAGATCTAAAATAAAATGACCGGGTTTGTACCCGTGTTTCATCATTGTATCTAGCCAAATTTTGAGTTCGGCAATTGATAGGAGAGGATAGCCTTCATACAGACCTATTTTTAGTTTTTCACCGGGGTGCTGATTTTCAAAAACGCTGCTTAATACATTTGCGTACTGGGCCACGTATTCTGCGGTTTCATCTACAGTTTGATGACAATCATTTTTGCCCGAAGCTCTGGGCCAATCCATGGTGACCATAGAAATCTTGCCACCTAAATCTTTGACTTCTTTGAAATGTTTGGAGTGACTTATGGCATTTAGCTTGGCATCGCAATGGATACCCGGTTTGACTGAGCCAGTTTCCATGGCAAGCTCAATGCCCCACGCTTTAAGTTTTTCAAACGCATGGACATCTCGAAATCGATCCAACGTATTGCCGTTGGTGAGGGGGTGCTGGATATTGGTAAAAGACATGTCGATGATTCCGAGATATTGAATCTTGCCTCGAGCTTTTTCCCAGAGTTCAGGATGTTCAAAGAGTCCGACGATATCGCTGCCAGGTTCTGGATTAAACCCCGTTATCGCCCAACTCAGATTTGCGTTGAAAAAAATGATCCCAAATATCAAAGGCAAGGTAAGAAGTCTCATAGATGTTCCTTTGAATTGTTTTCGCCAAGGACATTCTACCCATATCTGATATAAAGGTGCCAGGCGGTTTTTCCGCAAATATAACGTATTTGGGAGTCCAGCACCGCGTATATTTGCGGAAAAACCGCCTGGCACCCTTTAAATGAGTCTGAGTCTGGTTGCTTGCGCTACGCGGTCTATAGCCAACATGTAGGCGGCCGTTCTCAAGCTCACAGAATGGTTTTTTGAAAGTTCGTAAACATCACCAAAAGCTTTAGTCATGACTTTTTTGAGCTCGTCATTAACTTGAATTACATCCCATTTGTATTGCTGCAGATTTTGAGCCCATTCAAAATAACTGACCGTCACTCCACCCGCATTGCAAAGAATGTCGGGAATAACCGGAATTCCCTTTTTATGTAAAATGAGATCAGCATCTTTTGATGTAGGATTATTGGCCCCTTCAGCGATAAGTTTGCATTCGAGTTTTTTTGCAACGCTAGCTGTAATCACTCCACCGAGGGCCGCTGGAACTACTATATCGCTTTTAATCTTGTAGATTTCATCGTTAGTAATGATATCTCCTTTAAATCCTTTGATGGAACCGTAAAGTCTGATGTGCTCAATAAGAGAAGGAATATCAATTCCTTTTTGGTCATAGAGGCCGCCATGAACATCAGAGACTGCTATTACTTTACATCCCGATTCGTGAAGAAATTTGGCAGAAAAACTTCCCACGTTTCCGAAACCTTGAACTACAGCCGTTGATTTTTTCAAATCAATTCCGTAGACGCGGCAGGCTTCAACTATTGTGAATACTACTCCTCTGCCAGTTGCTTCTTTACGCCCAAGACTTCCACCTAATGCCAAAGGCTTGCCGGTTACAATTGCTGGTGTGTAACCGTGCTTTTTTCCATATTCATCCATCATCCAAGCCATTGTCTTTTCGTCTGTATTAACATCGGGGGCAGGAATATCTCGCTGCGGCCCTACAATAAGGTCGATCTTTGACATGAACCCCCGCGTGAGTGCCTGTAATTCTCGACGAGAAAGTTTGGTGGGATCTACGGTGATTCCGCCCTTGGCACCGCCGAAGGGGATATCGACTATAGCCGTTTTCCAAGACATTAAGGTAGCAAGGGCCAAGACTTCATCGCGGTCCACATCTTGGTGAAACCTAATTCCGCCTTTATATGGTCCTCTTACGGCATTATGTTGAATTCGATAACCATGAAATATTTGAAGTTTTCCGTTGTCCATTTTGACCGGAATCTGAACGTGCAATTCCCGATAAGGTTGTTTAAGGAGTTGTTGTAACTCCTCTTCAAGTTTAAGCAAATTTGCAGCCAAATCAAAATGATAGTTCAAGCTAGTAAGTGGATTTTCATGTTCCGCATTTTCGAAAAGGGCTAAATCTTGTTGTTGTTTTAAAGCAGCCGCCGATTTACTCATTTTGAACACTCCTTAAGACCAGGTTACTCCGTTTTACTGCTCGGCAGAATTTGAAATTGCATGAGAGTAGATTTTTATGTCTATCTCATTTACAGGTTTCTGCACATTTATCGATCTAAACAAGCTTAGATACGCGCTGTCAGCCGCAATTAAATCTTATTGTAGAAAATTGTATTGAAGGAAAATTATTTAATACAATGAAATAGCCGGAACATTTTTTATATTGTGGAATTCAGGTTTTAGACTCACAAAAATAGCAGAGAGAATTCTTTCGACATAAATTTGAGTCGAATCGGGAATAAATCCAAATTCTTCCATATACCAAAATTGGTAAAGCTCCGAGGCTTCTTTTAGTTCGGCAATCATCGGAGAAAGAGTTTTGGAATTTTCTTGTTTCTTGACTTCATCGTTAAGGTGTTCTTTTGCTTTTCTACCGCAACCATCCCCGCAGTTGTATGCAGCTGCAGCCATCTTAAAGTCATTGTTAAATAGACTTAGATTATATTTCATCATCTTAGAAAATGCTTTGCTTGCCGGAGCTATCTGAATTCTGATATCCCTTTCGTCAGGACCATACAAGTTTTTGCCCCATTTATTTTTTCCAATCCAAATTGGAGAAAATAATTCGGTAAGTCCCCACCTTCGTGCCGCATCGTCGGTAAATTGAAAAACTCCAACTTCTTTTGCCCCACCAACCAACTCTTTATTAAAATTAGTTTCAATAAGTGGAAAGTAGCTAAAAATCAGAGGCAGTCTGTACGCAGCAAAAACTTCTAGCATTTTTTTTAAATCTTGAGCGGTCCCAATAGGGTTTCCGTTTTCTACTGCTTGATAGAGCTTCATAAAATCTATGAGGCCACCCCTACCCCTGGTATCTACTTCCCACCAATCTTGCATAGTGATCTTAACCATGGGGCGCTCGCAATCGGGTAAAATACTTGCAGTTATGGGATCTAGTTTTTTTGTATCTATTTGGAAGTCGCATTGAGGACTTACCTGTCTATTAGGCTTTTGTTGATCTGGCTTTGTAACTTCTAAGTAGGCATGGGGACCCTCACCATTTTGAAACTCGATTATGATTTGGCCTTGCTCGTTATTGCCTTTAAGGCACGTCGAATCCCCAACTTTTTTAGCTTTTTCATTTGATTTCATGGGTACACATTCGCCGTTTGTTCTAACCACGTTCCCTGAAACCTCAAGTCCAGAATCATTTTTTACGATCACACTGGTTTTGCCGCCAGGATAAACTTCTGATGAACTGACCGTCACTGTTTTAGTTTTTTCTAATTCTTGAATGGCAGCTTTCTTTTCATCGTCTAATTTTTCAATGGTAGGTTTTTGGGATCCAGGAATTCTCAATCGAGCAGGACGAACTTCTTCTTTAACGATCAGTCCAATTTTATGGCGCTGATTATCAATGAGGATTGCAGTGACTTGGGAGCACGGATTTTGAGAGCAACTGGCATGAATAATAAATTCTTGTTTTTGTCCCGTGGATTCATGCAGTCGACTAAGATATTTGCCGTCATTTTCATAGAGCTTACCTCTAAAAATGAGTGGATTTGGGAGGTCTCTCCACTTGATCATTATTTGCAGCTGATTTGATTTAGTCTTTACCAAGGAGGCAGATTCAACATTATCGGCGAAGGAACGATTGTCTTCGTTATCCTCAAGTTGAGACTTAATATTTTGAATATCCAGGACTGGACTAAACCCGGTAAATTCCCTACCATCTTCATCGATACCACCAGTAGAAGTAACTTTCTTACTTAGCTCTATGGGAAGTTCACCAGTTTGACGGCCCCGACAGCCGCAAACCATGGCCAAAATTAGAACTGGCGCTATGTAATGAAGTCGGATCACGTTCATCGTTTCACCCTCTTGCCATAAGTACCCCTTCAAAATAGATACCGGTTTTAAAAGCAATTCATAAGGGTTTAAGACCTAACTAGCTGATTTTCTGACCAAATAATGCCCATGAGGTGCCTGAAAACGTCAACTCTTTCACACGCTTTA